>JAZNST010000091.1:0-22056 GCA_045591405.1 Ruminiclostridium sp.
GCCATCGCCGAAGCCAAAAGCCCCGAAAGCGCTTTATTAAAGAGTTTTGTCTTCATAATTCCCTCCAAATAACTATTAAAACTATTAATGTGAAAAGTTTATTCCTAGATACTTAAACTGATTAATTTTACCATGTTTTCCGCCCTTTTTCAAGAGAGAAATTACATTTTTTCAAAAAAATAGTCACAAATATGAAACGAACGGTTTGGTGAGGTTGCACAAAAACGGCTTTATTCGCTCTGAGACCTTTTAAGCTCCTCAAACGCCTTTTTCATCGTGGGGTTCTTTTTCGTGAGCTTTTTTACGCTCAGGTCGCCCGCCTTGTTGTTTGCCAGACGGAGCTGATTTTCTGAGCTTAAAAGGGCTTTTTTCGTCTTTTCCAAGTGCTCTATCGTTTTATCAATTTCAGAAATTGCCTCCTGAAAACGCTTGCTTGCGCTTTCATAATTCTTTGAAAAAGCGCTCTTGAACTCCTCGATTTCGTCCTCAAAGTTTGTTATATCAATATGCTGATTTCTCACGAGCGCAAGCTCCGCTTTATACTTTGCCGCATTCTGCGCCGCATTTCTGAGCAGAGAAATTATCTGAATAAAATACTGGGGGCGAATTACGTACATTTTGGGATAACGGTGAGATTTATCAACGATTCCTATATTATAAAGCTCGCTGTCTGCCTCAAGAAGCGACACTAAAACCGCATATTCACAGTTTTTCTCGTTTCTGTCCTTGTCAAGCTCCTTGAGAAAATCCTCGTTTTTCTTCTTTGTGGCAGTCTGTTCGTTCTGATTCTTCATCTCAAACATAATCGACACAAGCTCGTTTCCGTTCTCGTCAAGCTCACGGTAGATATAGTCGCCCTTACTGCCTGTGCGTGCGTCGTTGTCCTTGCCAAATTCGGCGTTTCTGAAAGCGGTTGCACGAAGCTCCTCGAATTTTTCCTCGCAATAGCGCTCAAGGCTTTCTCCGACCATTTTTGTTGACTGCCTTAGCTTATACTCTTTATAATAGGCAATTTCGTCCTGCTTTTCTTTAAGCTCACGCTCGTATTGCTTTTCTTTCTCGGAAAATTCTTCCTCTGCGCTTGCAAGAGCTTCGTTAATGGCGAGCTTTGTTTGCGCCTCGTTTTTTTCGATAAGAGCAGAAAGCTCCTTGATTTTTCCCTCTGCCTGTGAAAATTTCTTCTCGGATTCAGAGACGGCGTTTGAAATTTCAAGGGTTTTTGCGTTTTCAAGAAGCTCAAGCTTTTCGGTTAGCTGAGCTATGTGAAGGTCTTTTTCCGAAATTGCAAGAGCGTGCTTGTTTATAAGCCTTTCTCGTTCAAGCTCAATTTCGTTTTCCTTATTTTTTTCAAATTCCTGTTCACGCTTTGCTATTTCCTCGTCAAACTCGTGGTTTCTGATTTGCTTGACAATGCTCTCAAAGCCTGATTCATCGACCTTAAATACCTTTCCACATTCAGGACATTTTATTTCGTGCAAGCCCACCGCCTCCCTTTCGCTACTGAAATTTTATCACAACAAAAACGCTCTGTCAACTGAAAAAGCCCTCGCATCGGCAAGGGCTTGTTTTTCGTCAGAGTTTCGCTCAGGCAGAAACGGCTGTTATAATCGCGATATTTTTGCATGCACCCATAGTCGTGTCACGGTAGATAAAGCATAAATCCTTCATCGTGACAGTTACCTTTGCAAAGCTACCGTCGTCGGGAATTGCAGAAAGGTCAATGTTGTAATCGTTAAGTGTACCAAGGCTTATAATCGGTGCGGAAGAAACAAATCTATCGTTGTTTTTCATGTAACGGATTCCGCCCTTATGATACGGAACGGGGTACTTCTCCCACGCTGAGCCGTCGGGAATAAAGGTGATTTCACCGTCTTCCGTATATTCCCGATCGTTTGTTATGTTAGCGGTAATGTAGCCTGTGACGGTTATTTCTCCGTCAAACTCCGCAACCGAATACATAAGGTAATTTCCTGCTTCCATATAATCCGTGGCTTTGACAGGGTTATACGCTACACTCGCCTGTCTGAGAGTAAGCTCACCGAAGGAATCGCCGATTTTCGCTCTGAAATAATCTGATTTTTCGGGAGAAGGTGCCTCAGGATCTTCGTCGTCTGTAAACAGCTCAGGATTTTCAATGGAATTTTTCGATTTATTTTCAGAAAACGCAAGATGAGTATAGCCTTCAAGCTTATAATACACGCCCGTAGCATCAAGATACGAGTTCTTAAAGTCGATTACCTCGCCGAACTCGTCGCGGTAATCATTGATTTTCGGTATATCGTAAAGGAAAATTTCAGACGTTGTGCCGGCAGGTTCTTCAGGTGCGGAAGTTCCCGTCGAATCCGTCTGCGCGTTCTGAGAACAGCCACAGAAAAGAAGAATCGGAAGTAATGCGGTTGCAATGATTTTCTGAATTGATTTTGTCATTTTTGTTTTTCCTCCACAACAATTTTCATTTTTTCGCCTGTGTCATATTTCAGTCGAAATTGTATCTGTTTTTAATTATACTCCTCGTTAAAAAAAAGTCAATTACAAAATGGTTACAAATAGTGACAAATTGGTTACAAAAAATCTTTTTTCTTTTCGTCGGCGTCGAATAACCAAGAATTTTCCCGTAATTTCTGTGATTTACGACTTGTCACCAAAGAAAAAGCCCCTGATTTTTCAGGAGCATTTTTCTTTTTATAAGCCTTTCGCCTGAGAAAGCGTGATTCCGTTTTTGCCAAGGGGAATAGCGTGGTCAAGTCCTACGAACTTTCCGCCCTCTTGCCACAGAACCTCTTTTACAAAGTTATACTTTGCCGTGTCCCAGGTCGTGAAGTCGTCGAGAACAAGTCCGCCTGTGTCGCCTGAGTTTGCGTTGAAGCACCAGAAGGTGTGGTGCAGATTGTAAGTCTTTATAAGCTTACGCATATAAGTCATCCACGTGAGGTTAGGCTCCTTGAGGAAGCCGCCCCATTCCCCGATAAGAAGCGGAGCTATGTCCTTATCATAAATATAGAACCAGTTATCGTACCAGCAATCCTTCATAAGAGAATCGTAGGTGTAATTGCCCTCGAACCAAGGCTGTTTATAAACCGTCGGGCCGTAGTCGTGAGGTGAATAAACGAGCTTATTCTGATATTTTCCGAGGTCAATCGGGTAGTCCTTTACGCCTCTTAAATTTCCGCCCCACCAGTTATAGTAATAATCCTTTGCATTCGTTGAGGTGAAGTTGTTGGTTTTTGGGTTTATCGGGTAGATTTCTGTTCCCTCAACCATAATAAGTAGGTTGGGGTTGATTGCAAGAACCTTTTTCGCGGCTGTTTCTGCAACGTATTTCCAGTTATTCTGCGAGGTTGAGTTGTTCCAGATTGCCGCTGAGCTTCCCTCGTATTCTTTTCCGTGAGGCTCGTTCTTGAGGTCGATTGCAATAATCGTATCGTTATTTTTATAGCGCTTGGTAATCCACTCAAGAGCTGAATAATACTGCGCCGTTGAGACGCTCTGCGTGTACCAGAGGTTCACTGTGTGTCCCATTGCGTTTGTTTCGGCGGAGTGAATATCAATCATAATCTTTAAGCCGTTCGCCTCACAGAGAGTAACGACGTAGTCAAAGATTTCAAGGCTGTTCATTCCCGAAAGCTTCGGGTTGAGTGCGCCGTTAAAGTTTGCAGTAGGATAAATTCCCGCCGCCCATTTGTTGATAAGCTCGGCTGAGAACGGGATTCTAAGGAAGTTAAAGCCGTGATCGGCAATCGACGCCAACGAGTTTTCAAGGTTGCAGTTCCACACGCCGTCGAAGATATTCGTTCCCGTGTTATAGCCAAACCAGTTCACGCCTGTAATCCAGACCTGTTTTCCGTTCTTGTCAAAAATCTTTGAGCCGTCGGTGAAAAGCCAGTCGTCGCCCTGAACTGCGTCCTCGCATCTTTCAAGAAGCACTTCGGGGTTAACGGTCTGAATAACGTCGCCGTTGTTGTTATTGTTATTGTTGTCGGGGTTCTGGTTGTTTCCTGTGTTTGTATCGACGGTTCCGGCTGTGCCGTTTACCTTTACCTCAGAGGGCGTAAACGAGCCGGGAGTTTTAAGAATAAAACCACAGGTTACGCTTGAGTTAGCCGCAACTGCAGAATTATGCTCCGAGGGGGTGATTTTTAGAGTTGAGCCGTTGACGGAATAAGAGCCGTTCCAGCCCTGAGAAAGCTCTGCGCCCGACGGAACGGAAAGCTCGACCACCCACGTTGAAGCGGGAGCTGAGCCGTTATTTTTAACCGTGACGTCAATCTGAGTACAGGTTGACGAGCCGTCCTGCCAGCTTCCTGACGCAACGCAGGAAACCTCAAGCGAAGCGGAGCTACTTTGCTGAATCTGAGAAACCTGAGTTGTCTGAATAGGCTTAGTATTCTCAACAGGCGGATTTGTCCCTGTCGGATTTGTTGTGTTCTGTGCCGTCTGCGAAGGCTGAGTGGTAGGGTTCGTCTGAGCCGTCTGAGAAGGAATTGTTTCCTGTGAAGCCTCGGTGTTTTCGTCTGAGGTTATATTCGTCTGAGACGGGCTGTCTTGGTTTTCTGAAGGCTCGTTAGGAGCGTTCCCCGTATCGACGGGGGAGGTGGTTGAATCAACCGTCACGGCAGGCTCGTCAACAGGCGGCAATTCGGGAGCCGTCTGATTTACCCCCGAAAAGAACCACAAAAGCATTATAAGCGCAGTAAGCATAACCGCAAGTCCTGTTATTGCGGCAAGAACAGTAAGCTTTTTACCCTTTTCGCTTTTCATTATTTCACCTTTTCAATCTTCCAGATTTCTTCAGCGTAATCTCTGATTGTTCTGTCTGAGCTGAATTTACCTGCATTCACCATATTCTTCCAGCATTTTGAAGCAAATGCCGCCTTATCGTTCTTATAATCAGCGTTAGCCCTGAGCTTAGCCTCAACGTACGACTCAAGGTCGCCAAGGAGGTAATAATGGTCGGGAACGTGCCAGCTTGCGCCGTCGGTAAGAGCAAAGTAAAGCTCACGGAAAATACCTGTGCCCCCGTCGCTTACCGTTCCGTCGATAAGAGTTCTGAGAACTCTGCCGATTTTTTCGTTTTTCTGTGCAACAGCTCTCGGATCATATTTTTTCATAATGTCGCCAAGCTCTTCAACTCTTGCGCCGAAGATGTAGTTGTTTTCCTCGCCCGCTTCTTCGACGATTTCGACGTTCGCTCCGTCAAAGGTTCCGAGCGTTACTGCGCCGTTGAGCATAAGCTTCATATTGCCTGTTCCCGAAGCCTCTGTTCCTGCGGTAGAAATCTGTTCTGAAATATCAGCGGCAGGAACGAGCTTTTCAGCGTAGGTTACACGGTAATTCTGAACGAAAACAACCTTGAGAAGATCCTTTGTGTCAGGATCGCTGTTTACAAGCTTTCCGATTTCGTTTATAAACTTGATGATACCCTTTGCCCTGGCATAGCCGGGAGCAGATTTAGCGCCGAAAATAAAGGTTGTGGGGTAGAAATTCTTAATTGAGCCGTCCTTGATTCCAAAGTAGATATAAAGAATTGAGAAAGCGTTAAGAAGCTGGCGTTTATACTCGTGCAGACGCTTTATCTGAATATCAAAAATGCTGTCGGGATTGATTTCGATTCCCTCGTTTTGCTTGATATATTCTGCAAGCTGACGCTTCTTCTGCGCTTTAATCTTTATAAAGCTTTCAATAATTGCGCCGTCATCGCTGTATTTTTCAAGCTCTTTGAGCTTATCAAGATCACGAAGCCATTCGTCAGTTCCAAGAAGCTCGGTAATCTTTGTCGAAAGCTCCTTGTTGCAAAGACCTATCCAGCGTCTTGGGGTGATACCGTTGGTCTTGTTGAGGAATTTTTCGGGGTAAAGCCCGTACCACTCGTTAAGCACGTCGTTCTTGAGAATTTCCGTGTGGATTCTTGCAACGCCGTTAACGTAGCTGGAGCAGTAAATCGCCATCTTAGCCATGTGAACGACTCCGCCCGAAATCATCTTGAGTCGTTCGATTTTGTCCTTTGAAGCGTCAAGCGCATACATTTCACCGATAAACGCCTCGTTTATCTGTAAAATAATCTCGTAAATTCTTGGGAGAAGTCCCTTTACAATCTCAACGTCCCACTTTTCAAGTGCCTCTGCCATAATTGTGTGGTTTGTATAGTTAAAGGTTTTCTTTGAAATCTCAAGAGCCTTTTCAAAGCTCATTCCCTCTTCATCGACAAGAATCCTGATAAGCTCAGGGATTGCAATTACAGGGTGAGTATCGTTGAGCTGAACGGTGAGCTTTTCGTATATTGCCTCAACGCTTCCGCCAAGCTTCTTATATTTTGCAACCGCATCACGAATTGAAGCGGAGGAGAAGAAATATTCCTGCTTGAGACGGAGAATCTTTCCTTCTCTTGTGTCGTCATTGGGGTAAAGAACACGGGAAATATCCTCTGCACGACGCTGTTCTTCGCATGCCTCGCTATATTTCTGGTCATTAAAGAGATTAAAATCAAAGGTATTTACAGGCTCAGCCTGCCACAGTCTGAGCGTTCCTATGTTCTTCGTTCCATAGCCGATAACAGGCATATCATACGGCACAGCCATTACCTTATGGTCAGCGTATTCGATAACAAGAGCGTCAGAGGAAACTCTCCTGCTCCAAGGATCGCCAAAGCGTGTCCAGTCGTCGGCTGTTTCCTTCTGGAAGCCGTTTTCGATCGACTGCTTGAAAAGTCCGTACTTATAGCGTATTCCGTAGCCGTCAAGAGGTAAATCAAGCGTCGCCGCACTGTCAAGGAAGCAAGCGGCAAGACGACCAAGACCACCGTTGCCCAGAGCCGCGTCTTCAATCTCTTCTAAATCGGAAAGCTTCACGCCGCACGAGCTGAGCGCTTCTTCGACCTCGTTTTCGATTCCAAGGCACAGAAGATTATTATAAACGGCTCTTCCCACGAGAAATTCCATAGACAGATAGCAAGCTCGTCTTTGAGCAAGGTGTTTTTTCGTGCTGTCTCTCCAATCGGCTGAAATCATACCCATAACCGCCTTTGAAACGGCGTCGTGAATCTGTTGGGCAGTAGCCTCGTTGGGTTCAAGGTCATACTCCTGAATAAGAGCCGCCTTAAAATTCTTCAAAAAGAGTTCCTTGTCAAACATTGTAAAAATCCCTTTCTATATAACTTTTTAATTTATCAGAATTATCCCGTTCATCCGGGGAAAAATAGCCGTATCAGACGCCTCTTACCGAACCGCCCGACTGAAATCTTGCGTTAAGCAGAACGTGACGCGAGCGAGCGTTACTCCAGAGCATATCGTTAAGAAGCCTTACCGTAAGCTCGGCGATTTCGTCCTGAGGTTGCTTATAGGTAGTGATACGAGGGTTACTGAAGCAAGCGTAATCAATCCCGTCAAAGCCAAGCACCGACACGTCGTCGGGAACGCTCAGCCCAAGGTCTTCAAGCGCTCTGATTGCACCGATTGCCATAGTATCCGACATTGCAAAAACGGCGGTAAGCTCAGGCTTTCTTTTTATAAGCCTCTGAGCAGCCGCATAGGAGGATTCAAAATCAAACTCAGCTTTTTCGAAAAAACTCAGATCAAAAGAAATCCCGTTTCTTTCAAGTGAGTTCTTACAACCTATGAACCTCAGCCCTGTTGCACAGACAGATTCAATATCTCCGCCGATAATTCCTATCTTTTTGTGTCCGTTTGATACGAGATAGTCTATTGCACATTCACCCGCTTCTCTGTCGTCAACCGAAACGCTCGAAAGGTTATCGGCGTTTACTGAGCTCGCGGTTGTCGTACAAAGCACAGCGGGAACTTTCACCGTGTCGCTGAACTTTTCTTCAAAGGCGCTGACCGAGCCTCCAAGGAATATTATACCAAGGGGCTTTTCTAAAAGCAATACTTTTTTTGCAAGCTCAAGCTCGTCTGCGCTTGTGTGAAGGTAATGAAGCTGAACGTTATATCCCGAAGCGTCAAGAAGCGTCTGAAGATTTTCAATAAGTCCCGAAAAAAAGACGTTGAAGGTTCCTTTTACAATCACTGACACAGTTTTACTTGACGAGGATTTGAGCTGTCTGGCGTTTTCGTTTGGGACGAAGTTATTTTCCCGTGCAACCTTGAGAATTTTTTCTCTTGTCGCTTCGCTTATATCGGGGTGAGCGTTAAGTGCTCTTGAAACCGTGCTCACACCGTAGCCTGAAAGTCTGGCTATATCTTTTATAGTCATAAATCAACCTCGTTTTTGCACAAAAAATTATACAACTGCATTTTGGTAAGCCCTGAACGCAGGCTTACCAAGCTGCAACTGTATTTTTTGGAGGCATATTAAATTTATAAAAAATAATCATTTTCAATTTCCGAAATCGTTTTCGGTATCGTTTCCATTCCTTTAATATAAGTATATCACGCCGCTACTGCGATTTCAAGGGTTTTTCAAAAATATGTAAATTCTTACAGAACGAATATCGAATTTTTGTAGAAATCTCCAAACGAAAAAATATATTATTTTACATAGATTTTACATTTATCACACGAATTTTTTACAATGCTTTGCTATAATCGTGTTGTTAGTGGCTTTTCAAGATGTAACTCCACTAGGAAGTTAAATTTTTTCAGGAAAGGAAAAAACAATGACAATTTTCAACTTTTTCACATTGCTTGGCGGAATCGCCGTGTTCCTTTACGGAATGAAAGTAATGGGCGACAGTCTTGAAAAGCTCGCAGGCGGAAAGCTCGAAAGATTACTTGAACGGCTTACCTCAAACCGCTTCAAGGGCGTTGCGCTCGGCGCAGGCGTAACTGCGGTAATTCAGTCGTCAAGCGCTACAACCGTAATGCTCGTAGGCTTTGTAAACTCAGGCATTATGGCTCTTTCTCAGGCAATCGGCGTAATTATGGGCGCAAATATCGGTACAACCGCTACAAGCTGGATTTTATCGCTCTCAGGATTAAGCGGCGATAACCCCGTCGTTCAGATTTTTAAGCCCGATAGCTTTGCTCCCTTGCTTGCGTTTATCGGTATGCTTCTTATCACCATTTCAAAGAAGTCGTCAAAGCACAATACAGGCTCGATTCTTATCGGCTTTGGTATTCTTATGACAGGTATGATGTCAATGCAGGCAGCGGTTGACCCCCTTAAAGACGAGGCGTGGTTCCGCGAGCTTATTGCGGCGATGTCTAACCCCGCTTTCGGTATTCTCACGGGCGCAGTTCTTACGGCAATTGTTCAAAGCTCGTCCGCTTCAATCGGTATTATGCAGGCTGTTGCAAACTCAACGGGAACCTTCACCTATTCATCGGCGCTTCCTATGATTATGGGACAGAATATAGGAACCTGTGCAACCGCCCTTATCTCGTCAATAGGAACAAACAAGAACGCAAAGCGAGTAGCAGTCGTTCATCTCCTTTTTAACCTTATCGGTACGGCTGTGTTCCTCTCCGCTTTTTATGCAATTGACGCATTCGTTGATTTTACGTTTATGGAGGACACGATTTCAACCTTTGGAATCGCAATCATCCACTCTATTTTCAATATCACGGCTACAATCATTCTCATTCCCTTTACTAAGCAGCTTGAAAAGCTCGCTTGCCTGATTGTAAAGGACAAGAAGGAAGAAAACGCAAACGAATTCGCACTTCTTGACAGCCGTTTCCTCTCAACTCCTTCGATTGCTCTTGAACATTGTTACAGCGTTTCAAGAAGAATGGGCGAGCTTGCAATAGAAACCTTTAAGCTCTCGCTTGACAACATAAAGAATTTCAGTCCCGAAAACGTTCAGACTATTATGGAAAACGAAGAAAAGGTTGACGTTTACGACGACAAAATCGGCGCTTATCTCGTTCATCTAAGCTCTCACGGACTTTCTGAAAAGGACACTCAGACAGTTACAGTTATTCAACACACAATAAGCGACTTTGAGCGAATCGCCGACCACGCTGTAAATATGGCTGAATCCTGTAAGGAAATGCAAAAGCGTGAGGTTACCTTCTCTGATAAGGCGAACGACGAGCTTTCCGTCTTTATCGGGGCAATCAACGAAATCCTTGATAAAGCGCTTCTTTGCTATACTGAAAACGATCTTGAGATTGCAAAAAGCGTAGAACCTCTCGAAGAAGTAATCGACAATCTCAGAACCGAGCTTAAAAAGCGTCATACCAAACGTGTGCGCAAGGGCAAATGCACCATCGACCTTGGTCTTGTGCTTTCCGATATGCTCACAAACCTTGAGCGTGTAGCTGACCACTGCTCTAATATTGCAGTAAACCTCATTCAAGCAAAAGGCGAAAATATGGAAGCTCACGAATATCTCAACGAGCTTAAAACCGACGACACGAACTTCCTCGTTCAGTTCTCGTATTATACTAAGAAATACGAGCTTCCCAAGAAAGCGGACAAAGCAGCACAATAAAACACAAAGCCACAGCGGATTATCCCCTGTGGCTTTTATTTATTCGTCGTGCGTTTTGTTCGTTGCCTTACGCTGCCGTCTTATAAGAGCTATTGAGGTAAGGATTGATAAAACAGCAAGAACAGCAAGCAAAATCTTTGAAATCTCGTTATTTATAAACGCCATTTTTTCATTAACTCTGTCAATGCAGAAAAAAACGATAAACATAATTGAGAGAATTATCGTTGCGTGAGGCAACAGCTTTTCTATAATCTTCATATTTTCTCCTTATTCAAGCTCTGCGATGTATAAAATATCACTTGTCGCTCTGCCGCCCCAGCTGGGAGTATTGACAAGGCTTTCTTCAAAGGTCATTGCCGCTGAATTTCCGCCGTCCATATTGTAGCCAAGCTCACAGCCAAGAAGCTCAAAAAGCTCCCCAAGCTCGTCAAGCGTCATTCCTCTGCTTTCGTCGGAACGCCCCTCAACGCACACGAAGCAATAATGCCCCGCTTCAAAATATCCTACCGCCGAGCGTGGATTTTGTCTTGAGATTCCGTTGACTATACCCGAAATCGCTTTTCCGTCAAGCTCAACCACAGGTCCAAAGCACCAAGCCTGGTACGCTCCTCTGAGCATCTCAAGCTCGCCGTCAAATTCGTCCTTTTGAAAAACTTTCATCGTTCCGTCATAGTACATCACAAGCACGTCATCGTCGGGTCTGCTTCTGTAAAGGTGACCGTTTCTGATTACAACGCCGTTATTGCCGTTTCCGTAGTAGTCGCCGTTAATAGCGCAGACGGCATTTTTTCTTACGGCAAGCTCAAGCGTGTCTTCAACCACGCCCTTTGCATAAACGTCCTGAGCAAGTGCGGCTCTGAAATTTTCGGCGTTACTTATGTAAATATCTTCAACGTAAAAAATCACTCCGTCACGCCTGTATTTAGTCATCAGAACTTCGATATCGTCGCTCTTATAGCTTCTCGTTTCAAGCACCTCAGCGTCCTGAAGCTCGATTGGTTCAAGCTGCTTTTGCGTTGTCGGCTCAGGCTCTTTTGTCAGCTCAACAGTTGAAGTCTCTTCAGACGAGACGGCTACGCTTTCTTCCGAAGGCTCGGTTGAAACCGTAATCTCGTGAATCTCGCCGCTTTCTTCGACAGTTTCTGAATACACCTCAGGCCGTGCGTGATGAAACCACGCAAAAACGCACAGCGCCACTCCCGTGAGGAGCACGTCAATTATAACAAGCAAAGGAATCGGTAATAACTTTTTCTTCATTGTAAAAACTCCGTTTCTTCCGAAAGTATATCACTTCGGTGCATTTTCGTCAAGCTGTTGATTTGAGGGACAATCTGTGCTAAAATATACGAAAGGAAACAGCAAAGGAATCGGCTATGAAAAATTTATTGAAATATCTGAAGGGATATGTCCCTCAAAGTATAATCTCACCGCTTTTTAAGCTTCTGGAGGCTTGCTTTGAGCTTTCTGTGCCGCTTATTACGGCGGATATAATCGACGTGGGAATCAAGAACAAAGACTCCGCCTATATTTATCAGCGCGGGGGACTTCTTGTTTTAATGGGAGTGCTCGGACTTGCCGCTGCGCTTATTGCCCAATATTTTTCGGCGAAAGCGTCAACAGGCTTCGGAAACGCTTTAAGAAAAGCTCTTTACCGCCATATAAACACCCTCTCTTATAAGGAAATCGACCGGATAGGAACCTCAACTCTCCTTACAAGGCTCGTAAACGACACAACTCAGGTTCAGTCGGCGGTAAACCGCTTTTTCCGCCTCTTTATGCGTTCGCCGATTATCGCTGTGGGAGCAATCGTAGTGTGCTTTACCATAAACTCTGAGCTTACGCTCATCTTCCTGATTGCGGCGCCGCTTCTTGCCTTTACAATCTTTTTTATCACGAAGCTGACGATTCCTCGCTTCAAAAAAATACAAGGGAAGCTTGATAAGGTTTCGCTCGTTACCTCGGAAAATCTTTCGGGAGTAAGAGCAATCCGTGCTTTTGCAAGACAGGCTTCGGAAAAGGAGCAGTTTGACAGCTCAGTTGACAGTCTCTTTGAAAATCAGCGTTCAACGGGAAGAATAAGCGCTCTCTTATACCCGCTAACCTACGTTATTCTGAATCTTGCTATTGCGGCAATAATGTGGTTCGGCGGTTTTTCGGTTGATTCGGGAACGCTCAGTCAGGGCGAGCTTATCGCTCTTATCAACTATATGACTCAGATTTTAAGTGCGCTTGTTGCTCTTGCGCTTCTTATTCAGTTTCTTACTAAGGGAATTGCCAGCGCAGGAAGAATAAACGATATTTTCGCCGTGAAGCCTTCAATCACAGATGAGAACAACACAACCGTCGAACCGTGCGAGGGTGCGGCGGCTATTGAATTCAAAAATGTGAGCTTTGCTTATTCCACGAACGACAAAACCCTTGACAATATCAGCTTTACAGCAGCAAAAGGCGACGTAATAGGAATTATCGGCGGTACAGGCTCAGGCAAGTCAACGCTTATTTCGCTTATTCCGAGATTTTACGACGCCGACGAGGGCGAAATTCTAATTAACGGCGTAAACGTCAAAAGCTACCCTCTTTCTCAGCTTAGCCAAATCGTCGGAATCGTTCCGCAAAAGGCTGTTCTTTTCAAGGGAACTATCCGTGAAAACCTCAGATGGCGAAAAAAGAACGCAGACGACGCTGAAATAAAAGAAGCGCTTGATATTGCACAGGCGCTCAAATTTGTAGAGCAAAAGCCCGATAAGCTCGACGAAATGCTTACTCAAGGCGGAAAAAATCTTTCGGGCGGTCAGCGACAGAGACTTACTATTGCAAGAGCGCTCGTCGGTAATCCCCAAATCGTTATTCTTGACGACAGCGCTTCTGCGCTTGATACGGCGACTGACTATAAGCTAAGAAAAGCCCTCGGCGAAAAGCTTCCCGATACTACAACGGTAATCGTCTCTCAACGCGCGGCCTCGGTTATGCACGCAGACAAGATAATCGTTCTTGACGACGGCAAGCAGATTGCAACAGGAACTCACCGTGAATTGTTTGAGTCGTGTGAGCTTTACGAGAGAATCTGCCTTACGCAGATGACTCGTGAACAGGCTCTGGGAGGTGGCGTATGAAAACGATGAAACGAATCGTAGGCTATCTCAAAGGCTATCGCTTTTATCTTGTGTGCGCTTTGCTTTTCGCTGTGGCGTCGGTAGGACTTACACTTTACGCTCCTATTCTCACAGGTCAGGCGGTCGATCTTATCGTAGGTCAGGGAAACGTCGATTTTGAACGGCTTATCGTGCTTGTCGTAATCTTTATCGCCATAATCACCGTAACAGGCGTTCTTCAATGGATAATGTCCCTTTTTATAAACCGAATTTCCTACGGAATTTCAAGAACTCTGAGAAAAGAAGCCTTTGAAAAGCTCATAAATGCCCCTCTCAGTAAGCTTGACAGACATTCAAGAGGAGACCTTATTTCGAGAATTGTAAACGACGTCGAAATCGTGTCGGACGGTCTTATAACCGCTTTTTCTCAGCTTTTTACGGGAATTATGACCATCATCGGAACACTCGTCTTTATGTTTATGATAAATCCGCTGATAACGCTTATCGTGGTGATTCTTACGCCAATGTCGCTTTTTGTCGCCGCTTTTATTGCAAAGCGCTCGTCTAAAAGCTTTAAGGAGGAGGCGTCGTCAAGAGGAGATATAACCTCGTTTGCCGAGGAGTTTATCGCAAGTCAGAAGCTCGTCAAGGCGTTTTCGTTTGAAGACGAGGCTCAGGAAAAATTCGAAATACTCAGCGAAAGCTATCGTAAATCAACCGCAAAATCGCTTCTTTTCTCCTCATTTACAAACCCTTCAACCCGATTTATAAATAACCTCGTTTATGCGGGCGTGGGTGTTTTCGGTGCAATAAGCGCACTCGACGGAAATCTTAGCGTGGGACAGCTTTCGTGCTTCTTATCTTACGCCAACCAATACACCAAGCCCTTCAATGAAATTTCAAGCGTTATTACGGAATTCCAGAGTGCGATTGCAAGCGCAAAGAGAATTTTCGAAGCAATAGACACTCAACAGGAATCCTCAGACGAGGGCAAAAAACAGCTCTCTGATATAAGAGGAGACGTGGACATTGAAAACGTGTCGTTCTCCTACGTTCCTGAAAAGCCGCTTATAAAAAATCTTAATCTTGCTGTTGAAAAAAATCAGCGTATCGCAATCGTAGGACCTACGGGCTGTGGTAAAACGACGATTATAAATCTTCTTATGCGCTTTTACGACGTAAACAGCGGTCAAATCCTCGTAAGCGGAGAAAGAATAACCGACGTTACAAGAGACTCGCTCAGAAAAAGCTACGGTATGGTGTTGCAGGAAACGTGGCTTAAAACGGGGACGATTTTTGAAAACATAGCGTATTCAAAGCCCGACGCAACTATGGAAGAAGTAGTTGCCGCCGCTAAAGCCGCAAAGGCCCACAGCTTTATAATGCGCTTACCGAATCGCTATGAAACGGTGATTTCAGACGACGCCGCCAATATTTCTCAGGGCGAAAAGCAGCTTTTATGTATCGCAAGAGTTATGCTGTCGCTTCCGCCTATGCTTATTCTTGACGAGGCGACAAGCTCAATCGACACCATTACCGAAATGGACATTCAGCAAGCGTTCAGGACAATGATGAAAGGGCGCACAAGCTTCATCGTCGCTCACAGACTCTCCACAATCAAGGAGGCAGACTGTATTCTCGTTATGAAGGACGGAAACATTATCGAACAGGGAACTCATAACGAGCTTGTCGATAAAAACGGCTTTTACGCCGAGCTTTACAGAAGTCAGTTCAGATTCTGACGAGATTTTTCACAAAATATTAAAGCTCCCTCGGAATTTACCGTAGGGAGCTTATTTTTTAACCGCCAAGGATACCTGTAAGAAAAATCTCAAGTCCTATTCCTATGAGAATAACGCCGCCGAAAACCGAGGCGCTGTTTGAAAACCTTGTACCGAACTTTTTACCGATTGCAACGCCAAGAGCGCAGATAATAAGCGTCACAAAAGCAATCAGAAGCACGCAGATAAGCGCTTCGAAAAGGTTGTAGTCAGCAATCGTAAAGCCTACTGAAAGAGCGTCGATTGAGGTTGCAACTCCCTGAACAAGAAGCGCCACGATTCCAAGCTTCTGAGGCTCGCTTTCTTCTTGCTTTTTTCTGATTCCTTCCCAGATCATCTTTGCACCGATAAAACACAGGAGAACGAGCGAAATCCAAGGAATAAACGGCTCAAAGCCCTTGAAGTGTTCGGCGGCTGTGTGAACGCAAAACCAACCTATAAGCGGCATAAGCGCCTGAAAAACGGCAAAGACAGCCGCAATCCCGAACGCCTTTCGCTTACGCATCTGAGGTTCGTTAAGCCCGTTTGCAAGCGAAACGGAAAAGGCGTCCATTGCAAGACCGACGCCAAGAAGGAGACTATTCAGCACAAAAACAAAATCAATCATACGTCCTCCAAAAAATAACAGGTATAGCGATTGCTATACCTGTAAATCCGCTTATAAAAAGACTTTATGTATAGCAACGCTTTACATAAGTCTCGCCATTGAAAGCAAGCCAGACCTTTCGGTCAGCATGTTGACTTGCTACGCTTTCGCGCAAGCTACTCCCTCATGAACACTAGAATTATAGCACGGCTTCAGGCTTTTGTCAACCCTTTTATCTTTATGCGGATCACTTCCGTATAATGACATCATATCTTCTTAACCAATATTCAAGCTGAATAAGATAAGCAAGAAGCTGAGGCGCTGTCATAAGCTGACCGTACCAGTTTTTGCTGAAAGCGGCGCCGCCCGTATTTATAAGCTCGTCAACCCTCTGCTTATCAAGAAGCTCGTAAAGACGAGAGTTTTTCTGTGAAAGAAGCGTACGAAGGCGTTCTGTGACTGCAGTGAGATAAGCGGGATTATGAGTTTTGGGGTAAGGCGACTTTTTTCGCCAGCATACGTCGTACGGGAGGATTTTTTCGAATGCACGGCGCACAAGCCCCTTTTCACGCCCCATAAAGAATTTCATTTCCGAGGGAATATTATATGCGTATTCTATTATCCTGTGGTCGCAAAAAGGCACTCTCACCTCAAGACCGTGCGCCATTGAGCAACGGTCCTTACGGTCAAGAAGCGTCTGCATAAACCAGTAAACGTTGAGCATAAACATCTGCCTCGTTTTTACGTCAAAGGGGGTGTCACTTGCGAGTAAGTCCGCTTCCTTTGCCGTCTTATCAGCAAGAGCCTCAACGTATTGCGCCGCCGAAAAATCGCTTCCCATAAGCTCCTCTCGTATAAGCCCGAAGCGCTCGTCGGTTGACTGCGCCCAAGGGAAGCCTTTTGAGTTGAGCATTTGCTCGTTCCTATACCAAGGGTAACCGCCAAGAAGCTCATCGGCACATTCTCCGCTGAGTGCAACAGGAAACGCTTTTTTCACCTCGCCGCAAAAAAGATAAAGAGAGCTGTCAACGTCTGCCATTCCAGGAAGGTCACGGGCGTAAACGCTTTCTTCGAGCGCCGCCGTAAGCTCAGGCGTGTCAATTTCAATATTCGTGTGCTTGCTGTTTATAAAGTCGCTCATTTTTACAATCCAGGGTGCGTCCTCGTCGGGCTGAAAGAGCGAGCTTGTGAAATTTTCCCTGTTGCCGACGTAGTCAACCGAAAAGGTATTGAGCCGTCGCCCCTCCTGCTTGAGCTTTTGCGCCGCAACTGCGCTTATGATACTGCTGTCAAGTCCGCCCGACAAGAACGTACAAAGCGGGACGTCGCTTACGAGCTGACGCTGAACGCTGTCGGTTATGAGCGAGCACAGATGCTCCGCCGTTTCATCAAGATCCTCCTCGTGCTTTTTAGCGGTGATCCTGAAATATTTTCTTACCGAAATACCGCCGCCGTCAAAGCAAGCACAGCAACCCGGCTCAAGCGCACAAACGCCCTTAAACACGCCGCTTGACGGAATCCGTGCAGGGCCGAGAAGCATTATCGAAGCAATCCCCTCTCTGTCAATCACAGGCTCAATAAGCGGATTTTTCAGTAGTGCCTTTATTTCTGACGCAAAGACAATTCCGCCGTCATAAGCGTAATAAAACAGCGGCTTTACGCCCGCCCTGTCCCTTGCAAGAAAAAGCGTTTTTTCAATCTCGTTCCACACGGCAAAGGCAAAAATCCCGTTGAGTCGCTCAAGACAGCCGCTGCCCCATTCGATATAAGAGCATAATAGCACCTCCGTGTCTGAATGACCGTGAAAACGGTAGCCAAGGCGCTTGAGATTTTGCCGCAGCTCCTCGGTATTGTAAATCTCGCCATTATAGCAGATTATGTAACTGCCTCGTGACATAGGCTGTTTTCCGTTTATTCTGTCAATTACAACCAGCCGACGATGAACAAAACAGCACTCAGGGCTTAACCACTCGCCTTTTTCGTCGGGTCCTCTCGGTGCAAGCGCCTCACTCATGCTTTCAAGGACTCCGATCCTTGAACGCAAGTCTTTTTTGTAATCAACCCAGCCTGCAATTCCACACATAAAAACCCCCTCCATTCTTTTTACAGTATATGCAAAAGGAACGAGGGGGTGATTATATAAACTAGCGCTTTGGCCCTCTGAGCGAGGGTGAAGCCTTGGAGGGCTTTAGAATTGCGTCCATAACGTGTTTTGTCTTATGAGAAAGAGGAACTCCGTCTGCGTCAACAGGAACGCTTTCGCCAAATCCGTCCTTGCGTTCGATTCCCTTGAGAACGTCGGAAAAGTCAACAAGCTGTTGAGATTCAGACTCGTTCTGCTCAGGTATATCATCTGCAATCGAGCCGAACGCCGCCGTCTTATACGCATTAACAGCGTGAGACTGATAGGGCTTTATATCGTCTTTTTCAGAGGAAGCAGAAAGGCTTATTCTTGGCTCGTTGCTTTCTGCTCTGAGAGAGTCGGCGCTCTTTCCCTTTCGCTTGGGAGCGTGAATCTTGACGTCGTTTTCAAGAGCGTTTCTTGTTCCGTATATTTTCACGTCAGCTTCAGCCGAGCTTTTTTCGCCGTAAATTCTTACGTCGTCGTTACTGCCGTTCGCGTCGTTCAAGCTAACCGCCGGTCTGCTTGGGACGCCGTTAGGCTTTTTGGAAGCCTTTTGCGGTTTTTCAACGATTACCTGCGGCTCTTCTGTTTTTCTCAGGGCTTCTTCGCCATTGGGGATTGAAACTACCGACTGAGTGAGCGAAACAGCGTCAAAATTCGGCTCGTAGTACGTCGGAGAAGAAACGGGAGCGCCTCTTATTATCTTCATAGGCGTCGGAAGAACCGAAGGCTGAGGCTGAGGCTGAGACTTTTGCTTGGGCACAGCCGGAACTCGTGTTACCTTTTTCGGCTCGTCCTCAGACGGCTTACTGATAAGTCCCTGTCGCTCAAGCTCTTTTCTGTCAACACGCTGGAACTGATAAGGTCGTACAGCCGACTGACCGTCAGCTTCCTGTGCCTTGGGCTGTTCGGGAGCCGGTTTTTTCGTTGAGAAGCTTATTGTCTTTGAGTATTCAACAAAGGCGTCGAAATCCTCCATTGTCGCTTCGCCATTAATAACGTGGTTTTTAATTCCCGCAAGAGAAACTGCCCACTCGGAGAAATCACGCTGAGTAAGCGTGTCGCCCGTTCTCGTAGTCATTTCCTTATAGATTTCGTCTGCCTTTGCTTTAAGCTCGCTAAGCTCTTCGGTAGAAATAGCGGTAAGCTTTTCTGAGCTTGATTTGCCCATAATTTCGATACAGGTTTTTGCACCGTCAGTAAGCTTATCGCAATAATCAAAATCATAATCAGCGTCACGGAGATAAAACTCCTTACAACGCTTACAACGCTGAATTATACCGCCGTTTTCAATTATCATATCAATCTCAAGGTCAATCATTGCCTTGAAATTTGAAGGAATGTAGATATTCTTCGGAACGCTTGAAAGCGATTTTGCAATGGTGTTTACAATGCTATCGTGGCTTTGAGGAATGTGAGACTCAAGAATAGAGAAAATATCCATTGCAACCTTATCAGAGGTCATCTGATTTGTCGCATGCTTTGGAGCATTCTCGCTGTATTCAACCCTTGAAAGCACGCTTCTGTTGATTTCCTTTGCGGCGCTACTGAGGGTAAAGGGGCTATTCGGGAGCTGACCTGCCTTATAAACCTTTGTGGAGCCGATTTCTGATAAATCACAGCCCTGTTCGTTAGCGGCAACTGCAAACATAAGGTCAAAGCAGTTTGCACGATTAGCGGCGGCAGAAGCGCTGTCAAGCTTTACGCCAAAAACGTAGTCAAGCTTTTTTCTTGCGTATTCCTGAAGCTTCAAGAGGTTTTCCCACTGATTGACTGCCCTGTTGCAACGGTAATCGCTGAGGCGCTTAAAAATCACACGCTCAAACTCAGTTTCACAGTCGATAAATGCGCTCCAGAGTCCCGAAGTTGACATCTCGCTCTGACGGCAGATAAAATCTATCCAGCAGTCGATTACGATTTTATCAAAAACGGTACGCAGGTTACTTTCATAATATTTATGGCAGCCCGAAATTGAGTTTCTCAGCGCAATCACGTCGTCCGTGTGATATTCCCCCGTCTTCATAAAGCGACGGCTCAGCTCAACACAGCTTTCATAAAATTTATCAAAATCATAGGACACGAAATTGAGAAGTGTCGATGGCTCGTTTACGGTAAAAATTTCGTTTGAGCTTGGATTGCTGATATTAAAAGCGGTATTCATCTGCACTCTCCTTTCGTAGTTTTGGGATTATTCAGCCAAGGTTGTCTCCTCGGCGTCCTCAGCCGTAGTCTGAGCAGTTTTTTCCGTAGCGTCAGCGTCGTCTGAGCCGGCTGCTGAGGTTGATTCTTCGGGTTCTTCTTCCTCTTGGGCAAAAAGCTCCTCGACGTCTCTTACTTTTCCGTCGATTCTCAGCTTCGTGTCAGAAATCCACGTCGGGTTTACCTCACGGTCGTTTATCGTTGCAAGGATTTTCTTACAGCCATAGACTCTATAACAGTCAAGGAACCACAAATGGCTGTCTTCTCCTGCAAGCTCGATATAATACGAGGTTGAAGTCTGAGCCTCGGTTTTTCTCGTGTAAGAAACCAGACGGTAAGTTCCGTCGGTTGAAAGCAGATAGGAATCCTCATTACGAGTCTGAGGGGTTATTTCTTCGCCCGTAATTACGTAGAAAAGCGAAATATCAAATTTAAGAAAAGCTCCGTAAGCAAGAGCGCCTACCACAAAGAGAATAAGGTACATCGTTCCCATTATGATTTTTAAGTTTTCGGGGTTAGCCGCCAAGAAGAAGCACAGCATTGAAATCACAACGGGCGGAATAATTATCAGCCAGTTTCCAAACGCCGTGAGCATCAGCACCACGCACTCAAACGGAATCAGCACGCATAATATTCGTGTGACAATCGTTTTTCTTGTAAAGTACATCAATGCACCGAAAATAAAGTTTATCATAAAATAAAGCGCAAAGAGCGAGGCGTTATTTGTCGGGGTGAGACAATAAGCAAACGCAAGCCACGCTACGTAGCCGATAAACCACATATATATGATAGTCAGAAAAGCAAGACCAAAACGGAACCACTTGTTTCTGACAATTTCTAAAAACTTGTCCATTTTCTTCCCTTTCGTCAATTGAATACAGCATACCTATTCTATTATTTTATAACAAATCAGCTCTGATTTCAATAGTTTAGATGTTTTTTTATTCAATTAACCGAAATTTTCCTCTGTTTTTGTAAAAAAAGCAACGAAACCGTGAGATTTCGTCGCTTCTTCTTTTACTTATTTTCGTTGTTTCTTCTTCTTGCGTTGAAGATGTCCTCAAGCTCGTCATATCCGTCACGGAACTGAGTTCCGCCAAGGGTATTTGTAATGAGCGAAGCGAGGTTTCCGTCGTTCTTTGTGGTAACGATTGAGTCGTTATCATTCTGAGCGAGGGGATCGCCAAAGGAAACAAGAGACTCGTTTGAAGTGTTTCTTGCGGTCTGTTCAACAGGAGCAACTGCCGCACCCTGCTTGAAGCCTGCGGCGATAACAGCGATGCTGATTGTATTTTCAAGCGCTTCGTCCTGAGCAACACCCTGGATAATAACTGCACCGGGAGCCGCCGCATTTGTAATTCTGCTTGAAATTTCGCCGAGATCCTGAATAGAAGCGTCGCCTGCGAGCGTAACGTTGACAAGAAGCTTTGTAGCGTTCTGAATTGAAGTTTCGAGCAGTGGGCTGTTGATAACCTGAGAAACTGCTTCTTCAATCTTATTTTCGCCTGTTCCCACACCAAGAGCGATGTGAGCGTCGCCTGCATCCTTTAAGATTGTGCAAAGGTCAGCAAAGTCGGTATTGATCTTGCTATCCTTATTTGTAACGATATCAGAAACTATTTTTACCGAACGGTAAAGAACGTCGTCAACCATCGCAAAGGCTTCCTTAAAGGAAAGGGCTTTTTCACGCTTGAGAAGACGCTCGTTAGGGATAATGAGAAGTGCGTCAACGTGCTTACGCATTTCTTCAATTCCCTTCATAGCCTGATTCATCTTGTGTTCACGCTCAAACTCGAAGGGCTTTGTAACTACGCCTACGGTTACTATGTTCATTTCCTGTGCTATCTGAGCAATTACAGGAGCGGCACCTGTTCCCGTTCCGCCGC
>JAZNST010000092.1:0-7784 GCA_045591405.1 Ruminiclostridium sp.
AAAGGGGGGGGGGGGGGGGACCCCCCCCGAACTGCTTTCTTAGGAAAAGATTTCGCCGAGGGGGAAATCTTTAGCTAAGAAGGCGGGCTGCGCCCGAGCGCCTGAGAAGATGCGAAAACCCTCGACGCACGGGCGGCGTTCTCGTTATATATCACGAACCGAAAATTCGATTTCCTCTTTTCTTTTCACAAGCTTCGTGGTATAATTATATTAAACACGACAGCCGAATGAGGTAAGCTTGATGAAAATAACCTGTCTTTGTGAAAACACGGCGTGCGAGAGTAAATTTCTTGCTGAACACGGACTTTCGCTTTACGTTGAAGCCAATGGGCGAAAAATCCTTTTTGACGCAGGTCAGACGGATTTGTATCTGAAAAACGCAGAGCTTCTGGGGATTGACCTTTCTGAAGTTGAAATAATGGTTTTATCTCACGGGCATTATGACCACGGCGGCGGAATCCCGTCTTTTCTCGATATAAACGAAAAAGCTAAGGTTTATGCGTCAGAATATGTGTTTGATGAGTGCTACAACGCTTCTGATAAATATATCGGGCTTGACGCTTCCTTGAAAAAAAGCGACAGGTTTGTTTTTACAAACGCTTACCGTTTGATTTCAGACGGAATCGAGCTTTTTTCCTGTAACGATAAACAGCTTATTTTCCCTATCGACAGCGCGGGACTAAAGGTAAAAAGGAAAGAGGGGCTTGTTCCTGACGTATTCTTACACGAGCAGTATCTTAAAATCACCGAAAACGGAAAAACCGTTCTTATAAGCGGTTGCTCGCACAAGGGAATCGTAAACATCGTAAGCTGGTTTTCCCCCGATGTTCTTGTCGGCGGCTTTCACTTTATGAAGCAAGACCTGAACGAAAATAGCTGCTTACTTGATAAGACGGCTGAAGAGCTTCGTGGCTTTAATACAAAATATTACACCTGCCACTGCACAGGTCTTGAGCAATTCGCTTATCTCAAAGACAGAATGGGAGAAAGGCTTGATTATATTGCGGCAGGTCGGGAAATAAATATATAATAGTCTGCAATAAGCGGACTGAAATTATAGGAGGTAAGTTATGAAGGAAAAGTTTTATTTTTGCAAGGGCTGCAACGCCGTTCTTATGTCAATGGACGAAAATCCCGGCGAATGCTGTGCAAACGAGCTTCAGGAGCTTATTCCGGGCACGGTTGACGCTTCAAGGGAAAAGCACGTTCCTCAGTACGAGGTCAGGGACTCAAAGGTTTTTGTGAACGTCGGCTCAGTCAGCCACCCTATGACACAGGAGCATTATATCCCTTGGGTTTGTCTTTATACAAATCAGGGCTGTCAGATGAAAAGGCTGAGCTGTACGGATAAGCCTGAGCTTTGCTTTGCGCTTAGCGAGGGCGAAAAGGTAGAAGCCGTCTACGCTTATTGTAACCTTCACGGACTCTGGAAGAGCTGAAACTAAAATACCGACACGGCATAAATGTGATATTAATGCCGTGTTTTTGATATAAAAATGCAAACGATTACATTATCATAAGAGTAAGATAAATTTAACAAAGAAAAGAGGTAAAAATATGATGCCGTTCAGAAATCCCGCACTTACTGACCAAGAGCGTGCCGACGACCTTGTTTCAAGGCTGACGCTTGACGAAAAAATCGGCTTTCTTTCTACTCACCACCTGCCCGTTGAAAGATTGGGCATCAGCGAATGGTACGTTGGTCACGAGGTTGCAAGAGGTCTCGTAAACCGTGACGAGGATAAACCCACGACTGTTTTCCCTCAGCCGATAGGAATGTCGGCGAGCTTTGATACAGAAATGATGCTTGAAATCGGTAAGACCGCCGCCAGAGAAGCGAGAGCCTATTACAACCAAACGAAAAAGGGCGGACTTATGGTGTGGGGGCCTACCGTTGATATGGCAAGAGATCCGCGCTGGGGACGAAACGAGGAGTGCTACGGAGAGGATCCGTTTCTTACGGGCGAGATGTCGATTGCCTACACAAAGGGACTAAGAGGCGAAGGAAAGGTTGCCGCAACTATCCCAACGCTCAAGCATTTTTGCGCCAACAATCACGAAGAAGGCAGAGGAAGCGACAACGCTAACCTTAACCCCCGACTTCGCCACGAATATTATTATGCGGCGTTCAGACCTTCTATCGAAAGAGGCGGCGCAGAAAGCATAATGACCGCTTACAACGAGCTTTGCCATACTCCTGCGGTGATGAATCACGATATAAAAAATATACTTAAAAAAGAGTGGGGGCTTAAATTTGTCGTAACAGACGGCGGAGATTTTTCTCAGAACGTGACAAGCCATAAGCTTTTTACCTCTCACGCCGAGGCTCTTAAAGCGTGCCTTGACGCAGGAAGCGACTGTATGACCGATCCTGAAGGAAACGTTCATAAGGCGGCTCGGACGGCTCTTGAAAAGGGGCTTCTTACTGAGGCTGATATTGACGGCGCAATAAAAAATGCGCTTATCGGAAGAATACGCCTTGGGCATTTTGACCCCTCGACTCCCTTTGACAATCTGACTCTGAGCGATGTAAACACAGCTCAGGATAGAGCCCTCAATCTTCGTGCGGCAAAGGAAGGAATCGTTCTTCTTGAAAACGGCGGCGTACTTCCGCTTGATAAAAGTAAGGTGGGAAAAATCGCTCTTCTTGGCCCGAATATCGACTGCAATCTCCTCGACTGGTACACAGGAACCTCCTCTTATAATATTTCGATAAAGAAAGCCTTTGATGAGGCAGGCTGTGAGACGGTGTGCGATCTTGGCTGGGATATAGTGAGGGTAAAAGCGCCCAGCGGAAAATATCTGCGCTTTGATGAAAGCGGAAGCTTTTTTGCCGACGCCGACCAAAAGGGTGCAGAGGAGTTCTACTATTGCCATCACGACCACGAACACAAGTGGGTAAACCTAAAGAGCGTTAGAGACGGACGAATCCTCAATATCCCCGACGGAACGGTTCCGAGCTACGGAAAGACGACGGTTTACGGCTGGTTCACCTCGGAAACGCTCGAAATCCACACCCACAGTAAAACGGGAAAACAGATTATTTCCGACTACTTACATAAAAAGCAGTTCACCCTTGACGGCGATAACCGCCTTGTGCTTCGTGAAAAGGCTCGTCCCGATGAAAGCGTGATGTTCTCGTTTGAGCTGATAAGTAGCGGCACGGAGCGTATCTGCGCTGTTGCAAAAGAAGCGGACACGGTAATCTATTGCGGCGGAAACGACCCCGAACAAGTCGCAAGAGAATGCTTTGACCGAAAGACGATAAAGCTTCCGTCCGTTCAGGAAAGTGCGGTCGTTGCGCTTTCGGAGGCTCGCCCCGACTTTGTTTTTATTATCGTTTCAAGCTATACTTACTCAATGCCCTTTGAGAAAAAACGCCCCGGAGCGATTATCTGGACGAACCATTCAGGCCCTGAGCTTGGACACGCCGTGACCGACGCTATTTTTGGCAACCACAACCCCGCAGGAAGAACGCCTGTCACCTGGTACGAATGCGACGAGGATTTGGCGGATATAAAGGATTACGATATTGTCCGCAACAAGATGACTTACCGTTGGTTTGAGGGCAAGGCACTATATCCCTTCGGCTACGGTCTTAGCTATAATTCGTTCAGCTATTCTGACCTTAGGGTAAAGGCTGACAAGGACGAAATAACAGTCTCTCTTAACGTAAAAAACGACGGCAGATACGACGGTGACGAGGTTGTTCAGATTTATTTCAGACCTCTTTCAAAGCGGATTTTGCGCCCAAGACTTCAGCTTTGCGGCTTTAAGAGAGTAAGCTTTAAGGCAGGAGAAGCAAAGCGTGTTGAAATCAGTATTCCCGTTCGTGAGCTTGAATTTTACGACGTTTCCCGTCAGCGTATGTGCGTTGAAAAAGGCGAATATGAGCTTATGGCAGGAGCCTCCTCCGAAGATATAAGGCTTAATGCTCTTGTGGAGGTTGACGGCGAGGTAATTTTACCGAGAGATTTTTCAGAATACACACAGGCTCAGCTTTACGACGCTGAAAACAACACCGAAATCTTTATCGACCCAAGAACCTCCGAAAGCCACGTTAGAGGAAAAGCGTGGGTAAACAGTCTCACCTATCGGAACGTGGATTTTTCCTCGTGTAAGAGTATTTCCGTGCTTGCGGCGGCGGTAGTTGACGAAAAGAAAATAAGCGTTGAGATAAGCTCAGGTCAACAGGCGGAAATTACCGTAAAGCCCTCCGACGGCTACACGGATTTTTCCGAATATACCGTTGCGCTTAATGCACAGGGTAATTCTGACCTCACGCTTTCGTTTGGTGAAAACGTGAGCATAAAAAGCATAAAGCTCAACAGAATCTAAAAAAAACAACCCGTGAAGAATATTCACGGGTTGTTTTTGATATTCGTTGATTATTTCTTTGTTACAGGTATCCAGACCTCGTACTGTGCGTTTTGAGGGTCGGGATTCAGATAAACTTCAACGTCGGGAGCGTTGGCGTATTCATAGCCTGAGGTTGGAAGCCATTCGGTTACAATACGCTGTTCAAGCTCCTGGATAGACTGATTTGTGCCTGTTCCCGTGAAAACCGCCCAGGTAGCGGCAGGAACGGTATATTCTTCAAAGCCCGTATCTTCCTTTGTGCTTGAAACTGCAATAAAATATTTCCACTCTTCAACATCATTACAAGCGCTTACGCCTAAAAGTCCCATAGGCGCAGTATCCATCAGCCCTGCCAATTTCTGTATCGTTCCGTCAACGGCGGCGTCCTGCCACATTTTCGGAACAACGGCAAAATTTTTCTCAATTTCTTTATCAAGAGGCTGAGATACGCCTATAATGCGGAATGCGTCTTTCTTTTCGATACGATAATTCATTTCTTCTACTCCTTTAACCGTAATTCTGAATGAGATAGGAGGAAAGGATTTTATAGATACGCCCTCTTTTTTTACTGCGGAGGGGGCAATGCCGTGAACGCTCTGAAAGGCTCTGTTAAAAGCGGTAGGCGATTGATATCCGTATTCGCCTGCAATATCTATTATCTTTTTGTCGCCAAGCTGTAAGTCTGCTGCAGCCAATGACATTTTTCTTCGTCTTATATATTCCGACAAAGGAATACCTGCCATATAGCTGAACATTCGTTGAAAATGATAAGATGAACAGCAAGCGATTTTTGCGAGCTGTTCGTAGTCGATATCGTCCTTCAGATGCTCTTCGATATAAACAATTGCCTGGTTCAATCTTTCAATCCATTCCATATTGCTTACTCCTGTCCTCCTTATCAGTATATCACAAATCTCATTCCTGTCCTCTCATTATCTGCACGAAAAAGAGAGGCGTGCGATTGGTGTAGAATTCAGTTTTCAGCGCTTACCTGCCTTTATAAACGAAACGAGCTTTTCAACGTCGTCAAAATCGTCATAGTCGCCGCTGATTCCCTCACGGTGATATATTACGCCGTTTCGTTCGTTTTTTTGGAGGCAATCAAGCAGATATTGCTCTCCGTACTCTTTTGCAACAAGGCTGAACGCATAAGGCTTTATCTTCCCAAGCAGTCCCTTTTTGCAATCCTCACTGCATTCGTAGCAATGCTCCAGCCCCTTTTCCTGGGAGCATTTTCTGTTCTCGCACCAATCCTTGTCGGGACAATCTCCCGAATTACAGCCTTTACAGCTCTCGTTTTCGGAGCAAAGGCAACACGCAAGACCGCAACGGGCTATTCCAAGCTCTCTTTTCATTGTTTTTCTCCTTGTTTTTTCTGAATCGACGGTAAAGTAAAATCGCAGAGCTGTTGAGGCTCTGCGAAAAAATTATTTTGTTCCGAAAATTCTGTCGCCTGCGTCGCCCAGACCGGGTACGATATAAGCGTTCTCGTTGAGCTTTTCGTCAAGACAGCCGCAGTAGATTTCAATATCGGGATGAGCCTCGGAAAGAGCCTTGAGTCCTTCGGGTGCGGCAATAATGCACATAAACTTTATAGAAGAACAGCCTCTTGCCTTAATAAAATCGACCGCCGCAATAGCAGATCCGCCTGTTGCAAGCATAGGGTCGGGGAGAATAACCGTTCTTTCCGCAATATTATCGGGAAGCTTACAGTAATATTCGTGTGGCTCGTGGGTTGTCTCGTCTCGGTAAAGTCCTATGTGACCTACCTTTGCGGACGGAACGAGCGCAAGGATTCCGTTAACCATTCCAAGACCTGCACGAAGAATCGGAACGACGGCGATTTTCTTACCTGCAATCATAGGCTGTTTTGTAGTCTGAATCGGAGTTTCAACCTCAACAAGCTCAGTAGGAAGGTCACGCAGAGCCTCAAAGCCCATAAGCATTGCGATTTCTTCAACGAGAACTCTGAAATCCTTAGTTCCCGTTTTCTTATCACGAAGAAGCGTGATCTTGTGCTTTATAAGAGGGTGATCAAATATAGTAACGTTAGCCATAATATTATCCTTTCAAAATTTATTTTCTAGGGATATTCTATCACAAAACAGCCGTGATTTCAACAAGTTTTTTGTGAAAAAAAGTAACAACTCAGCCTCTTAGTTTCATATTTTCACAATGCGTCAAATTATGAGAACGATTAAATAGTCGCAAATCTTGACAATGACGCTTTCGAGGATTATAATAAAAATAAAGAAAAATATCACAAGGAGGAAATTGTTATGGCAATTCTTGTTGCAGGCGGCGCAGGCTATATCGGCTCACATACCTGTGTTGAGCTTCTTGAGGCGGGAGAAGAAATCGTAGTAGTCGATAATTTCTCAAACTCAAAGCCCGCTGTTATTGACACGATAAAGGAGCTTACGGGAAAGGAGTTTCCGTTCTATGAGGCAGACGTTGCCGATAAGCAAGCGCTCAGAAAAATTTTCTCAGAGAATAAGATAGAGGCGGCTATTCATTTCGCCGGCTTTAAGGCTGTTGCAGAAAGCGTAGCTAAGCCGCTTATGTATTATCGTAACAATATTGATACAACTCTCTCCTTGCTTGAAATAATGAACGAGTTTGACTGTAAGAAGCTTGTCTTCAGCTCCTCAGCGACCGTTTACGGAACGCCTGAGAAGGTTCCTGTGCTTGAGGATTATCCTCTCGCCGCAATCAACCCCTACGGAAGAACGAAGCTTCTGATTGAAGATATGTGCAGAGAGCTGTGTTCAGTCGATAGTGAGTGGAGCATTGCGCTTCTTCGTTACTTTAACCCAATCGGCGCTCACGAAAGCGGACGCCTCGGCGACGACCCCAACGATATTCCGAATAACCTTATGCCCTTGCTTCTGAGGGCGGCGGTGGGAAAAATGGATCACCTTAACCTTTTCGGAAACGACTATCCTACTCCTGACGGAACCTGCGTTCGTGACTATATCCACGTCGTTGACCTTGCAAAGGGACACCTTGCGGCTATTTCAAAGCTCAGAGAAGAAAAGGGCGCTCTTGCCTATAATCTTGGAACAGGAAAGGGCTATTCTGTCCTTGAAATTATTACTACCTTTGAAAAGGTAAACAATATCCCCGTTCCTTACGTTGTAGTAGGAAGACGTCCGGGCGACGCCGCTTCTTGCTATTCAAATCCCGAAAAAGCCAACAGAGAGCTTAGCTGGAAGGCTGAAAAGGGAATTGAAGAAATGTGCAGAGACTCGTGGAATTACGCTAAGAGCTGTATGATGTAAAAAAAGACGGAGCTTAAATGTTTTGGGTTCTAAAGGACAGAAAAAAAGTCGATATGGATTGAATTCCATATCGGCTCTTTTCTATTGTACCGCCGCCTTCGGTGGTGAGTAAGTGCGCACTTGCAGGCAAACAAAAGCCTCCCT
>JAZNST010000093.1:0-29235 GCA_045591405.1 Ruminiclostridium sp.
GGTGCCTTATCTTACTATTCCCGTTAAGCCCGGCTGAAACCTCCCCGTAATTATGGAGGTTGCCCCAATGAACAACCGTCAGAAGCGTATGGGCTACAATGCCGCACAGGAGCTTCTTGATAATCTCGGACTCAATATGGAAACAGCCGAATCAATTATCAATATCGACGAGAAGGAGTAATCACAGATGGAATTTTTTGCGGATATGCATACGCATACTGTGGCTTCAACTCACGCATTCAGTACCATTACGGAAAACGCCTCGGCGGCAAAGAGAGCAGGTATAAGCATTCTTGCTATTACCGACCACGGTCCCGCAATGCCTGACTCTCCGCACGAGTGGCACTTTTATTCGATGAAAAATCTCCCCCGACGAATTGACGGAGTTTATATCCTCAAGGGAATGGAAGCGAACATTATGGACTACGACGGAACGCTTGACGTGACTGAACCAATGCTTCTTGGGTGTCTTGAGTGGGTAGTGGCTTCGTTTCACTGGCCTTGCTGTAAGCCGGGTACTAAGGCTCAGAACACAAACGCTTATATAAATGCTCTTAAAAACCCGAAGGTTGACGTAATCGGTCACTCTGAGTCGTCTGATTACGATTACGATATGAACGAGGTTGCAAGAGTCTGTCGGGAAGAAAATAAGCTCATCGAGATAAATGCGCCGAGAGTTTTCGGAAGCGACGGCTTTGAGCGTTACAGATATATTCTTGACGCCTGTGCTAACGAAGGGGCAAAGATAATCGTCAATTCAGACGCACACTATCACGAAAGCATAGGAAGCTTCAGAGCCGTAGGCGAATATATCGAAGGCTGTAAGTTCCCGCCTGAGCTTGTTGTGAATGCAAGCGAAGAAAGAATGATGAATTATATCATCTCACGAAAAGGAAATATTTTTGAATAAAGGATAAGGAGAAGCATATTATGTATAATATAGGAATTGACCTTGGCGGAACAAACATAAAGGTAGGAATCGTAAGCGAAAGCTATGAAATCGTCGGAAGAAGCAACATAAAAACAAATCTTCCGCGCCCTGCCGAAGAAATAGTAGAAAGTATCGTAGAAGCAGTTGACCTTGCCCTCAAGGACGCACAGGTTTCTCTTTCTGACGTAAACTCTATCGGTATCGGAACCCCCGGTGCTGCAAACAGAAAGACGGGCGTTGTGCTTTATTCAAATAACCTCGGATTTAATAACACAGAGCTTGGAAAAATGCTCAAGCTCAAGCTTGGCAAGGAGGTTTACGTTGAAAACGACGCTAATGCGGCGGCTTACGGCGAATACCTCAACGGTGCGGGAAAGGGCTATGAAAATATCGTTGTTATTACCCTTGGAACAGGCGTAGGCGGCGGTATCATTATCGACGGAAAAATCTACACGGGCTTTAACTTCTGCGGCGCAGAGCTTGGCCACACGGTAATAGAATATAACGGAAGACCGTGCTCTTGCGGAAGAAAGGGCTGCTTTGAAGCTTACGCTTCGGCTACTGCTCTTATCAACGCTACAAAAAGAGCAATGGAAAACGACAAGAACAGCAAGATGTGGGGAATTGCCAACAACTCGCTTGACGAGGTTGACGGAAAGACAGCCTTTGACGGAATGAGAATGGAAGACGAAACGGCAATTTCCGTTGTCAACGAATACATAAGCTACCTTGGCTGCGGTCTTACAAACGTAGTAAATATCTTCCAGCCTGAGATGCTTCTTATCGGCGGCGGAATCTGCAAGGAAGGCGACAACCTCGTAAAGCCTCTCAAGGAATATATCGAGCGTGAGTCTTATTGCATTGACCCCAACTGTTCAACAAAGCTTGACATTGCAGAGCTTGGAAACGACGCAGGTATTATCGGTGCGGCGTACCTCTGCAACCTTGCGTAATCGGAGGAAATCTTGAATTTCAACTGCATTGAAAGCATAGCTGAAAAATATGGCGCAAAGCTTGAAAGAAACGTCGTTCTTGCGCCGTTTACCTCGTTTAAGATAGGCGGAAGCTGTGCGGCGATGCTCAGGGCAAACTGCGCTGAATGTGTAAGAGACGCCGTTCTGAGCTGTAAGAGGGAAAATATCCCCTACCGTATTCTTGGTAAGGGCACAAACGTCCTTATAAGCGATAAGGGGCTTGATTGCCTTATAATCCTTATCGGGAGCGCTTTTTCAGAAATCGTTGTGAACGAGAGCGTGATAATCTGTGACGCGGGGGCTTCGCTTAGCGCCGTTTGCGTAAGGGCAAGGGAAAATTCTCTTACAGGGCTTGAGTTTGCCTACGGAATACCGGGAAGCGTCGGCGGAGCGCTCTTTATGAATGCAGGGGCTTACGGCGGCGAGATGAAGGACGTAGTCAGAAGCTGTCTGTGCGTTGATGAAAAAGGGGAGATGAGAGAGCTTCAGGCTCACGAGCTTGAGCTTTCCTACCGTCACAGCGTTTTTGGCAGAAAAGGACTCGTTATTCTTTCAGTGACTCTTGAGCTTAAAAAAGGCGACAAGGCTGAGATTTCAGAGCGTATGAATACGCTTATGGAAAAGAGAAAGACCTCTCAGCCGCTTGATTTACCGAGTGCGGGAAGCACCTTTAAGCGTCCTGAGGGCTACTTTGCGGCGGCGCTTATCGAACAGGCGGGGCTTAAAGGCTTCGGCTTCGGCGGCGCTCAGGTGAGCACCAAGCACAGCGGCTTTGTTGTGAATAAATCCGAGGCGACCTTTGACGACGTGATAAAGACGGTTGAAGGAGTAAAGGAAAAGGTATTCGAGCATTCGGGCGTGAGACTTGAATGTGAAATGCTTATTTGGGAGTAAAAAATGCTATTTGTAATTATAACGGGGCTTTCAGGCTCAGGAAAATCACAGGCGGTAAATATTCTTGAAGATACGGGCTTTTTTTGCATTGACAATATGCCCCCTCAGCTTATACCGAAATTCGTCGAGCTTTGTATGGAAAACCAGACCATAGAAAAGGCGGCGATTGTAACCGATATTCGCGGCGGAAGCTTTTTCCTTGAGCTAAAGGAAAATATCGACAGCATAAGAATCCCCGGCGTTACGGTTGAGCTTTTGTTTGTAAGCGCAAGTCACGAGGTTATAAGACAGCGCTATAAGGAAACGAGAAGAAAGCATCCGCTGATTGATATTGCAGGCGGAGATATTGATAAGGCGATTGACGCTGAAATCGAAATTCTTCAGCCTCTGAGCGAAGCTGCGACTTACCACGTTGACACTACCCTTATGACGACCACGAAGCTTCGTGAGGCAATGAGAAACTTCTTTGTTGAGGATGTATCTGAGACTCTTCTTATAAATATTATGTCCTTTGGCTTTAAGTACGGCGCACCGGGCGAAGCAGACCTTGTTTTTGATATGCGCTGTATGCCCAATCCCTACTACGTTCCTGAGCTTAAACATAAGACGGGACTAGACGAGGACGTGAGAGCCTTCGTTATGAAGCACGAGGTTGCCTGTACGCTCAGAGATAAGCTTCACGATATGATAGATTTTCTCCTTCCACAGTACATAGCCGAGGGAAAGGCACAGCTTGAAATTGCAATAGGCTGTACGGGAGGTAAGCACAGAAGCGTTACCTTTGCTGAAAATCTTTACGCTCATCTTCTTGAAAACGGCTATAAGGTCAGAGTTCTTCACCGTGATATAGACAGAGGTAAAAAGTAATGTCCTTTACAACCGAAGTGAAAAGCGAGCTGTGCTCGTCTACGCTGACGAAAAAGCAGGCGAGAATAGTTCTTTACGGTTTTTTATACGCCCTGAGAGACGGCGGAACGTCGGGATTTTATTCTGAAAACGCCAAGGTTGCCGAGTTTGTGGCGGCGCTTTGCTCAAGGGCAGGGACGAAAATTACCAATAAGCGAAAGAACGGCTCTTGGGGCTATATGGTTCAGTTTGCGGGAGTGGGCGGAGCTCTCAGGGGAACAGATGTCTTTTCTCCTTTGATTTCAACTGAAATCGTCGGCGGAAGCGATGACGCAACAGGCTTTTTCCTTCGTGGCGTTTTTCTTGCTTGCGGAGTGGTTTCAGATCCCAACAGTCAGTACCATCTTGAATTCAGCGTGCCTGCCGACGAAAAATGCGACAGGCTCTTTACTCTTATCACAGAATCGGGAATGAGAGTAAAAAAATCCTCTCGAAAAGGGCAGCCCTTTCTTTACACAAAGGATAGCGAGGGGATTTCTGATATTCTGACCTTTATCGGGGCGATGATAAGCTCAATGGAGATAATGAACGCTAAAATCTATAAGGATTTGAGAAATAACGTCAACAGAACCGTCAACTGCGAAGCGGCAAATATAGCGAAAACCGTTGCCGCAGGAACAAAGCAGGCGGAGGACGTTGAGTTTATTTTAAGCGTTAAGGGCGTCGATTTTCTTGACGAAGACCTGCGTGAGCTTGCCCTTATAAGAAAAGACAATCCCGATAAATCTTTAAGAGAGCTTGGCGAGCTTTTAACCCCTCCAATAAGCAGAAGCGGAGTAAATCACAGGCTCAAAAGAATTTCCGAGCTTGCAGACAAGCTCAGAAGCGAAAAATAAAGGAAGATATTAAATTGACTGATTTTGTTCATCTTCACAATCACACAGAATATAGCCTTCTTGACGGCGCTTGCCGAATCAAGGGGCTTATTTCTCGTGTAAAGGAGCTTGGACAATCAGCCGTTGCAATAACCGACCACGGCGTTATGTACGGTTGCATCGACTTTTACAAGGAATGTAAGGCGAACGGAATAAAGCCGATTATCGGGTGCGAGGTGTACGTGGCTCCCCGTTCAAGATTTGATAAACAGCCACAGGTCGATAGCGGAGCGTTTCACCTTATTCTCCTGTGCGAAAACAACAAGGGCTACGAAAATCTCTCAAAGCTCGTCTCAGACGCCAGCATCAACGGCTTTTACAATAAGCCTCGCTGTGACCTTGAGACGCTCAGAAAATATCACGAGGGGCTTATCTGCCTTTCAGCGTGTCTTTCGGGAGAAATTCCGAGGCTTCTTCTTTCCGATAACTACGACGAGGCAAAGCGTGTGGCGCTTTTGTACCGTGAAATCTTTGGCGAAAATAACTTCTATCTTGAGCTTCAGAACCACGACCTTAGCGGTGAAAGAAAGGTTCTGCCATATCTGATGAGAATTTCGAGAGAGACGGGGATACCTGTTGTTGCAACCAACGACGCCCACTATCTCACAAGAGAAGACAGTCAGATTCAGCAGGTGCTGACCGCTATTTCGATAGGGGCAACTCTTACTGAAAAAAGTATCGCTAACCTCCCCACAAGAGAGCTTTATATAAAATCGGGCGACGAGATGGCTCAGCTTTTTTCGGGCGAGGCAATAACAAACACTGTAAAAATTGCCCAAAGGTGCAACGTCGAAATCGAGTTCGGCGTCACAAAGCTTCCGAAATACGTTATTGAGGGCGTAGACGATAATGCGGCTTATTTCAAAGAGCAAGTCAGAAAAGGGCTTAAAGAACGCTACGGAAGAATTACCGAGCAGATAGCAAAAAGAGCCGAGCATGAGCTTGAGGTAATTATAAGCAAGGGCTACGTTGATTACTATCTGATAGTTGCCGACTTTATCGCTTACGCAAGGTCGCAGAATATCCCCGTAGGTCCGGGCAGAGGTTCGGGCGTCGGCTCAATCTGCGCTTATGCGATGAAGATAACCTCGGTTGATCCGTTGCGCTTTAATCTTCTTTTTGAGCGCTTTCTCAACCCCGAAAGAAAAAGTATGCCCGACTTTGACGTTGACTTTTGCTATATCAGAAGGCAGGAGGTTATCGACTATGTGGGCAGAAAGTACGGCGCTGACCACGTGGCTCAGATTATAACCTTCGGTACCCTTGCTGCAAAGCAGGCGATTCGTGACGTAGGGCGTGCGCTCGGCTTACCTTACGCTAAGGTTGACAGCGTAGCGAAAATGATACCGCTGGGTACAAGCTCGACGATTGAAAAATCCCTTCGTGACGAAAAGGCGCTTATGAGCGCTTATCAGAACGACGACGAGGTAAAAACGCTCGTCGATACGGCAATGAAGCTTGAGGGAATGCCAAGGCATACTTCAATGCACGCGGCGGGAATCGTTATAGCAAGAGCGCCTGTTACGGAATTTGTCCCCGTTCAGAAAACGGATAATCTTATAGTAACCCAGTACCCCATGACAACCATTGAGGAGCTTGGGCTTCTCAAGATGGATTTTCTCGGTCTTCGTTATCTTACGGTAATCGACGACTGTGCAAAAAGCGTTGGAATTGATATATCAGAAATCCCTCAGGACGACGAAAGGGTTTTCAGAAATCTTTCGTCAGGAGAAACCCTTGGCGTTTTTCAGTTTGAAAGCGCAGGAATGACGAGTGTTCTTACAAGGCTCAAGCCTCGCTCGCTCGAAGCTCTGACGGCGGTTATTTCGCTTTACCGTCCGGGACCGATGTCGTCGATTCCGACTTATATCGAAAACAGCCACAACGCAGATAAGGTAAAATATAAGCACCCGATTCTCAGAGATATTCTTGACGTGACCTACGGCTGTATCGTCTATCAGGAGCAGGTTATGGAAATCTGCAGAAAGATGGGCGGCTACTCCTACGGCCGTGCGGATATTGTTCTTCGTGCAATGAAAAAGAAGAATAAAGAGATAATGGATAAGGAGCGAGGAGCCTTTGTCTACGGCTCTGAAACGAACTGCGGCGCGGTTGCAAACGGAGTCGATGAAAAAACGGCAAACGCTGTCTTTGACGAAATGTCGGCGTTTGCGTCGTATGCGTTCAATAAGTCCCACGCCGTTGCTTATGCGCTTCTTGCTTATCAGACAGCGTACCTGAGAACGCACTATTATAAAGAATATATGATTTCGCTTATGTCGAGCGTAAACGAATCGACGGGAAAGCTCGTCGAATATATCGGCGACCTTGAAAGGCACGGCGTGAGCGTGTTGCCTCCGAGCGTAAATCACAGCTTTGCGGATTTTTCGATTGAGGGTAATTCCGTGAGATATGGTCTTCTTGCGATAAAAAATCTGGGAAGAAACGTGATTGACAGTATCGTAAAAGAGCGTGAGAACGGCGCTTATAAGAGCTTTTATGACTTTTGCACAAGAGTAAGCGGCAGAGATTTCAATAAGCGTGCAGTCGAAGCTCTCATAAAAGCGGGCGCACTTGACGGAATGGACGCAAACAGGCGACAGATGTTCATTTGCTATGAGGAGGTTCTCTCAAGGGTTTCAACTCACAGAAGCTCAAACGTCGAAGGTCAGCTTGATATGTTCGGAATGTCAGACGACGTAGAGTCGAAAATCGGCTTCAGACTCCCCGAAATAGCTGAATATTCCCAGCAGCAGCTTCTCAATATGGAAAAAGAGAGCATCGGACTTTTTATATCGGGACATCCGATTGAAAAATATAAGGAGCTTATCGTAAAAGAGGGCTTCCCTCCGATTTCGACCGTCATAAATTCAGCCGCAGAAAACACGGAGGGCTTCCGTGACGGACAGAGAGTAAGGATAGCGGGAATGATTGTTGCGAAAAAGCTTCACGTTCAGAAAAACGGAAAGCAGATGTGCTTTATCGAGCTTGAGGACAAAAGCGGAGCAATCGAAGGAATCGTATTCGCAGAAGCCTTTGAGAAATACGGCGAGCTTATCGGCGAAAATTTGGCGGTTATTGCCCACGCAACAATATCGTCTGATAATCCCTTCCGTGAGGGCGATCCCCCTAAGCTTCTGATAAACGAGCTTTTCAGCCCCGAAGCCTATGGAGTGAAGAAAACGCTTTACGTCAACGTCGAGTCGATAAATCTTCCCGTGATAAATAAGGTTTACGCTCTTTTGAGGGCAAACAGGGGAGCTGACGAGGTAAGAATATGCTTTTCCGATACCCGACAGGTAAATAGGGCAAAGGGAATATCGGGTGTGAAAATAACAAAAGAATTGCTTGCAAAGCTTACTCAAATTTGTGGAAAAGGTAATATTATGGTCAAATAGTAAAAAAATACCAAAATCCACTTGACGAATCAATGCAAAGTGTTGTAAAATATAAGTTGAATTTTAAGGTATGACTTTATGTAGATAAAAAACGAAAGGAACTTAAATCATGAAAAAGATTGGCGTATTAACAAGCGGCGGCGATGCTCCGGGAATGAATGCCGCAATCCGTGCGGTTGTAAGAGCAGGTCTTGCAAAGGGTATGGAGGTTGTCGGAATATACAGAGGCTATAACGGACTTATTAACGGCGACATAAAGCCCCTTGATATAAGAAGCGTAAGCAATATTATCAACCAGGGCGGCACAATGCTTTATACTGCTCGTTGCAGTGAGTTCAGAGAAGAAGCGGGCGTTCTTAAAGCAAAGAAGACCTGCGAAGAAAACGGAATCGAGGGTATCGTAGTAATCGGCGGCGACGGCTCCTTCAGAGGCGCTGCTGACCTTTCGGCAAAGGGTATCCTCTGCGTAGGCGTTCCCGGTACTATTGACAACGATATTTCAATGTCAGAATACACAATCGGCTACGATACGGCAAACAATACGGCTATGGAGCTTGTTGACAAGCTTCGTGACACAGCTCAGTCCCACGACCGTTGCTCTGTCGTAGAGGTTATGGGAAGAAACGCAGGCTATATTGCAATCAACGCAGGTATCGCTTGCGGTGCAACCTGCATTATGACTCCCGAATGCCCTATCACAGTTGAAGAAATCGCCGCTAAAATCAACAGAGCTCACGAAATGGGTAAGCATCACTTTATAGTTGTTGTTTCCGAGGGCGCAGTTGATAACAGCGTTGACGTAGCAAGGAAGATTGAAAAGCTTACAGGCGTTGAAACAAGAGCGACAATTCTCGGTCACGTTCAAAGAGGCGGTTCGCCTACTGCCCGTGACAGAGTAGTAGCAAGCCAGCTTGGCTATCACGCAGTAGAGCTTCTCTCTCAGGGAATCGGTAACCGTGTGGTTGGTCTTGTTGACGACAAGATTGTTGACGTTGACATTCAGGAAGCTCTCAATATGAAAAAGCAGTTCCCCGAAGAGCTTTATAAGATAGCAAACGAAATAAGCTTCTGAGAAGGCTTACAAGCAACAGAGTAGAAATCCGAGCGTTAAGTGCTGTGTGGACGGAGAGTTGCCGCACGGACGAAAAGCTGAGGCTTGCGGTTCGGATTTTGCATCTCGCTGTGCATAAAAAGAATAGGTAGGCATTATCTATCCTCGTTGTGCATTGCGTAAAGGAGGATGGATATGTCTTTTTTTCGTATGTTCAAAAAATCCGCAATGGAGCTTAAAACTCTCCGTTGCCTTACTGTAACGGCAATTCTCATAGGAATTGACCTTGCGTTGAAGTTCACAGCTTCGATTGCCCTTACCCAGACGCTCAAGATAAGCTTTGCGTTTTTGGCGCTGGCTTCAATCGGAATGCTTTTCGGGCCTGTCGTTGCGGGACTTGCGGGAGTGGTGACTGACGTAATCGGTTATTTTATAAAGCCTCAGGGCGCCTTTAATCCGCTTTTTACGATAGTCGAGCTTGTGGGAGCCGTGATTTACGGAATTTTTCTTTATAGGCTCAATCCCCTTAAATTTTCTGACGGCGACAACACAAAGCACAACGTCATACAGGTGCTGAGAATAATCTTTGCAAAGCTTTCGGTTGTGGTTGTGTGTAATCTTATTATGACTCCCGCGGCGATGGTTTTGTCGGGCTACGATACGGTTGAGTCGATAACTGCAAAATATTCCATCAGAGTTGTAAAGCAGCTTGCACAGTTCCCTGTGGACGTGGTTCTTCTTCTCGTTGTGCTTCCTGCGGTTATGTTCGCTTATAACAGGGCAAACAGAGGGATTTCTTCAAGGGCGTCAAAAAAGACTCAGAATAACTGAAAGGAAACGATATGATTAAGCTTGGATTATTGGGTGCGGGCAATATGGGCTCGGCGATTTTCAAAAGCATTTCGAGCACAAGCTCAGAGTTCTCAGCCGAGCTTTACGCTTTTGATAAGGATACTGAAAAAACACAGGCTCTCAGTCCCTTGGGCGTTACTCCCTGTAAGGACGAGAATGAGCTTATAAAGGCTTGCGATTATATACTTCTTGCAGTAAAGCCTCAGGTTCTTGGCGAGGTTCTTGATACAATTAAGGAATCTGCCGATGAAAAAAAGGTGTTTATTTCAATCTGTGCAGGAATTTCGGCGGAATTTATCAAGAGCCGCCTTGAAAAAGACGTGAAAACGGCGGTCGTTATGCCAAATACTCCCGCTATGCTTGGTCTTGGTGCAAGTGCGATTGCAAGAGACGACAGGATTTCAGACGAGGAATTTGAGCTTTCAAAGAAAATACTCTCCGCTTGCGGAATGGTGCGCGAGGTGCCTTCTGACAAGATGAAAGAAATAATCTGTATAAACGGAAGCTCTCCCGCCTTTATCTATCTTTTTGCAAAGGGCTTTGTCGATTATGCACACGAAAACGGCATTGACTCAAGAACTGCGCTTGAGCTTTTCGCCCAGACGCTTGTGGGAAGCGCCAAAATGCTTACGGATAGCGGAATGACGGTCGATGAGCTTATAAAACAGGTTTCGTCTCCGGGCGGCACAACTCTTGCGGGGCTTGATAAGCTTTATGAGGGAAAGCTCACCGAGGACGTGAAAAAAGCTTGCGAGGCTTGTACCAAAAGAGCGTACGAGCTTTCAAGGTAAAATCCTTGCAAATTATTGTGAAATATGCTACAATCTATATCGTCTCGTTTGACAACTATATCCGAAAGGAATGAAAACCGTTGAGTTTATTCTATAATTACGAAAATTCGGGCAAGGGCGTTGCAAAGAACGGACCGAGAAAAAAGCCGTTTTTCAGGTTCTGGGAAATTTTCGCAAGAAAATTCTGGAAGATGTTTTTGCTCAATATGATTTACGTGCTGTTCTGTTTGCCTGTTGTGACCTTTGGTCCTGCAACAGCAGCGCTTGCACACGTTTCGAGAAAGTTTTACCTTGAAAAGCCCTTCTTCCTCTGGCACGAGTTTTTTGAGGCATTCAAAAAGAATTTCAAGCAGTCTGTGGGAATCGGTATTGTTGACGTTGCGGTTGTGGCGCTTATCGTTTATGCGCTTAACTTCTACGACATAAGGGTTCAGACCTCCTCGAACGATATGGGAAGCTATATCCTTATGGGACTTACGGTTGCAATCGCAGTTTACACTCTTATCTCACATTTTTATATTTATCTTCAGATTGTAAGCCTTAATCTCAAAATGAAGGGCGTGGTTAAAAACTCCCTTATTCTTTCTGTTATCGGTATAAAGAGCAATATCATAGCGCTCCTTGTTTCAGTGGCGTTTCTTACTGTTTTTGTGCTCTTCTTCCCATACAGTACGATTGCGCTCCCCTTTATCCCGTTTGCGTGGTGTCAGCTTTTAATTACCTTCTGCGCTTACCCCGTTATCCAAAAGCACATTATCAATCCTTATTACGAGGCAAAGGGCGAGAAGAACCCTGAGCTTCCCGACGAGGACGAGCAGGAGGAAACGATTTTCGTTGACAGAGGCGGAAACGAAGCAGAGATAAAGAAAAAATCCCCCAAGGGAATCGGAAAAATCATCAAGTAAATATATCGTCGGGTGCAGTTTTGCGCCCGATTTTTTTACAATATCTGACATTTTGACGACAAAGTATTGCATTACAGGGAAAAAAGTGGTATAATATGACTAATAAAATTCAGAATGACGAGGTGACTTATGAAAGCTGATTTACATTGCCACACATCCCTGTCCGATGGCTCTCTCGGAATAGAAGAGGTTATTGCACAGGCTAAGAGAAACGATATAAACTATCTGGCTATTACAGACCACGATTGTCTTTCTTCAATTTCAAGAGCAGTTGTCCTTGGTCAGCGTTATGGAATCGAGATTGTTCCGGGCGTTGAGTTTTCGGCGTTTGACGGCGAGCGTAAGTCCAAGGTTCATATTCTGTGCTATCTTCCGAAAAAGCCCGACAGACTTGAGGGGCTTTGCCTCAGAAACTGCGAAATAAGAAAACAGCGCGGTAAGAAGATGGCGTTCAAGGTTATGGAAAAATATCCGATTGCGCTTGAAAATATTATGAAATATTCGTCGGGAAGTAAGGCGATTTTTAAGAGCCACATAATGCATGCGCTTATGGACTACGGCTATACGATCGACCTTTACGGCGACGTTTACGAAGAGCTTTTTAATGCAAAGACAGGTCTTTGCGCTGAGGAGGTTTCCAATGAAACCATGTCTAACGCCGAGGTTCACTTTGTGCTTGAGCTTATTCACTCCGCAGGAGGAATTGCGGTAGTTGCCCATCCGAGCGTTTTTGATAACTTCGACCTTATTGAAGAGCTTGCACAGACAAAGAAAATTGACGGCGTTGAGGTATGGCACCAGAGTGCTGATAAAAAGGACGTGGAAAGACTCCTCAAAATCACCGAGAAGTATGACCTTATAGCAACAGGCGGCTCTGATTTCCACGGATTTTATAACCACTATCCTATTTCGATAGGCTACAATCTTACCCCACAGGAAGAGCTTGATAAGCTTTTTGCATTACATAAAAAGAATAAGGAATGAAAGAATAATGGACGTTAAAGAAGAAGCGCTGAAAAAGCATTACGAATGGCAGGGAAAGCTTGAAGTCGTTTCCCGTGCGCCGATAAATACAAGAGAGGATTTGTCGCTGGCTTACACACCCGGAGTTGCTGAGCCTTGTCTGAAGATAAAGGACAACCCTGAGCTTTCTTATGAGCTTACGAGAAGGAAAAATCTCGTTGCGGTAATCACTGATGGAACGGCGGTTCTCGGTCTTGGCGACATCGGCGGCCTCGCAGGTATGCCCGTAATGGAAGGAAAGTGCTGTCTTTTTAAGGAGTTCGCAGGCGTTGACGCATTTCCTATTTGCATAAAGAGCAAGGACACAGACGAAATCGTTCGTACAATCGAGCTTATAAGCGACAGCTTTGGCGGAATAAACCTTGAGGATATTGCGGCTCCGAGATGCTTTGAAATCGAAAAAAAGCTCAAGGAAAGACTTGATATCCCTGTTTTCCACGACGACCAGCACGGAACGGCAGTCGTTGTCGGCTCTGCGCTTATAAATGCTGCAAAATGCGCTCAGAAAAAGCTCTCCGACCTCACCGTTGTAATCAACGGCGCAGGCGCGGCGGGAATTGCAATCGGAACGTTTCTTCTCGGACTTGGTATAAAAAATCTTATTATGGTTGATATTAATGGCATAATCAACCGTGACGAGCAGTATCAGAATCCTGCGCATAACGAAATTGCAAAGAAAACAAACAACGACAATATAAAGGGTACTCTTTCTGACGCTATGAAGGGCGCAGACGTATTCGTGGGCGTTTCAAGACCTAATCTCGTTACTCCCGAAATGATAAAGTCGATGGCTCAAAAGCCAATAGTTTTTGCAATGGCAAATCCCACTCCCGAAATTATGCCTGACGAGGCAAAGGCGGCAGGAGCGTTTATTGTGGGAACAGGAAGAAGCGATTTCCCCAACCAGATCAATAACGTCCTTGTCTTCCCCGGAATTTTTAAGGGGGCGCTGAGCGTTCGTGCAAAGGAAATAAACGAGGATATGAAGATTGCCGCCGCTTACGCAATCGCAGAAATTATCCCCGACAGCGAAATTACGGCTGAAAATATTATCGCAAGTCCGCTTGATAAGTCTGTTGCCGATTCTGTTGCAAAGGCAGTGGCAAAGGCGTACACGGACGGACTGAAAAAGTAAAGGAAAATATTATGGTATTTGAGTATATTCCAAAGGGCGTTTGCTCAAGGAAGATGATAATTGAGATTGAAGACGGAATCCTCGTTGACCTGAAGGTTGTCGGCGGTTGCAGCGGAAATCTCAGAGGAATTGCAGGTCTTGTCAAGGGAATGAAGGTTGATGAAATTATCAGCCGACTTGACGGAATCCCTTGCGGAAGCCGTCCTACCTCTTGCCCCGACCAGCTCGCACAGGCGCTCAAAGAAGCGCTCAAAAGCGAACAGGCGTGAAAATCGTTCTTGAATTGCAATTAACGACTGTCGGTGATTACCGATGGTCGTGTTGCTTTTAACTCACACAGTAAAACATAACGGATAATCAAAGGAACATAGCTTATGAAAATTTTGGCAGTAGATTACGGCGACAGCCACACAGGTCTTGCCTGCTGTGACAGAACCGAAACGCTGGCTTCTCCGCTTGGCGTAATTGACGAAAAGGATTTTAATATCTGCGTTGAAAAGGTAGCGGCGGCTTCGGTTGAGTACGAGGTTGGGATGATTGTCGTGGGAAACCCCCTTAATATGAACGGAACTGCAGGTCCACGTTCTGAAAAGTGTAAGCTTTTCGCCGAGCTTTTAAGGAACTTCGTCGAGGTTCCTGTCGTGATGTGGGACGAGCGTTCGACAACGGTTACGGCTCATCAGATGATGAACGACGTAAATAAGCGTGGAAAAAAGCGCAAGGCAGTCATTGACGCTGTTGCGGCGGCGGTTATTCTTGAAAACTACCTCGCTTACAGGGCAAATCACAAGCAGGACTAAAAAGAAAAATCCTTTAAGCACGCTCAATCGGCGTGCTTAAACTGTTTCAGACATAATCGGCGATTTTTTTGCATATCCTTGCTCTGAGTAAGGAGATGATTTTATGATTTGCCGTTTCAGCGACCTTCACAGTAAGGAGATTGTCGATATAAAAACAGGAAGAAAGCTGGGCTTTGTGGACGACGTTGAGTTTGATACCTCAACGGCAAAGCTCTGTAAGCTTATCGTCTACGGAAAAAGCAGATTTTTCGGGCTTTTTGGCAAGGAAGACGACTGTGTGGTTTCGTGGAGCGATATTGAGATAATCGGTGAGGACGCAATTCTCGTTTCAGGCAATTATTCACAACAAACAAAGCAAAAGGGAAATTTTCTTAAAAGTTTGTTAAAATAGACGAATTTATTTTTGTTGTATTGCAAGCCCATTTGTGCTATAATATTCAAGTGGCATTTCAGCCGCAAATCCGCACATAACGCTGACGGCTTGTCGGTGCTCAACGAGCTTGAGCCGTAAAACGCTATGGAGGAAAAAATAAAAACCAAAAAACAGGAGGACACTACAATGGCAGTAGTATCAATGAAGCAGCTTCTTGAAGCAGGCGTTCACTTCGGACACCAGACAAGACGCTGGAACCCGAAAATGGCACCCTACATTTTCACAGAAAGAAACGGCATCTACATCATCGACCTTCAGAAGACAGTTAAGAAGCTCGACGAGGCTTACCTCTTCGTCCGTAAGGTGACTGAAGAAGGCGGAGAAATCCTCTTCGTAGGTACAAAGAAGCAGGCTTCTGAAAGCGTTAAGGAAGAAGCAGAAAGAGCAAACGCTCACTTCGTAAACGCTAGATGGCTCGGCGGTATGATGACTAACTTCACAACCATCGAAAAGAGAATCAAGAGACTTGAACAGCTTCACCAGATGGAAACAGACGGAACATTCGACCTTCTTCCTAAGAAGGAAGTTGTTAAGCTCAACCTTGAGATTGAAAAGCTTGAAAAGTTCCTCGGCGGTATCAAGAATATGAAGAAGCTCCCCGGTGCTCTCTTCGTTGTTGACCCCAGAAAAGAAAAGATTGCAGTTTCCGAAGCTAAGAAGCTCGGTATTCCCGTTGTTGCAATCGTAGACACAAACTGCGACCCTGACGAAATTGATTACGTAATCCCCGGAAACGACGACGCTATCCGTGCCGTTAAGCTTATCGCCGGTGCAATGGCTGACGCTATCATCGAGGGCAGACAGGGAACAGCAGAAGAAGTTACAGGCGAAGAATCCGAACCCGTAGCTGCAACAGAAGAATAATTCAATAATTATTGAAAGGAATTTAAGATAATGGCTATTTCAGCTCAGGATGTAAAACAGTTAAAGGAAATGACAAACTGCGGTATGATGGACTGCAAGAGAGCCCTTGAAAACGCTAACGGCGACTTTGACGCTGCTGTTAAGTATCTTCGTGAGATGGGTCTTGCTAAGGTTGCAAAGAAAGCAACAAGAATCGCTGCAGAAGGTCTTGTAGTATGTAAGGTTGACGAAGCTAAGAAGGTTGGCGTTGTTCTTGAAGTCAACAGCGAAACTGACTTCGCAGCTAAGTCCGATAGATTTACTGAGTTCGTTGATATGGTTGCTCAGACAATCATCGACAACGACGTTGCTGACGTTGAGGCTCTTCTCGCTACAAAGTGCAGCGGAACAGAAGAAACAGTTCAGGACGTTCTCACAGACAGAATCACAACAATCAGCGAAAATATCAAGATCAGACGCTTTGCTCGTATGACAGGTAACCTCTTCGCTTACACACACGACGGCGGCGGAAGCATTATCGGCTCTATGATTAAGCTTTCTGCTGACGATCCGACAAGCGATACAGTTAAGGCTTGCGCTAAGGATTTACTTCTCCAGATTACTTCTTCTGCTCCTCAGTTCGTTTCTCAGGCTGACGTTCCCGCTTCTGTAATCGACGAAGAAAAGGAAGTTCAGATGAACCTCGCTCAGAAGGAAAACGAAGCTTCTGCTAAGCCTAAGCCACAGAACGTTCTTGAAAAGATCGTTGAAGGTAGAATGAAGAAGTTTGCAGCTGACATCTGCCTTATGGATCAGACTTACGTTAAGAACGAGGATATGACAATCGCTAAGTACGTTGCATCTCTTGGCGGAAACATCAAGGTTGAAGCTTTCGTTCGCTTTGAAAAGGGCGAAGGCCTTCAGAAGAAGGAAGAAAACTTCGCTGACGAAGTTGCTTCTATGATGGGCTAATTTATCCAATAAAAAATACAGGCGCTTGTGATTTTTTCACAGGCGCTTTTTTTTTGCAAAAAAGAAACCGAAGAAGAAACAGGTCTTCTTCGGCTTTTTGTTGTTATCAGAAGGGCTTTGAGTCTTTCAGCTCAACTATTCTGTTGAATACGTTGTCGTACTTGCTGTCCTTGCAGAAATAGCCAAGTCTCACGAACTGGAATTTTTCGCCTGCTTTCGCATTTTCAAGCGATTTTTCAAGCTTACACGAATATTTCTTGACAACGGATTCGGGGTTGAGGTAATCGTCAAAGGTTTTTCCTTCGGGGATTGCGCCTGTGTTTTCAATGGTAAAGAGGCTGTTATAGATATAAACGTCACGCTCAATGCAGTTTTCTGCGCTTACCCAATGGATAGTACCCTTGACCTTTCTTCCGTCAACAGGGTTCTTGTTTCCGCTTTCAAGGTCGGCGGTAACGATGATTTTGTCAATGCTTCCGTCGGCGTTGAGCTTAACTTCCTTAAATTTCACGATATAAGCGCCCATAAGACGAACCTCGCCTTCGGGCTTGAGGCGGAAGTATTTTGGCGGCGGAGTCATTGAGAAGTCGTCAGCGTCGATATAAAGCTCTCTTGTGAATGCAACCTCTCGCTTGCCTGCGGCTTCGTCGTTGGGGTTATTTGAGATTTCAAAATATTCAATCTTACCCTCAGGATAGTTCTCAACCTCAACCTTTATCGGGTCAAGAACAGCGATTCTTCTCTGCGCCTTCATATTAAGCTCGTCTCTTATGCAATGCTCAAGCAGGGCGATATCAACGAGCGAAAGGCTCTTACAGATTCCCGAAAGCTCAATGAAGCGGAAGATTGACTCAGCAGAATAGCCTCTTCTTCTTAAAGCGCAAAGAGTAGGCATTCTCGGATCGTCCCAGCCGTCAACTACGCCCGTTTCAACGAGCTGACGAAGATAACGCTTGCTCATTACGGTGTTGGTGACGTTGAGGCGAGCAAATTCGTACTGATGAGGCGGCTTTTCAAAGCCGATGTTTTCTACTACCCAATCGTAAAGAGGGCGGTGATTTTCAAATTCGATAGAGCACATCGAATGAGTGATTCCTTCGAGTGCGTCCTGAATCGGATGGGCAAAGTCGTAAAGCGGATAAATGCACCACTTGTTGCCCTGACGGTGATGATTGAGGTGAAGAATACGGTAAATTGCAGGGTCGCGCATATTCATATTCGGGCTTGACATATCAATCTTTGCCCTGAGCGTACAGGAACCGTCGGGAAGCTCGCCGCTTTTCATCTTTTCAAAAAGCGCAAGGTTTTCTTCAACGCTTCTGTCACGGTAAGGAGAGTTCTTTCCCGGCTCAGTAAGAGTTCCTCTGTATTCTCTCATCTGCTCGTTTGAAAGGTCGCAGACGTAAGCCTTCCCCTTCTTTATAAGCTCAACTGCAAACTCGTAGGTCTTTTCAAAATAGTCGCTTCCGTAAAAGACGTTGTCGGGGTGAGCGCCGAGCCAATCGAGATCTTCGATTATTGCTTCAACGTATTCGTTGTCCTCTTTTGTGGGGTTTGTGTCGTCAAGGCGGAGGTTAAACTGACCGCCGTATTTTTTTGCACTTGAATAGTTGATATAAATGGCCTTTGCGCTTCCGATATGAAGGTAGCCGTTAGGTTCGGGAGGGAATCGTGTGTGGATTTTTTCGACTCTGCCCTCTGCCAAATCGTTTTCCATAATTTCAGTAAGGAAGTTTTTCCCTTCCTCGTATTCTTTTTCCTTGATTTCGTCTGACATCAGATTGTCTCCTTGAATTTATTTATTCTGCTGAAGGTTTCGTCCTTACCGAGCAGTCTGATAACTGTATATAAATCGGGGGAATTGAGCTTTCCCGTTACTGCGACTCTTATAAACGAACTTACGTCGGCAACGCTTCCCTTATATGCGTCGGGGTTCGCTTTATACTCCTTGACGTTAGGGCAAAAGCCGAGCTTTTCACCGACGGTCTTTATCTTGTCGAACCACTCGTTTTGCTCGTCGTTTTTGTCAAAGCTTTCCATAAAGCCGTCAAGAGCGTCGGCAATATCCTTTGCCGAAAATTTTTCGTCAAGCTTATCTTCAAATCGGAAATATTCGGGGAAGAAGAAGCCCATATAGCCCTTGGCGTCCTGCCACAGACCGATATCCTTTCTTGGCTTGTTTCCGCCTCTGCCTATTGCAAGAACAGACTTAGTAAAATCGGGGTTTCTTCTTAAAACAGCGTCGAATTCTTTATCGTATTCGCTTGTCCACTTCGTAAGCTTTTCGTAAACCTCGTCTGCGTTCATACGGGAAACGACGTTCTTACTTACGTCTGCGAGCTTCACAAGGTCAAACAACGAGCCGCTTGCGCTCATTTTCTTTATCGAGAACGGGAACTTATCAAAGCTTTCATCGGGGTTTGCCCTGCGCCAGTCCTCAAAGTTACTGTTAAGGAGCGTCAGAACGTATTCGATAACGCTTTCGGTAGGATAGCCCTCGCTTATATAATAGCTCATTCCTGCGCCTTTGTCACGCTTTGAAAGCTTTTTCTTAGCTCCGTTTTCGTCAAGCCTCATAAGCTGAGAGATATGGAGATATTTGGGAAGCTTGAAGCCGAATGCGTTGAAGAGCTGAACGTGATAGGGGAGGCTTGAGAGCCATTCTTCGCCTCTTACGACGTGAGTTGTGTGCATCAGATGGTCGTCAACAACGTGTGCAAGGTGATAAGTAGGCATTCCGTCGCTTTTGAGAAGAATGTGGTCAATATCGTTTTCGGTAATTTCAAGCGCACCTTTGACGAGGTCGGTTATCTTGATTTTATTTTCGCTGTTGCCCTCGGATCTGAAGCGAAGAACGTAGGGCTTTTTATTTTCGATATTAGCCTTTATCTCGTCAAGCGTCAGATCACGGCAGCGCACATATTCTCCGTAATATCCGGGAGTAACCTTGAGAGCCTCCTGCTTTTCACGAAGCTCAGCCATTTCTTCGGGCGTACAGAAGCAAGGGTACGCCTTTCCTTCGGCTACGAGCCTTTTTGCAAAGGTCTGATATATTTCCTTTCGGTCGCTTTGTCTGTAAGGACCGTATTTGCCTTCTTTTACGATACTTTCGTCAAAATTTATACCGAACGCTTCAAAAACCTTGATTATATCAAGTTCAGCGCCCTCGACCTCACGCTTTGAGTCCGTGTCTTCAATTCTCAGATAGCAAACGCCGCCACTCTGATGAGCAAGGCGCTCACCCACGAGCACAGGGAAAAGTCCGCCGAAATGAACGAAGCCCGTAGGACTGGGCGCAAATCTTGTTACCTTGGCGTCGTCGGGGAGATCTCTTTTGGGATAAAGCTCCTCATAATAATCAGTTGTCTTGGTTACGTCGGGAAAAAGTAACTCTGCAAGTGCGTTATAATCCATAATTTGTCCTCTGTTTTTCAGTTAGATTGCATAAACAGAATTATATCATATTTTGACTCCGATTTCAAGTGCAAACACTTGATTTTTCGCTCAAAATATTGCATAATAGAAGAACAGGATAAAATTTACAAGAGGTTTTTGCTATGAATTTCAAACAGATAGATATTTACACCAACTCAGAAGCCGTTTATCTTCTCACAATTCAGATTTCAGAGCTTGGAATAAACGGCTTTCAGATTCACGATAAGGCCGACTTTGACGAGTTCCTTGAAAATAAGGACGGAAACTGGGATTATTACGATGAGACAATGCTTGGTCTTAAAGACGTTCAGACTCACGTCACCGCCTATCTTCCCGACGACGCTCAGGGCGAGGAGATGTTTATTGCCCTTAAAGGCGTTCTTGACGAGCTTCGCCTCAACAGCGAGCTTTACGGCGATTTGCGTATGGAAATCGACAGCGTCTGCGAGGAGGATTGGGCAAACAACTGGAAGCAGTATTATAAGCCTTTTAAGGTAGGCTCAAAGCTTATCGTCAAGCCAACGTGGGAGCAGGTCGAAAACGAGCAGGGAAGAAAAATCCTTGAAATTGACCCCGCAAGCACCTTTGGCACAGGTCAGCATCACACAACCCGTCTTGTTATGGAAAGGCTCGAAGAAATCGTAAAGGACGGCGACAGACTTCTTGACCTTGGCTGCGGAAGCGGTATTTTGTCTATTGCGGCGCTTCTTCTCGGAGCAAAAAGCGCAGTTATGGTTGACGTGTTCCAAAATGCCGTCAATACCGCCGCACAGAACGTCGAACAGAACCATTTCACAAAGGAAAGCTATAAGACCTATTGCGGTAATATTTCAGACGACGAGGCGCTCAGAAACAAAATAGGAACAGGCTATGACATAATAACAGCGAATATCGTCGCAGACGTTATAATCTCGATGAGCCCTTATTTCAAAGGCTTTTTGAAGCCTGAGGGAACGCTTGTGGTTTCAGGAATTATCACAGAGCGACTTGACGAGGTTACAGCGGCGCTCAGAGAAAACGGTATAAAGATTGCTTCCATTACTGAAAAAGAGGACTGGAACGCTATCGTGTGCAAAATGTAACAGGTTGAAAAAAGCGGCATATACTGCATAGAGGTGATTTTATGCAGTATCTGTGCTTTTTTGCAGTGGTTTTTTTCTCGCTTTACGGCGGCTGGACGCTCATAAGCGAGCTTTATAACGCAATTATCGCTTATATTCTACGAAGAAAGGGAGCTGAAAAGGAACGTTATGATAAACGCCGCAGAAAAACTTGAACAGCTCCGTGGAACTGTTGACGAGGTTATTTTTTCAAACAGCGAAAACGGTTATATTGTAATATCGCTTGACTGTGACGGCGAGCTTATAAGCGTTAACGGCGAGCTTGGCGATATTGTCGAGGGCGAAAAGCTTGAGCTTTACGGAAATTATGTGAACAGCGTCAAGTACGGCCGTCAGTTCAAGGCTCAGAGCTGTCGCAGAATGCTCCCTGAAACGCCGTCTGAAATCAGAAAATACATAGGCTCAGGGATTATCAAGGGCGTGGGACCTTCTCTTGCAAAAAAGCTTGTAGACGCATTTGGGAAGGAAACGCTTGATATAATTGAAAACGATCCGCTTCGCCTTTCTGAGATAAAGGGCGTGACAAGCGACAGGGCGCTTTATATAAGCGCTGAATTCAGAAGACTCAGCGGCGTGAAGAATGTGATTGAGTTTTTACAGAAATATAATATCAGTCCTGCTGTTGCAATGCAGGTCTGGAGAAGATACGACTCGTCGGCATTGGCTACGGTGAGGGAAAATCCCTACGTACTCTGCGACGAGGAAATCGGGGTTGATTTTGAACAGGCGGACGCAATAAGCGCTGACCTTGGAATTGACCGAAAAAGTCTCGCAAGAATTACGGCGGGGATTATATACGTGCTTCGTGAAAACTCCTTTTCAGGTCACACCTGTCTGCCTGCTGAAAAGCTTGAGGAATGTGTCTGCGGCTTTCTTGGGATTGACGACGTTCTTTTTTACGAGGGGCTTTCGTCGGGGATTGAAAAGGAGCTTCTCAACGAGCTTGAAATTTCAGATAAAGCTTATATTTATCTGAGCGAATTTTATACGGCGGAAAGGTATATTGCAAAAAAGCTTTCGGAAATGATGAAGCTTTCTCCGCCTCAGCTAAAGGATTATTCAGACGAAATAGAAGGCGTTGAGTTCACGGAAAATATAACCTATGAGGCGCTTCAGAAGGCGGCTATAAACGGTTGCCTCGGTAACAGCGTATTTATTCTCACAGGCGGTCCCGGAACAGGTAAAACAACTACCCTCAACGGCGTTATCCGCCTTTTCAAGTCAAAGAAAAAGGTACTTGCCCTGTGCGCTCCGACGGGGCGCGCGGCAAAGCGTATGAGCGACCTTACGGGCGAGGAGGCAAAGACCATTCACCGTCTTCTTGAGGTCGATTTTTCAAAGACGGACAGGCTCGTTTTCAAAAGAAACGAGCGAAATCCGCTTCGTGCGGACGTTATCATAATTGACGAGATGTCGATGGTTGACGCTCTTTTGTTTGAGTCGTTGCTTCGTGCAATAAAGCGCGGCGCTTCGCTTATTATGGTCGGAGACAGTAACCAGCTACCTTCGGTCGGGGCGGGAAATATTCTTCGTGATATAATTTCAAGCGGAGAAATTCCGATGGTTGAGCTGAAGGAAATTTTCAGACAAGCGGCGGAAAGTCTTATTGTGACAAATGCACACAGAATCGTAAAGGGTGAGCTTCCTGAGCTTGACGAGCGAAAAAACGACTTTTTCTTTATGGAGTGCAACAACGAGGAAGATATCCCCACGCTTATAATTTCACTTGCAAAGACAAGACTCCCCAACACCTACGGCTATTCTCCCATTGACGATATTCAGATTCTTACGCCCACGAGAATGGGGGCAGTAGGAACCCGTGAGCTTAATAATGCACTTCAGCTTGCTTTGAATCCGCCCGACAGAAATAAGCGTGAGGTGAAATTTTTCGACGTGATTTACCGTGTGGGCGATAAGGTAATGCAGATAAAGAACGATTATGACATCGAGTGGCAAAGAGGCGGCGAATACGGCAGGGGGATTTTTAACGGCGACATCGGCATAATAACCGACATAGACCGTTACAGCGGAAATCTCACTGTAAACTTTGACGGACGACTTGCGGCGATTACGCCCGAAATGCTCAAAAAGCTCGACCACGCCTACGCAGTAACAATTCACAAAAGTCAGGGAAGCGAGTACAATGCGGTTATTCTGCCCCTTACGAGTGTGAGCAGAAATCTTCTTTACAGGAATCTGCTTTATACGGGCGTTACGAGAGCGAAGAACATACTGATTATTATCGGCAAGCGCTCCCAGGTTGCCACTATGGTTGAAAACAACAGAAAAACGCTCAGATATTCGTGCGTTAAGCCGCTTCTGATGCTTGAAACAAGCAAGGAGAAAAAAGATGAAGTTTTATGATTTCAAAAGATTGGTTATAGGCATTGTCTACCCCAATGCCTGTCCGTTTTGCGAAGAGAAAATAAAATACGACGAGTTTCTTTGTGAGGAATGTGCAAAGAAAATTTCGCCTACGCCCGACGATATGCCTATTGCACTCACAGATTTCGTCTGCGTAACCTCTTATGACAGCTTTACGGATAAGGCGATCTTTTCGCTTAAAAACGGAACGATTCTGGCGGCGGCTTCGGTTATGGCTCATTATCTTTCAAAGAAGCTTGACGCTTCTGATTTTGACGTTGTTACTGCCGTTCCGCTTCACCCTCAGGATAAAAAGCTCAGAGGCTTCAATCACAGCGAGCTTATCGCAAAGGAGCTTGCTCAGATGCTCAAGCGACCTTATCGCCGTCTTTTGAAGAAAATAAGACGCACAAAGCCGCAAAAGGCGCTCAAATATTCTGAGAGAATTGTGAATATGGAGGGGGCTTTTGCCGTAACAAAGCCTCAGAAGGTAGAAGGAAAAAGAATACTTCTTATCGACGACGTGTGCACAACGGGAAGCACGCTTTCAGAGTGCGAGCACATGCTAAGACAGGCGAAAGCCGGCTCTGTCAAGTGTGCGGCGTTTGCAAAAACTATACTAAAGCACAAGGAGAAACAGGATTGTCAGAAATCAGAATAATTACCAAGGACGAGCTTAAAGAGCAGTCGTTCTTCTCCGATAAGGTGAGGGCGGTTACTCACACGTTTGATAAAAAGCCCCTCGCCTTCGTTCACAGCTACGGCTGTCAGCAAAACGTCTCTGACGGCGAAAAAATCAAGGGAATGCTTGAAAAAATGGGTTATGGCTTCACAGACGACACGAAGCAAGCGGATTTTATTCTCTTTAATACCTGTGCTGTCCGTGAAAACGCAGAGGAGAGAGTTTTCGGTAATATCGGCGCTCTGAAGCACCTTAAAGCGAAAAATCCTAAGCTTGTGATTGCAGTCTGCGGCTGTATGGTTCAGCAGGAGCATATAACAAAACGCATAAAATCGTCGTTTCCGTTTGTTGACCTTGTTTTTGGAACACATAATCTTCACGAATTTCCTCGGCTTCTTTACCTTGTTTTCTCAGGCTCAGAGCGTGTTATTGAGACGCCTTCTTGCGACGGGGTAATCTGCGAGGGACTTGCGCTGAGGCGTGACAGCGATTTCAGAGCCAGCGTTCCGATTATGTATGGCTGTAACAATTTCTGCACCTACTGTATCGTTCCTTACGTCAGAGGGCGTGAGCGTTCACGGGCTTGGACGGAGATTTATTCCGAGGTCAAGGGGCTTGTTGAAAACGGCTATAAGGAAATCACGCTTCTTGGTCAGAACGTCAACTCCTACGCAAAAGGGGACGAGGTTGATTTTCCTGAGCTTCTCAGACGGCTTGATAAAATCGACGGCGAATATATCATAAGCTTTATGACAAGTCACCCCAAGGACTGCACGAAGGAGCTTATCGACGTGATTTCACAGAGTATTCATATAAGCCATCATCTTCACCTTCCCGTTCAAAGCGGCTCGGACCGTATTCTTACGCTTATGAACAGGCATTACGACCGTCAAAGATATATTTCTCTCGTAAAATATGCAAGGGAAAAAATCCCCGATATAAACCTCTCGACAGATATAATCGTGGGCTTTCCCGGAGAGCTGAGAGACGACTTTGAGCAAACGCTTTCGCTTATGAGAGAAATCCGCTACGACAGCGCCTTTACTTTTATTTACAGCAAGCGAAGCGGAACTAAGGCGGCTCAGATGGAGGACCCTGTTTCAGACGAGGAAAAATCCGCTTGGTTCAAGGAGCTTCTTGAAGTTCAGTCCGAATGTGGCGGTCATACGCTCGATAAGTACGTCGGAAGAAGAATGAGGGTTCTTTGCGAGGGCGAGGGACGCACCGACAAGTCTCTTATGACAGGAAAAACAAGACAGAATATCATCGTTGATTTCGAGGGGACCCCCGACGATAAGGGAAAATTCCTTGAAATTGAGATAACCGAGGCGCTCAGCTGGGCGCTTGTGGGAAAAAAGGCATCTGAATAAACGCTCCGCCGCGCTTTTTTGTGCGGCGGATTTTCTTTTGCCCCGTCGTTTTTTCAAAAGCTTAATTTTCATCAATTTTTTATTGTATTTCACTTGAAAAAAAGAGCGTTTTCTGCTACAATAATTACGTTGGGCAATTATGCCCCGATTAAATTCAAGGAGAAACGATATGGACGCAATTAAAGCAGCAAGAGAGCTTGGAAAAGCAATTCAAGCGGACGAACGCTACAAGGCATATATTGAAGCCAAGGAAGCAAACGATAAGGACGAGGCACTTCAGAATCTTATAGGCGAATTTAACCTCAAAAGACAGAATATGCAGCTTGAGATGCAGAAAAATCCTGAAGAACAGGATAAGGATAAGCTTCAGACAATGAACAAGGAGCTTCAGAAGGCTTACGAGCAGGTAATGGGAAATGCCAATATGGCTAACTTTGCCGTTGTAAAGAGCGCACTTGACGAGCTTCTTCAGGAGGTTAACACTATTATCGGAATGTGCTGCGAGGGCGCAGATCCCGATACTTGCGAGCCTCATAAGTGTACGAGCGATTGCTCTACCTGCGGCGGCTGTCACCACTGAGAAAACAGATGAAATTTCGGGCGGAGAAATCTGCCCGAAAATATTTGTGAGGGGAATATGGAAAAGAACGAAAAAATTACGCCTATGCTTCAGCAATACCTTGACGTAAAAAAGCAGTACGATAAGTACGTTCTTTTTTACCGTCTGGGCGATTTTTATGAAATGTTTTTTGACGACGCAGTGAATATTTCAAAGGAATTGGAGCTGACGCTGACCTCCCGTGCGGGAGTGCCTATGTGCGGCGTTCCTCACCACTCAAGTGAAACTTACATAAAGCGCCTGATTGATAAGGGCTATAAGGTTGCAATTTGTGAGCAGACTGAAGACCCGGCGCTTTCAAAGGGGCTTGTTACAAGAGACGTAGTGAGAATTGTGACTCCGGGTACGGTCGTTGAGGAGGGAATGCTTCAGGACGATAAAAATAACTATATCGCTTGCATTTACGCACAGGAAAGCACCTGCGGCCTTGCCTTCGCCGACGTTTCAACAGGTGAATTTCATATTGTAGAAAAGCTTTCGGGCAATATTCAGCAGGAGGTAATAAGCGAATTATCACGCTTTACCCCCGTTGAGATTCTTTATAACGACGGCTTCCTTTCTTACAGCGAGGTTCACCGCTTTATAAAAATCCGTCTTCCCGTTTGCGTGGGCGACGTGCTTAAAAACGAGTGGTATTGTCCCGACGAAAAGACCGAGCGTGAATTTTTCAGTCAGTTTCAGAGCGAAAACCCGTTGCCGTCGTCGATTAGTGTGGGCAAAAATGCGCTTTTGGGACTTTTTGCCTATATAAACGACAGCTATAAGAATAAGACTCCAAGGGCAGTTAATTTCATCGTTCACGAAAATAACGACTATATGGAGCTTAATCTTACCACAAGGCGAAACCTTGAGCTTACGGAAACTATGAGAAGCAAGGAGCGAAAAGGCTCTCTCGTGTGGGTTCTTGACAGGACGAAAACGAGTATGGGAAAAAGAAAGCTCAAGCAATTTATAAATCAGCCGCTTTTGGATCAGATAAAAATCCTTGAACGACTTGACGCAGTTGAAAAGCTTTCGTCTGACGTTGCGGCGCTTGATAGTCTTGGTGAAAACCTCAGCGGAATTTACGACCTTGAACGCCTGATTTCAAGAATCGTCTATAAGGTTGCGGCGCCCCGTGACGTGAAGGCGCTTGGTAACGCCTGTGCGAAAATCCCTCAGCTCAAAATCTCGGTTGAAGCGTTTGACTGTGCGCTTTTCAGGCGACTCAACGACCTTATAAGTTCGCTTGACGACGTGGCGGCGATTGTTGCCAATGCAATCAAGGATGACCTTCCCCTTTCAACAAAGGACGGCGGATATATCAAGGACGGCTTTAACGCTGAGCTTGACCGCTTACGTGACATCGCTTCGGGCGGAGAAAATATCCTTGAAGAAATCGAAAGAAAAGAGCGTGAAGCTACGGGGATAAAAAACCTCCGCGTCGGAAACAACAGGGTTTTCGGTTATTATATCGAGGTTTCAAACGGAAATATCGGGCTTGTCCCCGACCGTTATATCAGAAAACAGACGCTTTCAACGGGCGAACGCTATATTACTCAGGAGCTCAAGGACATCGAGCACGATATTCTCGGCGCAAAGGACAGGATACTGAAGCTTGAGGCTCAGATTTTTTCTGAGGTAAGGCAGTATCTGTCGGGAAAAATCGACGAGATTCAGCAGACAGCCGACGCAATCGCACAGGTTGACGTTCTTTTCAGCTATGCTGTAAGCGCAATGGAAAATAATTTTGTGCGCCCTGACATAACGCTTGAAAGCGTGATTGAAATCAGAGGCGGCCGTCACCCCGTTATAGAAAAAATGCGCTCTGACGTGCCCTTTACGCCAAACGATACGTATCTTGACCTGAGAAAAAACAGGCTGATAATTATCACAGGGCCTAATATGTCGGGAAAATCGACCTTTATGAGACAGGTTGCGCTGATTACCCTTATGGCGCAGATAGGAAGCTTTGTTCCCGCTGAATACGCAAGAATAGGCGTTGTTGATAAGATTTTTACACGAGTAGGCGCAAGCGACGACCTCGCCGCAGGACAGTCTACCTTTATGGTTGAGATGAACGAGGTCGCCGAAATCCTTTCGGGTGCAACCTCAAAAAGCCTTGTAATCCTTGACGAAATCGGCAGAGGCACCTCAACCTTCGACGGAATTTCTATTGCAAAAGCGGTAGCCGAATATATCAACAGTAAGGCTATTGGCTGTAAAACGCTGTTCGCAACGCATTACCACGAGCTTATTGCGCTTGAAAAGGATAACGAGGGAATCAGAAATTTCAGCGTTGCGGTGTCTAAGAACGGCGACGAGATAAAGTTCCTCCATAAAATCGTCGAGGGGGGAACAGACGACAGCTACGGAATCGAGGTAGCTAAGCTCGCAGGGCTTCCCAATAAGGTTATAAACGCCGCTAAAAAGGCGCTTTCCACGATGGAATACAGCAGTAAAATCGACCTTGAGGCAAGGCTCAGGGACGAGGATGAGAAAAACGCTCAGGTTGAGTTCTCGTCAATAAATCAGCAAGAAGCAATCTCTCGCATAAAAAATCTTGACCTTGACGGAATAAGCCCAAGAGACGCTTATGCGGTTCTTGAGGAGCTGAAGAAAATTTTAGACTGACGAAAGGTAACAAAATGCCACAGATAAGAGTTCTTGATAAATCGGTTTCCGAGCTTATCGCAGCAGGAGAGGTGATTGAACGCCCCTCGTCCGTGATAAAGGAAATAATTGAAAATTCAATAGACGCACGTGCAAGGCGCATTACCGTAGAAATCAAGAACGGCGGAATCACCTATATGCGTGTTACCGACGACGGCTGCGGAATGGCCTACGACGAGGTTCCCACGGCGTCTTTGCGCCACGCAACA
>JAZNST010000094.1:0-15653 GCA_045591405.1 Ruminiclostridium sp.
TCCACTCCGTTTCGCTTCGGCTCAGCCTCGGCGCTCGCTCCGCCCCCTCTTCTTGTCAACCTCAGGTTGCGAAAAAAAGAAAAAAGTCAATCCCTGCATGGTTGAACAGCTCCGTTTTCTGTGCTATAATTTTTCTCGTAAGCTTACAATATCAATTTGAAAGGACGATAAATATGAGCTTTGGGAAAAATCTTCAGCACTTGCGAGGACTTAACCGAAATATGACGCAGGAGGCAATCGCCGAAAAGCTCGACGTGTCACGACAAACGGTTTCCAAGTGGGAAAACGACGAATGTAAGCCGGAAATCGAAAAAGCAATAGAGCTTTGCAGTCTTTTTAACTGCTCGCTTGATAATCTTTTCAGAGACGATCTCGGTGCCTTTGACGAAGCGTACTCAAATCTGAGAGTTGAGACCGTGCCTGCGTTCAGATATGTGATTTATACGGCGATAAGCACCAACCCTGAGGGCGACGCCCTTGACAGAATATATAAAATTGCAAAGGAAAACTCAGACGAAAGCCCCAAGGTAATCGGCTGGGACTTCCCCTTTCTTTCACAGGAGCAGATAAACGTGTATAATATGCACGGTTATACTGCCGCTTGGATTTTACCCGAGGGCGTTACGCCAAACGGCGTTGAAATAAGGGAACAACCTACGCAAAAATATGCGGCGGTACATATCGAAAAGCCGTTTGACGATCCGTTTGTAACTATCCCCAACGCCTACAAGACCGTTGACGAATATATGAAAACAAACGGTCTCAGGCACGTCTGGGAGGGAGTTATTCCTTGCTTTGAGACGGACGGAAAATCTATGGATATATACATTGCCTGTGAATAAATGCTGATACGTCGGGCTTTTTCCCGACCTTTTACAGTAAACACAAGGGCTGACGATAAGTTTCGTCAGCCCTAAAATTTTTATTTACCTGTTAACAGGCGCATAATCAAGCTCTTTTATTACAACCTGACCAATCATAACGTCAGTATAACGGAAGGTGTGTCGGTTGAGCCGCCCGTTGCTGTTTTCTTCAACCTGAAAGATGTTTTTATAAACACCAACGTTTTTTGCGGGGGCTTCTTCGACCGTCACTCTCGGTCGGATTATCCTCACGTTGATGTGAATATCGGGGTTAGTTTCGTAAAGGTGCTTGATCTGACCTTTGATAATATCTGCAATGCCCATATTTTCTCCTATAACGACTTTTTCAGAAAAATTTCAAGCGAGCAAAATTGATAAAAATACTTGCCGTCTGCTTTTAAGGTATGCACAAACGATACCGCCGAACTCCCGTGCTCTTTCAAAAGAAAAGGCGCTCTGCTTTGAGAGCGCCCTGTTATCAGTTTCTTGTAAGCCAGATATGTGCAACGTCAAGAGCCTCATAAATACTTGCTCTGTCACAGCTCTTGATTATCATCTTCGAAAGGTCTCCGTCAGGAGCTTCGTAGTAAGAATGATATACTCTTACCTTTTTTGCAATCTGAACGCCGTTGATTTCTTCGGACGATACAATCTGCATATTGACGATAGTTTCAGCTCCCGGATCACCGTAAATAATCTGATTGCCTTTTCTTACAAGAGGAAAGCCCTTGTACTCAAAAAACTTCTTTTCTTCCATTTTTCTACCAACCTTTCTTAGTATGACAAGACTATTTCTTCTCCGTTGAGAAACGCCTGTGCGTTTTCAAGCAAGCGAACGGTATACATAGGCTTTGTGGTATAGAGATTAACGCCGTTTACAGCGATGATAACCTCTCTGCTTTCCACGCCCTCAAAAAATTCCACTACGCTCGGCTCCATTGACTCGTTCTCATAGTTATAGGTAATAGAAGCGATTTTTTCGCCTCTTTCCTCGCTGTCATAGAATGAGTCGCCCTTTGCGGAAATAAAGTACTGATACAGCTCCTTGAACGAATCGCCGTCAACCTTTTCGTTTGTTTCATTGTTATAGAAGGCGTTGCTTTCGTTCGTTCCCTCAATTCTGATTTCAAACGACGTTTCAGCGTCTTCGTAAGCGATGCTCTCAAGGTCGAAAATATACGGCACAAGGAACATTTCAGAAGCAAAATCCTCAGGCGGATTTGTAATCCACGGGAGCGAAGCGGCGTCAAAAAGATAAATTACGTCGGGCACCTGATTGCAGATACCGTAATAAGCGACAACGGAGGTCGTTTCCACGCCAGTTGCCTCGTCGATTACGGTTTCTTCGACTGCGTCGCCGATATAAAGTCTATAAATCGTGTCTTCAACGAGCATTGCAACCTCGCACTGAGGGTCAAGGAGTCCCGTTTTTCCCTTGGTTTCATCATTTACCTCAAGATAAGCGGCGCTTTTTGCATTAAGCCCGTATAAGCCGTAAAGGTAAGCGGGACCGTCGTTAAAGTCGATATAGCAGTTAAAGGGGGAAGTGAACATATGGCTGTAAACGTTGATTGAGTCGCTGTTTTCGTCAGGCTCAGGCAACGCCTCAAGCACAACGTCCTTTTCCATATCCTTACGCTTTACCGTGAGCTTTGTGATTACAGGTGCAGTCTGAGAGTCGTAAGCTTCCATAACCTGAGTCAGAACAAAGCTTGTCGCCGTGTAATTTGTAAAGTAGTTGAGCTTATAGTTTGAATAGGTATAAACCGTGTTATCGCCCTTTTCCTTTATATAAAGGGAGGTTCCCGACGGGTTAACTCCGCCTATTTCGATTGTTTTTTCCGTTCCGTCGGAAAAGCTTGTCGTAAACTGAGCAGCAGGAGTCTCAAGCCCGTACTGAGCGAGGTCGTCGGCGTTTTCTTCTACGACTGAATTAGCTTTCATCTGAGCTGCGTTCGTGACAATGGTATTGAACTTACTCTGATCGTAAAGGTGCTGGTTGATTCCTGCCCCGACGATTGTCCACTCGGTAGCGCCGTCGTGCTCGGTTTTTCCGATTGTATAAACGCCGTTTTGATTGCTGACCTTGATTGTTTCGATCTTTGCGGTGTCGGTTGCAACAATATCAAGTCTTTCGTCAGCGGTCGTGGTTGTCGTTTCAGGCTCGTCTGCCTCGCTATTGGGAGCAGTAAGCGAAAGAACTACCGCCGTTACTGCAAGAATGGCAATGCCTATTGCAGAAAAAACTATAATCTTTATATTCTTTTTCATCTGTTTTCCTTTCGGAGCTTATTTGCGCTTTCTCTTAATCCAAACGAAAATACCTGCCGCAATTATAATCACGGGAATGACAACTGCAAATAGGATTCCGATGAAATTCTTTGTGTTTTCGTTGATTTCGGTTATCTTTATGTCAAAGGATTTCACTGAGAAGCTAAGCCCAAGCTCAGTCTTATCGCAGGTCTTATTGAAAAGATTCATAAAGATTGCGTCGTTATTTGCCTGTGCAGTGGTCATATAGGTATCGTGGATAAGGGTTGAGCCGCCGTAAACGAAAACTCTGCTGTAAGAAGGGGTGTTGTCGGGGAAGACAACCTTATTCGACTCAACAAGGACGTTATACGAGCCGATTTCGTCAGCGTCAGAAACCTTCCACGCCTCGCCCACGTCAAACGGTTTTTTCACAGCGCCGTCGTAGGTTTTAAGAATTGCCTTTGTTTCATAGTGTCCGTTTTCGTCAAAGAGAAGCTTTATCGGACGGAGCATATCGCCGTAGGTATAAGCTGAGCTTGTGTTTACTCCCAAAGCGTAGTCAGTCTCCTGAAGCTCAAGCGTCTGATAGCTTCCTCCTGCTGTATAAGCGTATTCTCCGTTTGTCTGAAGAAGCGTCGCTTTTTCAAGCTCAATTCCCCATTCAGCAAGGAAGCTGTCAATATTCGGGGTGTCAACCGCCTCAACGGAGGGGATATAAACGAGGCTCTTTCCGTAAACGCCGCCGTTATCAAGCCACTTGTCGATTGCCGCAAGGGTTTCATTTGAATAGTCGGTTGTCGGAGCGTTTATAACGATATAGTCGATTTCGCTGTCGATCTGACTTACAGTTGAAGCGTCGATTGTCTCAAGGACGTAGACGTTTTTCTCAAGAAGCTCGGTGAGCGTTGCGCTTTCAGCCGCACCAAAGCCTGTCATAAACGCAACTCTTACAGGGTTTGTGTCAGTTACGTTCATAATAGCCGAGGCAATTCCCTCCTCTGCTCCTGCGGTTGTGTCAACCTCAAGATAGCTTGAGAAGCCAAGCTGCATATAGTAGTATGCGTCTTCTGTTGAAATCTGCTCGCCGTTAAAGGAATATTTAGCGTTTATATATTCGTCAGCGGCAAGGATAACGTATCTTCCCGTTTTCTCTGACTTTATGATAATTTCGCCGTCATAGTGGTTGGCGCCGTATTCTGCGTAAACCGTCGGGTTAAGGTCAAGGGGCAGATACCTTACGCTGATTCTGTTGTTGGCTTCAGTGAAGCGCTTGAGGATTTCGCTTGTCTGGCGGTAATAGTCTCCCGCACCGATAAAGCCCTCCTCGTCGTAAGCGACTGTTATGGTAATATCGTCGTCGATTCCCGACAAAAACTCAGCCGTTGTCGGTTCGATTGAATACATCTTTGAGTCAGTAAGGTCAACCTTTACGTCAAAACGAGTCAACACAAGGTTGATAACAATATTTACGAGTACGATTGCCACGATAAAGATAACGGTAAAAAGCACCGAGAGCGAACCGTACTTTAATTTCTTGCTCTTAAAAATGTTCATTTTCTCTCCTCCTTATGCCCATCTGCGCTTTTCGAGAACACGAACGGTCAGGAAAAGGAAAATCGTGATTGCACTCGCAAAGAAGATGACGTTGGAAAGGCTGAAGATTCCGAGTGTAATCTGCATATATTTATTAAAGAACGAAAGGCTTATAAATACGTTTGAGATAAACTCAACGGGGATAATTGAAGCAAGGGTGTCGATAAGTAAGATAAGAAGATTTACCGCCATACCGCCGATTGCGGCAACCATCTGGTTTTCGGTAAGCGTTGAAACGAAAATTCCCGCTGAGATAAACACAGCGCCCATAAGGAGCATACCAAGGACGTTGCCCCAGATATACGTCCAGTTAACCGAGCCAAAGCCGCTGAGTACGATTGCGTAAACAGGCATAATGAGAACGGCAATCCCAAAAACGCTGAAAGCGGAGAGGAACTTTCCGAACACAAGGCGCATAAGGCTTATCGGAGCCGTGAGCGTAAGCTGATCGGTTTTTTGCCTCTTATCGTCCGCCATAAGACGCATAGTCAGCACAGGGATAAATATCATCATAATGTAGAACATCATCGTAAAAACGCCCGAAATGTCGGTTGTTCCCGGCTGGAGAGTAAATACGTAAAGGAAATAGCCCGAAAAAATGTAGAAAATTGAAATAAAAACGTAGCCAAGCGGAGAGGTAAAATATGCGCCAAGCTCTCTTTTGAAAACAGCAAGCATCAGTTTTTCTCTCCTTTCTTAGCAGTAATTTTATCAAGCTTCGCTTCAATTTTGTCAACTTGACCGTAACGGTCGCCCGTCGTAAGCTTCAAGAAGACCTCCTCAAGCGTAAGCTCGTTTGATTTCATCATAAGAATCGGGTAATTTCTCGACGAAAGCTTCTTTGAGATTTCACGGCGCAGGTCCTTACCCTCGGCGGCGTCAAGATAAAATTCGTGAACACCCTCCTCGGCTTCTCTGTTATAATGCACTCGCTTCATTCCCTCTATATTTTCAAGGAGCTTTTTAATCTCGTCCTTGTTGCCTTCGGTTCTGATAATGAGCTTGTGGTCGTTTGAAAGATTTTTCGCCAGAACGTCGGCTCTGTCGTTTGCAACAACGCTTCCATTGCTTATAACGACGATTTTATCACACACAGCCTGAATTTCAGGGAGGATATGAGACGAAAGAATTACCGTGTGGTTCTTTCCGAGGCGCTTGATGAGCGTTCTGATTTCAATAATCTGCTTAGGGTCAAGACCAACCGTCGGCTCGTCAAGGATAAGCACCTGCGGATTTCCCACAAGAGCCTGAGCGAAGCCTACACGCTGCTGATAACCCTTTGAGAGATTTCTTATAAGTCGGTTTTTAACGTCGGTAATTTTCACAAGCTCGCAGATTTCAGCAAGGTGAGACATCTTTGGGAGCTTACATTTTTTAAGTCCGTAAACGAACTTGAGGTATTCCATTACCGTCATATCGCCGTAAAGCGGCGGATGCTCAGGGAGATAACCGATAAACTGCTTTGCCTTTATCGGCTCCTGGAGTATGTCCACTCCGTTTATAAGGGCTGTTCCGCTTGTTGAGGAAATATAGCCCGTAAGTATGTTCATTGTGGTTGATTTTCCTGCGCCGTTAGGGCCGAGAAAGCCGAGGATTTCCCCCTCCTCTACGGAAAAAGAAATATTATTTACAGCGTTCTTGCTGCCATATTTCTTCGACAGGTTTTTTACCTCTATCATAAGTCCGTTCCTTTCTTTTTCACAATAAGTCAGTGTAAATAATATCACCTGTGCGTGAAAGCAATGTGAAAATTTCCAAAAAATAAGAGATTATTTGACAAGAGCCGCCATCTTGTCCGTTTCAAGCTGAGCCTTCAGCTCGTCAAGGCTTGAAAACCTTCGTTCGTCTCTGAGAAAGCCTCTGAGTCCGACGCGGATATGCTTACCGTAAAGGTCAGCGTTATAATCAATTATGTGAGTTTCCATTCCCACAGGTCTTGTTTCGCCTTGCTTTTCTTTAATCGTGGGCTTTACGCCGATATTTGTAACGCTCGGATAGTTCCTTCCGTCAATCTGAGTCCAGCTTTTATATACGCCGTTCTTGGGAACGACGCTACCCTCTGGAAAATACTGATTTATCGTGGGGAAGCCGAGCCCGTGTCCGATATTGTTTCCGTGAACGACCTCAAGCGTATACGTCAGCTCATAGCCAAGAAGCTCGTTTGCCTTTTCAATCTCGCCGTTTGTGATATGACTTCTGATTGAAGTTGAGCTTATAATCTCGCCGTTAAGACTTACGGCAGGCACAACGATGGTCTCAATCCCTCTTTTTGCACAAAGAGCCGTAAGGTCGTCTGCCGTTGCCTTGCCGCCTTTTGCAAAGCGAAAATCATAGCCGCAGGCAACGTAAGCCGCATTAAGCTTTTTTACAAGAATTTTTTCGACAAATTCTTCGGGGGAAAGGTCCTTTTCCGCCGCAAAGTCGGGCGCAAAAAGATAATCAACGCCGACCTTTTCCAAAAGCTCAAGCTTATACTCGTAAGAGATTATATTTTTCTGATGGTCAAATTTAGGGAGAAGAGTTTTGTTATTGAACGTAAAGACAACCGATTTAAGCCCGTTTTTAATCGACATTTCCATTGCGCGCTTTATAACCTCGATATGTCCGAGGTGAAGCCCGTCGAAAAAACCAAGGGCAACCGCTGTCTTTTCGGGGGCGCTTGTCAGTGTAATATCCTTCATTTTGCCTCCGAGGGCTTCGTGTTGAGCCGCTGGATAACTCTCAGCTCGTGCTTTTCGTTGATTTTTCCCAAGCCAAGAAGCGTTCCGTCTGCGCCCTCAATAAAATAGCCTCTGTCGTAAATTTCATCAAATCTTATTCTGTCTGCGTCAAGAACGACGCCGTTTTTGAACATTTTCGTCTGTGCAGCGTCAAGGTGAGCCTTGGGCATATCCTCAAACAGCTTTTCCATAGGAAGCAAAAGCTTTTCAAGAGCCTCCTGTCCGCCCTGTTCTGCGATTTCCCTGATTTCGTCAAGCTTTTTGCAGTCCTCAAGCGTAAATACGCCCGATTTCGTTCTCAAAAGTCCCGTCATAACACCGCCGACCTCAAGGAACTGACCGATGTCGTGAATAAGCGTTCTTATGTAGGTTCCTCTTGAGCAGGTAACAAGCATAACGCCCTCGTTGTTTTCATATTGCTCAACCTTTAGATCGTAAATCTTTATCGGGCGAGGCTGTCTTTCGACCTCCTTGCCTTCTCTTGCAAGGTCGTAAAGCCTCTGACCGTTGACGCTTACCGCCGAATACATAGGAGGAAGCTGCATAAGCTCGCCCTTGAAGTTTCGCTCAACAAGAATCATCTTATTACGTGAAACGTAGCGCTCGTCTGTTGTGAGAACCTTTCCCGTTATATCCTGAGTGTCGGTTGTAAGTCCGAACCTGAAGCTTGCACGGTACTGCTTGTCTGTATTGGGGCAAAAATCGACCGCCTTCGTGGCGTTTCCCACAAAAACGGGAAGCACACCCTCAGCCATTGGGTCAAGGGTTCCGCCGTGACCGACCTTCTTTGTCCCGAAAAGTCGTCTGATTATTGCAACAACGTCAAAAGAGGTATAGCCCTTTTCCTTATAAACACAGATTATTCCGTCCAAAGCGCATACCTCCTTTTCATCGTTATTTTATAAATTTTCAATTGCTCTTACAGCGTCGTCAACTATCGCCTTTTTAACCTCGTCAAGCTTTCCCACAAGGGTACAGCCTGCCGCACGAAGATGACCGCCGCCGCCGTGCTTTTTACAAATCGCCTGAACGTCGGCTGAGTCAACCGACCTTAACGACGCTTTCCATTTTCCGTCTCGCTCCTTGAGTACAATTCCGATTTCAACGCCCTGAATTGACCTTGGAAGCGCAGAAATTCCGTTAACGTCCTCGCTGTCAAGCGATTTTATCATTTCCTCCGTCAAAACCGCAAGCGCAACTCTTCCCTCGGAATAAAACTCCATTTCGCTGATGAGCCTTTGCTCAACTGAGAGCCTCTGCCTTGACTTCATATCAAAGAAAATGTGATTGAGTCGGGCAAAATCAATATCAAGCTCCATTACCTCAGCGGCAAGTCTGTGAGTTCTTGGGGTTGTGTTTGCGAACTTGAAGCAGCCCGTGTCGGTTGCAATTCCCGTATAGATGCTTCTTGCAATCTGTGGCGTAATTTTTACACCCATTTCCTTTATAACAAGGTAGACAACCTCGCACGCCGCCGCAGAATCAGCCTCAATCAGCCGCTTTTCGCAAAAAGGAACGTGAGAAAGGTGATGGTCGATTGCAAGGTCAACCTTATCTGCGTAAACCTCCTCAAGACTTCCCATAAGCGATTTATCGGCAATATCAACCGAAACTACCGTCTTTGGCTCGAAGCTATCGAAGGCGATTCCTTCGGTAAGGCATCTGAAGCTTTCGGGAACCTCGTCAGCACACATTACTCTTGCTTTTTTCCCAAGGCTCTGAAGGGCTCCGCAAAGGGCAAAGCCGCTTCCGAAGGTGTCGCCGTCGGGGTTAGCGTGACAGATTATGTGAAAACAGTCGTTTTCAAGCAGAAAATCCGCCGCCTGTCTGATTGTTACGTTTGAAAGCTCACTCATCGTCGTCCTCGTTCTTTATGGGGATATTTTCAAGTATCCCGCTGATTTTTTCATAATAATCCTGAGAGTTATCGGGGAGAAAAATCAGCTCAGGAAGCTTTCTCATTTTTACGCGCTTGTTGATTTCACGCTTGAAAAAGCCCTCCGCATTCTGAAGCGTCTTTGCAATATCCGCCGTCTTTTCGCCTCCGTTAAGACAGCTTACGTAGACCTTGCAGTAAGAAAGGTCGCTCGTAAGGTCAATGTGAGAAATTGTGACGATATTTTCCGTTATTTTCTTGTCCTTGATTTCACGGAGCGCCGCACAGATTTCTCGTCTCACGTCTTCAGTAAGTCGTCTGATATTGTGATTAGCCATATTTTCTTCCTCCTTTGTCTATTATTCCAGAGGATTAGTCACGATATTCCTCAAGCATAAAGCATTCGAAAATATCGCCTTCCTTGATGTCGCTGTATTTTTCAAGACTTACGCCGCATTCATAGCCTGCCGCAACGTCCTTTGCGTCGTCCTTGAAGCGCTTGAGTCCTGTGATTTTTTCTGTTGCAATAACGATTCCGTCACGCACAACTCTTGCAGAAGCGTTACGCTGAAGCTTTCCGTCTGTAACGTAACAGCCCGCTACTGCGCCAACGCCCGTAATTTTATAAACCATTCTGACTTCGGCTGTACCGAGCATAACTTCTCTATACTTAGGAGCAAGAAGTCCCTTCATTGCCGTTTCAACCTCTTCGATTGCGTCGTAGATGATTGTATAGCATCTGAGGTCTACGCCGTCACGCTTTGCGTTATCAGCAGCAGCCGGATTAGGTCTTACGTTAAAGCCGATGATAATTGCGTTAGAAGCGCTCGCAAGCATAACGTCGCTTTCGCTGATTGCGCCTACGCCGCCGTGAATAACTCTTACTCTTACCTCGCTGTTGGAGAGCTTTTCAAGAGACTGCTTCACAGCTTCCACAGAGCCTTGAACGTCAGCCTTGACGATAAGTCTCAATTCCTTCATTTCGCCCTCTTCAATCTGAGCAAAGAGGTTATCAAGAGTTACCTTCTGATAAAGCTTAAACTGCTCTTCCTTAGCGTCAAACTTACGCTTTTCAACAAGCTCTCTTGCAAGCTTTTCGTCTTCTACGACAGCGAACGTGTCGCCCGCCGCAGGAACCTCTGCAAGCCCCATTACTTCAACAGGAACAGAAGGACCTGCTTGCTTGAGGACGTTACCCTTACTGTCACGCATTACACGAACACGACCGACAGCAGTGCCCGCAATAAGCACATCGCCCGAACGGAGCGTACCGTTTTGAACGAGAAGCGTAGCGATAGGGCCTCTGCCCTTATCAAGACGAGCTTCGATAACCGCACCCTTACCAAGTCTGTTGGGGTTAGCCTTGAGTTCAAGAACGTCCGCTGTAAGTCCAATCATTTCAAGAAGCGTATCCATTCCCTCACCTGTCTTTGCAGAAACGGGAACGCAGATTATATCGCCGCCCCATTCCTCGCAGACAAGCTCGTGCTCTGTAAGCTCCTGCTTTACCTTATCGGGATTTGCCGCTTCCTTATCCATCTTGTTGATTGCAACGATAATGGAAACGCCGGCGTCCTTTGCGTGATGGATTGCTTCGACGGTCTGAGGCTTTATTCCGTCGTCCGCCGCTACAACCAGAACCGCAATATCAGTAACGCTTGCGCCTCTTGCACGCATAGCGGTAAACGCCTCGTGTCCCGGAGTATCAAGGAACGTAAAGTCTCTTCCGTCTACGTTTACCTGATAAGCACCGATGTGCTGAGTGATTCCGCCTGCTTCTCCCGAAGCAACGTGAGCGTTTCTTATATAGTCAAGGATTGAAGTCTTACCGTGGTCAACGTGTCCCATAACTACGATAACGGGGCTTCTTGGGAGGAGATCCTCGTCGTTGTCCTTTTCTTCGTCGAAGAGTCGTTCTTCAATAGTAACGATAACTTCCTTTTCTACCTTTGCGCCTAATTCTTCGGCTACGAGCGAAGCAGTATCAAAGTCGATAACCTGGTTGATTGTGCACATTTCGCCGAGCATCATAAGCTTTTTGATTACCTCGCTTGCTGTGACTTTAAGTCTCTGTGCAAGCTCGGAAACGACGATTTCATCAGGAATCTGAACCTTGAGCTGTTGCTTTCTTGCTCTTTCAAGCTCAAGTCTTCTGAGCTTCTGAGCCTCTGTTTCACGGTTATTCTTTCCGCCAAACTGCTGTCCCTTTCTCTGCTGGGACTTCTGGTTGATTTTCTGCTTTCTTGAGAAATCGTTGTGATTTCTTGAGTTCTGTGCCGCCATACTGTCATAGCGCTCGTTATACTTATCAAGGTTTACGTAGCTTCCTCTTGTATCAACTCGCTTTGTAACCTGCTCGCCACGCTTTACAACAGTATCTGCGTTCTTTTCCTTAGCCTTCATTACGGGAGGCTCGTTTGTCTTTATGGTAGAGATGTCGATTTTAGCTTCAACTGCCTTAGGAGTCATCTTGGGCTTATTGCTCTGAGGCTTCTGAGGTGCGGGCTTCTTTTCTTCTACCTTCTTTTCAACGGGAGCAGCCTTCTTTTCCTCCGCCTTCTTTTCAACGGGAGCAGCCTTCTTTTCTTCCGCTTTCTTTTCAACAGGCTTTTTTGCCGCTTCGCTTTTCTTTGCTTCTTCTTTTTTCTTTTCTCTGAGCTTTTCGCCAACAGCGTAGAACTCGTTGAAATCAGCAACCTGATTTTGCTGAGAGATTTTTTCGATTACGTAATCTATTTCCTGTCCTTCAATGCTTCCTGTTGCCTTTCTTTCAACGCCGAAGGCTTCTTGAACCATCTGAATAACGTCGTTAGGAGCGACGTTCAGATCCTTGGCGATTTCTCTGACTTTAACTTTGATTTTATCCATTCGGTTTCCCCCAAAATATTATAGAGTTTTTATTTGAACCGACTGATTGTCGGAAGAATTTGCCGCAAACGACTTAAAAAAGCCTTCGTCAAGAACGGCTAAAATTCCCGTTCTTTTTCTTAAAACTCTTTCAAGCTCATCCATTGTGGCGTCTATTTTTATAACAGGGCGGCTGAAGCTAAGCCTTTGAGACTGAAATCTAAGCTCCTTCAGCGTCTTTTCGGAAATATCCGACGCAACAAGCACTCCTGCGATTTTGGATTTTTCGTTCGCCATTTCCTCAACCACAGCGTCAAAGCCTGTTACGAGCTTTCCGCTTTTCTTGCAAAGACCGAGCGTATTAATATTCACAGCGCTTCCATCTCCTTTTCGAGCTTCTGATAAATCTCGTCGGGGATTTCACATTTGAGAGAACGCTCAAACGCTTTTTTCTTTCTTGCCATTAAAAAGCAAGCCTTGTCTTTACAGATATACGCTCCTCTGCCCGACTTCTTGCCCGTTTCGTCAAGAGAGATATTCCCCTCTTTGTCACGGACAACACGAAGAAGACCTTTTTTCCCGATCATTTCTTCACAGCCGATGCATTTTCTGAGTGGTATGTTCTTGCCCATATATTTTCCTCTTTAATATCAGCCCTCAAAAAAACCGCTTTCGGGCTTGATGTCGATTTTATAGCCTGTGAGTCTTGCGGCGAGCTTTGCGTTTTGTCCCTTGTTGCCTATTGCAAGAGAAAGCTGATTGTCAGGAACGATAACCGTGCACGACTTTACGCCCTCTTCGGGAATTTCCACGCTCAGAACGTCTGCGGGCTTGAGAGCCTGCTTAATAAACTCGGCGTCGTCCTCGCTGAAGGAAACGATGTCGATTTTTTCACCGCCAAGCTCGTTACAGATGCTTGTGATTCTGCTTCTCTGAGGTCCTATGCAAGAGCCGAGTGCGTCTACGTTTTCGTCGTTACTGATAACGGCGATTTTACTTCTCTGACCTGCCTCGCGGCTGATTGCCTTAATTTCAACCACGCCCTGATAGATTTCGGGAACCTCAAGCTCAAAAAGACGCTTGATAAGGTCTCTGTGAGTTCTTGAAATCTTGAGCACGGGACGTCTGTCTGCTGCTGAAACACCGCTTACGTAAACCTTGACCATATCGTTCACCTTGAGGTCGTCAGTAGGAAGCTGGTCGCTCTTAAAGAGAGGAACCTCTGTTCCGTTTATCTCTACGATTGCCGTTCCCTGAGGGTCAACCTTAACTACCTTCACAGTAACAGCCTCAGCCTCAAGCTCGCCCCACTGTTCAACGAGCTGAGCTCTTTCTACGTCCTTGATTCCCTGCTTTATAACCTGCTTTGCAGTCTGTGCGGCGATTCGTCCGAAGTGGCGTGTGTCGATGGGGATAATGCACATATCGCCAAGCTTATATTTCTTTCCGTAGGGCTTTGCTTCTTCAAGAGTAATCTCGTTTGCGGAGTCTTCAACCTCCTCAACGATTGTTTTGAGAATTGCTACGTCGAATTTTCCGCTTGCAACGTCGATATCGTATTTTATATTTTCGCTTCTTGGATATTCCTTCTTGATTGCAATAGTAAGTGCGGTTTCAATTTTTTGAATCAGCGTTTCGGGTTCGATTCCCTTTTCCTTTGCAAGAAGTGTAAGCGCTTCAAAAAACTCGTTTGTGTTAGCAACCTGCTCCTGCATTTTTTTCTTTGACGTTCTTTTCTTTGGTGCTTCCATTGATGTCTCCTTTTTTTCTTCAGCCATTTCCGTTTCCTCCTAAGATAAATTTTTATGTTACAGGTCGGAATTGACCTTCACACATTCTGAAAAAATCAGCTGTTGTTTTTCTTCGCCGTTATCTATGATAAACGCACCGTCCGTTGCGTTATATTCGGTAAGGATTCCCGATATACTCAGCTCCTTACCCTTTTCGTTTCGTACGGTCGCTCTTATTTTCTGACCAAGACAAGCTTCAAAGTGTGCCGAGGTTCTCAGCTTTTTACAAAGCCCCGGCGAGCCTACCTCAAGAATATCGACAAGCTTTATAAAATCCTGCTTATCAAACGCCTCGTTTATGGGTTTTGTTATTTTTTCACAGGCGTCGCTGTCTATTCCGCCCTCAGCGTCGAACAGAACGCGAAGATACCACATTGCGCCCTCTTTTTCATAGCACACGTCCCACAGCGTATAGCCTGCGTCTGCGATAATAGGCTCGGCGATTTTCCTTGCCTGTTCTTCAATTCTTCCGTTCTTTTCAGCCACTTAATCATTCCTTTCAGTCCGAAAAATGCTCTAATATGAATTTAAGACCGAGCCGAAACCCAGTCTTAATCCTAACTATATTTGAATTATATCACCCTTAGCACCAGTTGTCAAGCCTTTTTCCGTATTTTTGCAGTCTTTTTCACAAAAGCTCTTGACAACGCGAAGGGGTAATGCTATAATACAGAATTGCAGGGAGCTGATATTTCGGCTGAGAGGAAACGGATTGACGTTTCGACCTATTGACCTGATGCAGATAATGCTGCCGTAGGGAATAGATTTGTAAATATTTACACTCACCTTGTACGTTTTTTCGTGCAAGGATTTTTTTATTCCTGCAGAAAGGATAAGAAAATGAAAAACAAAAAAATTCAGATGTTGGTTGAAGGGGCGATTATGGTTGCGCTTGCAACGGTACTTAGCTTCGTCAAGGTAGTAAAATTCCCCTGGGGCGGATCGATTACGCTTCTGTCAATGCTCCCCATAACCGTTTACGGCGTTAAGTGGGGAATTAAGGCGGGTATGCTCGTTTCTGTGCTTTACGCAATCATTCAGCTTTTACAGGGCATTATGCTCGACGGGCTTCTTGGCTGGGGGCTTACTCCTGTGGCGCTTATCTCGTGCATTATGCTCGACTATATTCTTGCGTTCTCGCCGCTTGGCTTGTCGGGAATATTCAGAAAAAAAGGCATTGCGGGCTGGCTCGGCGGAATTTCCTTTACAATCGTTATACGCTACGTATCGCACCTGATAAGCGGAGCTGCAATTTTCCACTCGGCAGGTATGCTGTGGGAAGGCTTCGTAACGGACAACGAGTGGCTTTACAGTGCAGTTTATAACGCCGCTTATATGCTTCCTGAGCTTTTATTCACAGTAATCGGCGCGTCAGTTCTTCTCAGCGCCCCCGTTATCAAAAAATATATACGTCCGAACGTTGCCGCCAAGGCAGAACAGCAGTAACCAAACACCAAGCAATAAAAGGCGCTATGAGGAATTTCCTCATAGCGTTTTTGACTTTTTGGCAAACTATTCTGCACATATTGAAAATCCCACATATTTATGGTATAATTTATTCGACGAATAAGAATTTGACGAGGAGAACGCATATGAAATACAAAGGAACGCTTATTGTTGTTAAAGATTGTAACCGTGCATTAAAGTTCTATAGTGATATGTTTGGATTTCAACTGCTTCAAGACAACGATGGGAATATGGAATTGACGAA
>JAZNST010000095.1:0-8707 GCA_045591405.1 Ruminiclostridium sp.
GCCCGGGGCCGCCCCCCCCCGCCGCCGAACCCCCCCGCGGCACGCGGCGGCACAGCCGCCGCTTGCCCTTGTCGCCGCCGAGGGCGGCGACAGGGGGCTGCGCCCGTGTGCGTGTGAAGACGAGGTGCGCTTGAGACAAGCAAAACAGGACGAAGAGCCTATAAGCTCTCCGTCCTGTTTTTTCGTGATAATAATCAATCCTGAACGCCGAATGCGTAAACGGTAACGTGATGATATTCTTCCTCCGCTTTAAGCACAGCGGACTTGAACGAAGGCTTGTTCGGAGCATCGGGACAGAACTGAGTTTCAAGGCAGAACGCCGTCTGCTTTTCCATCATCTTGCCGCCCTTTCCGATTTCGCCGCCAAGACCGTTTGCAGTGTAAAGCTGAATTGCGGGCATATCGGTTCTCGTAGTCATAGTGATTCCCGTTGTCTCATCAACCGCAAAAGCCGCGTCAGAAAGCTCGCCGTTATTGTCAAGAACGAAGTTATGGTCATAGCCGCCGATTTTTCCTGCGTCAACGTCCTCGCCTATTCTCTTGAGACTTGTGAAATCAAAAACAGTTCCCTTTACCGAAGCGATTTCGCCTGTTGGAATGAGATATTCGTTTACAGGTGTATAATTCTTGGCAAAGAGCTTGAGCTTCGTGTTCATAATGCTTCCCGAATTTACGCCGCCAAGGTTAAAGTAAGCGTGGTTTGTGAGGTTAAGTACGGTATCGGCGTCAGAAACTGCGTCGTAGGTGAGGCTAAGCTCGTTCTTTTCGTTGAGGCAGTAGTCTACTGTGATTGCAATGGTTCCGGGGAAGTTTTCTTCGCCGTCGGGACTTGTGTAGCCGAAAACAACGTGCATTTCGCCGTCGTCCTCCTCAGCCGCAACAACCTCCCATACTCTTTTGTTGTAGCCAACGCTACCGCCGTGAAGAGTGTTTCCGTTGTCGTTGGGGAAAAGCTTATAGGTAACGTCGTTGAGCGTAAACTGAGCGCCGCCGATTCTGTTGGCAAAGCGACCGACAAGAGCGCCCTGAGAGGAGGTTCCCTTAACGTAGCCGTCAATATCGTCATAGCCAAGAACGACGTCAACAGGCTTTCCGTTCTTATCGGGAACGCTTGCGCTCATAATTGCGGCACTGTAATTGGTAAGCTCAACGGTCATTCCATTGTTGTTCGTGAGGGTAAACTGCCAGAGCTTATAGCCGTTGTGGAATCCGAGTTCTTTTTTTGTAATCATAAAAATACTCCTTTACTTTTAGAATATGAAATAGAGGAACGGGTTGTTGGTTGCATTTACAAGCATAATGCTTGAGATAACGAGTAAGGACACGTTGCCCACAATCTGAAGCGTACCCGTGAGCGTTGCGGCGGCAAGCTTCCTGTCGATATATTCTCTGATTTTGGGAATAATCGGGAAGCAGAACAGCAACGACGCGGCAATAAGGAAGATATTGTTCATAAAGGTTGTCTGCGATGCGGCGTCGATAAGCTGGTTGGAATTTGCACCCACAAGGTTTCCAAAGAATTTTCCGAGCGCAGATAATCCGCCGTGAGAATCGTCAAAATAGAATATACCGAAGCCAAGGACGATTACTATCTTGTTATAAACGTGCATCAGAAGCGACGGAGCTTTTCTCATACGCTTGTTTCCGATTTTTCGCTCAATAAAGATAAACACGCCGAAATAAAGTCCCCAGATTATAAGGTTCCAGCTCGCCCCGTGCCACAGACCTGTTGAAAACCACACAAGGAACAGGCTCAGATATTGTCTTCTTTTACCAAAGATAGGAACGTAGAGGAGATAATCTCTGAAGAACGAGCCAAGCGAAATGTGCCAGCGCTGCCAGAATTCGGTTATATTTCGGCAGATGAAGGGGTAATTGAAGTTTTCGTTGAATCTGAAGCCGAACATTCTGCCAAGGCCTATTGCCATATCAGAATAGCCCGAAAAGTCAAAAAGAACGTAGAGCGCATAGCAGATAACGCCCATCCAGCTTCCGAAAACAGTTGCGGTGTTGATATTTCCGCCGAGCGTGGTTTCTACGATACTGAAAAGGTTGTTGGCAAGGATTACCTTCTTTCCAAGACCGAGAACAAAGCGGGAAAGACCTGCGCTTATGTCCTCAAAGGTAATTTTTCTGTCGTTTATTTCCTTTTCAACTACGCCGTAACGAACAATCGGGCCCGCCACAAGCTGAGGGAAAAGCGAAACATACATAAGGAAGTTGAAGTAATTTTTCTGAACCTTTACCCTTCCCCAATATGCGTCAAGAGTATAGGAAAGAATTTGGAAGGTGTAAAAGCTTATTCCGATAGGAAGCTCGATGTTGGGCTGAGGGATTGAAATATCGGCATTGAACAGATGAATCAAGGAGTTTATATTTTCAACCACAAAGTCGCTGTATTTGAACACGCCGAGAATCAGAAGGCTCACGATTACCGACATTGCAACCGCAAGCTTGGCTTTTGGCGTTCCTTGCCACCTTCCTATAAGTCGGCCGAAGAAATAGTTCATCGTAACGCTTGCAAGCAGGAGAATTATCCACAACGGCTCACCCCAAGCATAAAAGATAAGCGAAAAGATAATCAGCACCGCGTTTCTGTATTTTATGTTCTTTATCGGGTAATAGCATAAAAAGCAAAGCGGAATGAAAAAGTATAAAAAGAATAAATTAGAAAATACCATCTGGAGTCCTCACAAAAATAATCATACGAATATATTATAACCCCTATGTCAGAATTTTGCAACAGTTTTTTTGAGATTGACACCAAGGCAGATAAAAGCTATAATTAAATATACAAATCCCATAAAAGAAAGGAAATGTATTATGCTCCGTGACCTTCAGGATAAGATATTGAAGCTTAAAAAGGAAAAGGACGTGTGTATTCTTGCCCACAGCTACGTAAACTATGATATAATCGAAATTGCCGACATTACGGGCGACTCGTTCCAGCTCAGTAAGGCGGCGGCACAACAGCCTCAGAAGAACATTCTTTTTTGCGGCGTTCATTTTATGGCTGAAACGGCAAAGATGCTCAGCCCTGAAAAAAGAGTCTTTCTTTCAAAAAAAGGTGCGGGCTGCCCAATGGCAGAACAGCTCTCCCCCGACGAGCTTATAAAGCTAAGACAAGCAGAGCCTGACCGTACGGTTATCGCCTACATAAACACAACCGCCGCACTCAAGGAGCACTGCGACGTGTGCGTTACCTCGTCGTCGGCTCTTGAAATCGTGAAAAAAATCGAAAACGATAAAATCCTTTTTATCCCCGACTGCAACCTCGGAGACTTCGTTAAAAGAAACGTGCCCGAAAAGGACGTAAAGCTTATCAAGGGCGGCTGTCCCGTTCACTCGTCAGTGACTCCCGACGAGCTTGCGCTTGCAAAGGAGCTTCACCCCGACGCTCTCGTGCTCGTTCACCCCGAATGCGTCCCCGAAATCACAAAGCAGGCTGATTACGCAGGCTCAACGTCGGGGATTATTGCCTTTGCAAAAAAATCCGAAGCAAAGGAATTTATCATCGGAACAGAAATCAGTATCGTTCAGACGCTTCAGTACGAATGCCCCGACAAGACCTTCCATCTTCTTTCAAAAAAGCTCATCTGCCCCGATATGAAGCTCACCTCGCTTGCGGACGTTTATAACGCTCTTGTGGGAATTGACGACGGATCAGCTTATGAAATCAAAATGACCGACGAACAGATAAGCCGTTCAAGAAAATGTATTGACCGGATGCTGAGGCTTGGCTGATGGATATTTCTGAGGCAACGAGAAGAAACTGGAAAAAGCTCGGCACAAGCGGAGAAAACCGTCTGACCTCCCGTGCAAATAAGCTAAGGTCAACCCGACGGATCGTCCCCTTTGAATATTTTACTCATAAAGAAAATATTTCCTCGGTAATAAATATCTGTAATCTCATTGAGAAAAACAAGATTCCTGTGCGCGACGCTCTTTTTACGCTCGGTCAAACACTTCTCAGGGAAAACGGACTCTCCTGCGAAATACCAAAGGTCTTTGAGGGCGCTCAGTTTGAGCGTGTGGAATTACTTTGCGACTACAAGCTCCCCGATAACGAAAAAGATATTCTTGGGGCAATTTATCAGACGCTCTCGGCGGAGGGCGAAAAAAACCGCAAAGGCTCTTACTATACGCCTCAGAACGTGGTAGAAAATATGTTCTGCGGAGTTGATACGACGGGGGACATTCTTGATTGCTGTTGTGGAAGCGGAGCGTTTTTACTTTCTGCGAACGCTGACTCTAAGCGGACTTACGGCGTTGACAACGATGAAATTGCCCTTATGCTTTCAAGGATAAATCTCACGCTGAAATATAAGAGCGCCAACGTGTGTGAGAGGCTTTACTGTGCAGATTTTCTTTCCCAAAAGCCCGACAGAAAATTTGACCTCATAATATCAAATCTTCCTTGGGGCGCTCAGCTTAGGGGCGAGAGCTTCAGCGAGTTTATAAAAACCTCGTGGGAGCTTCTGAACGACGGCGGGGCAATGCGTTTTCTTCTTCCGTCAGCCTTTCTTACCGTAAAAAAGCACCAAAAAACAAGAAGGTTTCTTATTGAAAACTCACACATAGAAAAAATAACCCTTTATTCCGATAAATTTAACTCAGTCACAACTGACTTTATCGACATTCTTATAAAAAAGGAAAAGCCGTCGGAAAGCGTTGTAGTTGACTTTGGCGGTAAGCTCTCAAATCACCCTGTTTCTGACTTTATTAAGCTTGACTACCGCTTTATTTTTCTTAGCGAAACGGACAGAAAAATTTTAGAAAAGGTGCGTCAAAAAGGAGCTTTTACGCTTGCACAAAGCTCGTTTGCTCTTGGAATCGTGACAGGCGGAAACTCAGAAAAGCTCCTCAACAGTCACGAAAAAGGCTCAGAACCTGTCTTTACGGGCAAGGAGGTTACTGCGTTCAAACTGAAGCCTGCAAAGAAATATATCCGCTTTGCCCCCGAAAGCTTTCAGCAGTGCGCTCCCGAAGGGCTTTATCGCTGTGAAAAGCTTATCTATCGCTTCATTTCGGACAGGCTCGTTTTTGCCTATGATAACGCCTCCTCGCTCACTCTCAACAGCGCCAACGCTCTTATTGTGAACATCCCGAATTACTCACAGAAAACGGCTTGCCTTTTTCTCAACAGCGAGCTTTTTTCCTACGTTCACAGGCTAAAAAAATCGCTCAAGGTGCTTAAAAGCGAGCTTTGCGAGCTACGATTTCCTGAGCTTGACGAGAAGACCGCTAAAGAGCTGGAGGGTATTGCAGACGAAATAATTTCAGGTAAGGACAAGCTCGTGAAAAACGCCAACGACGCTGTTTATCGCCTTTTTGGGATAAGCGTGGAGGAAATTAAATACATAAAAAACGCCTTGTCGTGATGACGGGCGTTTTTTTGTGAGTAAACGAACGCAAAGCCTCAGCGTACCCCGAAGGCGAGGGCAAGGCGGCAAAGCGGAGCTTTGGCGGCGAGCGTGAGGCTGAGTGGGTGCCACGAGGGTTTGCGCAAGCGAAAAACTGTGACGGCTTGGGGCGAAAGCGGTTATAGGGGCGTGCGGAGGCAGACGCAAAGCCTCAGCGTACCCCGAAGGCGAGGGCGAGGCGGCAAAGCGTAGCTTTGGGGGCGAGCGTGAGGCTGAGTGGGTGCCACGAGGGTTGGCGCTTGTGTTCGCCAACGGATAAGAGGAACCAATGTAGTTAATGGCGGCTTCGGAGGGATGGAGTGCATGAGAGGAGAGGTTCTCTTTGAAACAAGGCGAGAACCGAAAACCACCCAACGAGAGCTTCCTCTCCTTTTATATCCGTTCCAAAATCAACTCGCCTCGCTCTTGGCACCCACTCAGCCTCACGGCTTCGGAGTACGCCGAGCTCGGCGCGGGCTTGGGCGCCTCCCCTCCAAAACCACCCCAAAACCTATCCGCCCACCTGCAAAAGCCTCGCTCTCCCCCGTTCGCTTCGCCGCCCCGCCCCCACAGGCACCCCAAACTCCAACGCTCAAGGGGAGGCTCGTTTTTGCGTAGGCTCCGCTCACCCCTCGTCTGCGCCTCCCGCTCCACTCCGTTTCGCTTCGGCTCAGCCTCGGCGCTCCCTTATTTTAAGCGCAAAACGCCCCTTTGTCTCGACAGCGGCACAATACAAACACAAAAACGCCCCCGATTCACGAGGGCGTTTGTTTTTTTAATTACTTGCTAAGATCGCTAGCCTTGTAAGTTGTGTGGAGAATTTCGTGAGCCTTGTGGCTACCGGGCTTCTCAAGGAACTCAGCGTAAACCTGCTTAACTTCAGGGTTATCGTGAGACTTTCTGCTTACCTTGTTCTTAGCGTCAAGGTTGTAGAGAGCCTTAGCACGCTCAGCTCTGATGTCTGTGAAGTTACGAACGTCAGCGGGAACGATAACCTGACCGCCACCGTTTACACAGCCGCCGGGGCAAGCCATGATTTCGATGAACTGGCACTTGATTTCGCCTGCCTTAACCTTTTCGAGAAGAGTCTTAGCGTTTGCAAGACCGGATGCTACTGCAACAGTAATATCCATACCTGCTACGTTGTAAGTTGCAGTCTTAACGCCTTCGATACCTCTTACCTCTGTGAACTCAATCGGAGAATCGTCGTTCTCGCCTGTGAGCTTCCAAACAGCAGTTCTGAGTGCTGCTTCCATTACGCCGCCTGTTGCGCCGAAGATAACAGCCGCACCTGTACCGTTGCCAAGAGGAGAGTCAAATGTTTCGTCGGGAAGGTCGTTGAAACGGATACCTGCCTTATTGATCATCTTAACAAGCTCTCTTGTTGTGATGGAAATATCAAGGTCAGGATAACCGCTTGCAGACTGGTCGTCTCTTCCGATTTCGAACTTCTTAGCTGTACAAGGCATTACTGAAACGCTAACGATGTTCTTGGGGTCAATGCCCATCTTCTTAGCCCAGTATGTCTTTGTAATAGCGCCGTTCATCTGCTGAGGAGACTTGCAGCTTGAAAGGTTGGGGATAAATTCGGGGTAATAAGCCTCACAGTAACGGATCCAACCTGGTGAGCAAGAAGTAATCATCGGCAGAACGCCGTTGTTGTTGATTCTTTCGAGAAGCTCGTTGGATTCTTCCATAATTGTGAGGTCAGCGCCGAAGTTGGTGTCAAATACAGCGTTGAAGCCAAGACGACGAAGTGCAGCTGCAAGCTTTCCTTCAACGTCTGTTCCCATAGGATAGCCAAACGCTTCGCCAAGAGAAGCACGAACAGCAGGAGCTGTCTGAACAACTACTGTCTTTTCAGGATCAGCGATAGCGGCAAATACCTTATCTGTATCATCCTTTTCAGAAAGTGCGCCTGTTGGGCAAACAGCAATACACTGACCGCAGGATACACAAGCTGTATCAGCAAGATCCATATCAAATGCACAGCCGATTGCTGTGTTAAAGCCACGGTAGTTAGCGCCGATAACGCCGATTCCCTGTGTCTTTGCACAAGCAGCTACGCAACGACGGCAGCTGATGCACTTGTTGTTATCGCGGTACATGTGCTTTGAGCTGATATCAATATCAAAGTCGTTTGTTGCGCCCTCGAACGTGTGAGCGTCTTCAACGCCAAGCTCACGGCAAAGGTCCTGAAGCTCGCAGTTGCCGCTTCTTGCACAAGAAAGACATTCTTTCTTATGGTCAGAGAGGATAAGCTCAAGAGTTGTCTTTCTGCTCTCGATTACAGCGGGAGAGTTTGTCCAGATAGACTTACCCTCGTCGAACTTTGAAATGGGGTAAACGCAAGCTGCAACAAGGCTTCTTGCGCCTGTGATTTCAACTACGCATATACGGCACGCACCGATTTCGTTGATTTCCTTGAGCCAGCACAGAGTAGGGATCTTAAAGCCGTTCTGACGAGCCGCCTCAAGTATGGTTGTACCTTCTTCAACGGAACAATCAATGCCGTTAATCTTAATATTAACCATTTTAATTTTTCCTTTCTCAGATTATTCCTTGATGATTGCGTTGAACTTGCACTTGGACATACAAGCGCCGCACTTGATGCACTTAGCAGTATCAATAACGTGCGGTTCCTTAACTGTTCCGCTGATTGCGCCAACAGGGCAAGCTCTTGCACAGGCTGTACAACCCTTACACTTATCTTCAACAATCTTGTAGGAGAGAAGCTTGGTGCATACGCCTGCAGGACACTTCTTGTCCTTGATGTGTGCTTCGTATTCATCTCTGAAGTAACGGAGTGTGGAGAGAACAGGGTTAGGAGCTGTCTGACCAAGACCGCACAGAGCAATGTTCTTGATATAGTAGCAGAGGTTTTCCATCTTATCGAGGTCTTCCATTGTTGCAGTACCGCTTGTAATCTTATCAAGGATTTCAAGGAGACGCTTTGTACCGATACGGCAAGGTGTGCACTTACCGCAGGATTCGTCAACGGTGAACTGGAGGAAGAACTTAGCGATGTCAACCATACAGTTGTCTTCGTCCATAACGATAAGTCCGCCTGAACCCATCATTGAGCCGATTGCAATAAGGTTATCGTAGTCGATCTGAACGTCGATAAGGTCAGCAGGGATACATCCGCCGGAAGGACCACCTGTCTGAGCAGCCTTGAACTTCTTTCCGTTAGGAATACCGCCGCCGATTTCTTCAACAACTTCTCTGAGTGTTGTGCCCATAGGAATTTCAACAAGACCTGTGTTTACAATCTTACCGCCGAGAGCGAATACCTTAGTACCCTT
>JAZNST010000096.1:0-6430 GCA_045591405.1 Ruminiclostridium sp.
AAATTCAAGGAAGAATTTAGCCATATCAACCATACAGTTGTCTTCGTCCATAACGATAAGACCGCCTGAACCCATCATACAACCAATGGCTGTAAGGTTGTCAAAGTCAACCTCGGTATCAATAAGTGATTCAGGAATACAGCCGCCTGAAGGACCACCTGTTTGAGCAGCCTTGAACTTCTTTCCGTTAGGAATACCGCCGGCGATTTCGTAGATAACCTCACGCAGAGTTGTACCCATAGGAACCTCTACGAGACCTGTGTTGTTGATCTTGCCGCCAAGTGCGAATACCTTTGTACCCTTTGACTTTTCTGTACCCATTGACGTGAACCATTCAACGCCGTTAAGAATAATCTGGGGGATATTTGCATAAGTTTCTACGTTATTGAGAACAGTAGGTCTCTTGAAAAGGCCCTTTTCAGCAGGGAACGGAGGACGTGGACGAGGCTCGCCTCTGTTGCCTTCGATAGAAGTCATAAGAGCAGTTTCCTCACCGCAAACGAACGCACCCGCACCAAGACGGATTTCAAGGTCGAATTCAAAGCCTGTTCCGAAAATATCCTTACCGAGAAGGCCGTATTCACGAGCCTGCTCAATAGCAATCTGTAAGCGTTTTACAGCGATAGGATATTCTGCACGAACGTAAACGAAGCCCTTTGAAGCGCCGATAGCGTAGCCGGCAATAGCCATAGCTTCAATTACAACGTGAGGGTCGCCTTCGAGCACGGAACGGTCCATAAATGCGCCGGGGTCGCCTTCGTCGGCGTTACAAGCAACGTACTTCTGACCGCCGTCCTGAACGATTGTTCTGGCAAGAGCCCACTTTCTGCCTGTTGGGAATCCGCCGCCGCCTCTTCCGCGAAGACCTGAATCGGTAATCATCTTGATTACGTCGTCGGGAGTCATTTCGGTAAGAACCTTACCAAGAGCCTGGTAACCGTCTGTACCGATATATTCTTCGATATTTTCAGGGTTGATTACGCCGCAGTTTCTGAGAGCAACACGGCACTGCTTCTTATAGAAGTTTGTTTCGTTAAGAGCCTTGATTCCGTCTTCAGTAACTGTCTCTGTGTAAAGGAGTCTTTCAACGATACGGCCCTTGAGAAGATGTTCAGACACGATTTCGGGAACATCGTCAACATTGACCATAGAGTAGAAGCAGCCTTCAGGATAGATAATCATAATCGGACCGAGCGCGCAAAGGCCGAAGCAACCTGTCTTTACAACGTTTACTTCGTTTTCGAGTCCGTTCTTCTTAATTTCTTCGTTGAGCTTATCAACGATAGCGGTGCTGCCTGAGGAAGTACAGCCTGTACCACCGCAAACTAAAACATGTGAACGATACATATTATTTTTTCCTTTCCTCTTACTTAGCTAAGTCAGTGTTGTTGAGTGTGTATTCAGCAACGATAGTGCCTCTTACAAGGTGCTGTTCAACAACCTTCTTTGCCTTATCGGCGTCCATCTTGACGTAAGTTACCTTACCGTCCTTGGGAGTAGTGATTTCAACGATAGGCTCATACTGGCAAAGTCCGATGCAGCCTGTCTGTGTAACGGAAACGTCCTTGATTCCAAGCTCCTGAACCATGTCAGAGAAAGCGGAAAGAACAGGACGAGCGCCTGCTGCGATACCGCAGGTTGCCATACCTACAACAACTCTTGTAGCTGCGTTTGATTCGTTACGAAGGTCAACCTGTCCCTGCATTTTTGCCTTAATAGCCTGTAATTCTGCTAAGGTTTTCATAAGCATAATCCTTTCATTAGAAAATTTGGTTTTTATTGAGCGCCGAGGTGTTTTCTCTCAGAAAATCCTTTATGTAAGCAACAACCTCAGGATTATCAAGAGGAACACCTTCAAGAATTTCTCTCATCTGTGCCGTTGACAGCTCATATTGCTCATTATCCACACGGTACGTATAGATAAAATCAATAGCCGTATTATACACAATCAGCGTTTCAATCGTCTGGGACATATCCCCAAGAGGCATTCTGTCTATATTTGACAGGACGAACTCAGCAGTCACCTTCGTTCCCCTTCCGACCTCAGAGGTAATCTCAAAGCACCCTCCGGTCATCTCCGCCGCCATTTTGAAAAGTGGCACGCCAAGACCGACCTTTCGGGTAGTTCTGGTCGTATAAAATGGGTCTGTAACCTGCTTTACCGTCGTTTCGTCCATTCCGCAGCCGTTATCCGCTATAATAATAGTAATACGGTCAGCCTCAGTCTGAACGTCAACTGATATTTCTATCAGCGTTGCCCCCGCTTTGATACTATTTTGTGCAACATCGAGCACATTAAGCGATAATTCCGTCATTATTCAGCGTATTTTGCAAATATATCCTTGAGTTCCTTTTCAGTGCCCTCAAGCTTTCCGTAAACGTCCTCATTGATTGTCATAACCGGAGCAAGACCGCACGCGCCTATGCAACGGCAGTCTTCAAGAGAGAACTTTCCGTCGGGAGTTATTTCGCCGGGGCCGATTCCGAGTACTTCCTGAATTTTCTGGAAAACGTCGCCCGAACCCTTAACGTAACAAGCTGTACCAAGGCAAACGGAAATTCTGTATTTTCCCTTTGGATTGAGCGAGAACTGAGCGTAGAACGTTGAAACTCCATAAACCTCCTCAAGCGGCTTGTTGAGTCCCTTTGCTATCATTTTCTGTACTTCGATAGGAAGATAGCCGTAAATCTCCTGTGCCTTCTGTAATACGGGCATCAAAGCGCCTGGGTCATCAATGTGTTCAGCGATAACTGCGTTGAGTGCCTTTTCCTGTTCCGCTGTTCCCGCAAAGGGCACAGCGCACTTCTTTAGAGCCATAATTAGCCTCCTTCTTATATTGTGTTAAATATTTAACCATCCGATTTAGCATATCGGGTATCGGATAGAAGATAACATTAAAATTATAACATAAGAGCGTTAAAAAATCTACAATTTCCGCCTCCAATATCCGTAAAAATATAACGCAACTTTTTATGCAGTGTGCAACAATAAAACACTAATTTAGTAGAGTTTATATTTGACATCGTGCCAAAAAAATGCTACAATGTTAAATATTGTATATAACGAGGAGATAGTTGCCATGAAATGGTTTGAGCAATCTGCATTTTACCACATTTATCCATTGGGATATTGTGGCTGTGAAAAGGAAAACGACTTCAAAAGCGAGCCTGTGAGCCGTATCCTTTCTGTAATTGACAATATTCCCCATATAAAAGCTATGGGCTTTAACGCTATTTATTTCGGGCCTGTATTTGAGTCGTCAAGACACGGCTACGACACGGCGGATTACACAAAAATCGACCGCCGTCTCGGAACAAACGAGGACTTCAAAAAGGTATGCGACGAGCTTCATAAAAACGGAATCAAGGTCGTAATCGACGGCGTATTCAACCACGTCGGACGAGATTTCAATAAGTTTATCGACGTTCGTGAAAAGCGTTGGGACAGTCAGTATAAGGACTGGTTCCATCTTCGCGACGGAAACTCCTGCTATAACGACGGCTTCTTCTACGAGGGCTGGGAGGGGCATTATGAGCTTGTAAAGCTCAATCTGTTCAATCCCGACGTAAAGAACTATATAAAGGATTGTATCACGGGCTGGTATAACGAATTTGGAATCGACGGTCTTCGTCTTGACGTTGCCTACTGCCTTGACACTAACTTCCTCAAGGAGCTGAGAGGTCACTGCAAATGGCTCAGTGAGGATTTCTGGCTTATGGGCGAGACGCTTCACGGCGACTACAATAAGTGGATGAATCCCGAAATGCTTGACAGTGTAACGAACTACGAGTGCTACAAAGGACTTTTCTCAAGCTTCAACGATATGAATATGTTTGAAATCGCCTATTCGCTCAACCGCCAGTTCGGAAGCGAAAACTGGTGCATTTACAGAGGAAAGCTTCTTTACAGCTTCGTTGATAACCACGACGTTTCAAGAATCGCCACAATGCTCAAGGAAAAGCGCCACTTACCGGGAATTTACGCTCTGCTTTTTACTATGCCCGGAATCCCTGCGGTTTATTACTCAAGCGAATTTGGCGCTGAGGGCGACAAGAAAAACGGCGACGATTGCCTAAGACTCCCGTTTGAGATGAAAGAAGAAACTGAGCTTACAAAGCTCATTTCCTGTCTTACAAAGCTTCGTACCGAAGCTTCTGCGCTCGCTAACGGCTCATATAAGCAGCTTCAGCTTCAGAACCGTCAGCTCGCCTTTATAAGAGAAAACGGCGAAAATGCGGTTGTGACTATGATTAACGCTGACGAGGCTGATTCTACCTTTAACGTCAACTGCGGCGGAGATTACGTTGATATTGAAAGCGGCGAAAAGGTAAATCTTGGCGGAGCTGTTAACGTTCCTGCATTCGGCGCAAGAATTTTCAAAAAGGGATAATTTATGATTAAAGGGATTATTTTTGATAAGGACGGAACAATAATCGACACAGAGCCTCTTCATCTCAGAATGTGGGTTGAGGAGCTTAAAAATCAGGGCTATCCCGCTACGGACGATACTCTTTTTGAGTGCATCGGGCTGAACTATCCGTCGATGAACGTGCTTTTGAAGGGATATTTTGGCGACGGATTTGAAATCGGGCCGTTTATCCCCGTTGTAAACGAAAAAGTCAGAATTTATGAGCTTGAAAACGGAATACCTCTCAAAAAGGGGTTTATTGAGCTTTCTGATTATCTGCGTGAAAAAAATATCCGCTCTGCAGTTGCAACCTCGTCTATGCACGATGAAGCGGTCTTTTGTCTGACTCATCTTGACATAATCGACAGATTCGACGTAATAATCGGCGGAGACGAAATTGATAACGGAAAGCCTGCGCCCGATATTTTTATAAAGGCAAGACAGGCGCTGGGATTTGAAGCTGACGAGTGCATTATACTCGAAGACAGCGAAAACGGAGTCAAGGCGGCTCTGGCTTCGGGGTCCCAATGCGTGTGGATTCCCGATATGAAGGAAATCTCGTCTGAGCTTATTGACCGTACGATACGGCTTAATTCGCTTGACGAAGTGATAAATATAATCGAAAGGAAGAACTGATATGCCACATATTTCTCTTAAAATGCTCGAAGGAAGAACTCAGGAGCAAAAAATCAAGGCGGCTGAGGCACTCAAGAAGGCCCTTGCCGACGCTCTCAATATGAGCGACCACTATATTACCGTTACCGTTGAGGACTTTAACGCTCAGCAGTGGCAGGAGGTATTCAAGGAAGAAATTACCGACAAGCCCGAAAACGTTTTTGTAAAGCCCAACTACGACCCCAAGTCGTTACTCTGATGAATATACAGATTTTTGGAAAGAAAAAGTGCTTTGAGACGAAAAAGGCTGAGCGTTATTTTAAGGAACGAGGTATAAAATACCAGTTCATCGACCTTCTCGACAAGGGAATGAGTAAGGGCGAGTACCGTTCCGTAAGCGCCGCCGTGGGCGGCTTTGAGGCACTTGTTGATAAGGAAAATCCCGACTACTGCACAGTAGCCTACCTTCTTGACGAGGCGAAAATCGAAAAGCTCCTCGAAAACCCAAAGCTTTTCAAAACGCCGATTGTGAGAAACGCAAGCCTTGCAACCGTAGGCTGTAAGCCCGAAATCTGGAAGGAGTGGAAATGACGCAGATAAAAAAAGGCGACCTCTCCTACCTCGGAAAAAAGGTCAGCTGTGTTGTTGACAGAAAAATAGGCTCCGTTCACCCCAAGCACCCCGATATAACCTACCCTCTCAACTACGGATACGTAGAGGGGCTGATTGCAGGAGACGGCGAGGAGCAGGACGTTTATTTTCTGAGCGAGAAAAATTCACCTGTAAAAAGCTTTGAAGGCGTCGTCATCGGAATAATAGAGCGAATCGACGATAACGAGGATAAGTGGGTTGCAGTATCGGAAAAAGACCTCGAAACGCCGCTGTGCTACGAATGTAACGTCATGCACGAGGTTAATTTTCAAGAACAGTTCTACCACAGTAAATTCCATCCGCTTTATGAAAAAACCGCCGGCGCAATTATGTTCACAAGACAAAACGGCAGGCTCGAAATACTCTTGACCGAAAGCTTCAAGGGACATATCGGTTTCCCCAAGGGACATATCGAATACAGCGAAACCGAGGAGCAAACCGCTTTGCGTGAGGTTCTCGAAGAAACGGGGCTAAAGGCGTCGCTTCTCGACGGCTTCAGAGCCGAATACACCTTCAAAACTCTTGAAAATTCCACAAAGACGAGCGTTTTCTTTGCGTCTGAATTTACGGGAAAGCCCGTGCTTCAGCAAGAGGAGGTCAAAAACCATTGGCTTGTCCCCTTGGACGAGGCGATGGAAAAGCTCAACTGGGAAAGCGACAGGGAAATTCTCAGGTTGTTCCGTGATTTTTTACAGAATAATTAAAAACTGCCTCCGAGCTTTCGGAGGCTTTTTTATTGAGAGGTGGTAATGGGG
>JAZNST010000097.1:0-7119 GCA_045591405.1 Ruminiclostridium sp.
GAGGATAATCATGATAATCAAGCAGATATCCGTTTTTATCGAAGATAAACCCGGCAAGCTTTCAACGTTTGTACAGCTTCTTGCCGACAACAATATTGACCTGCAGGCTCTCTCTATTGCAGAGAAATCAAGTCCGGCACAGGTTTTTCCTGTGCCGTCGGCGTGCAATAGGTTTTAGTGCGTCAGATAAAATCAATGATAATATTCATAGTTATCAGCCGTCATCTTATAGTAGTTGATATAGTCTCCCGTATCGTTTATGTCAACCATAAGGGCAGAAGACGTCAGCTTTGCATCAAAGGACAGCTCAGCGCCGTTGAGGAAGTAAAGCGTCAAGAGGCCGTCCTCAAACTCGCAGTGGTTGAGTCTGTCGCTGGAGTCTACGTTCTCACCTTCAAGGAGGAAGTTGAACGGACCACAGCAAACGAGCCATTCTTCAACTTCAGGAGAATACCAGAAGCCTGTAAGCTCATAGTCGTCAAGCCTGCAAATAAAGTTAAGAGTCTGATCTATACCTCCGCCGGAAATCTCTATGTAGTCTGTACCGAACTCAACGCTTCCCTCTTCTTCGTCTATTGTGAAGGTCTTTTCATAAACGCTGTAGGTCGTAGCCGCTACACGAGCTCTTTCGTGATCGAGTGCAAGAATGAAGTTATCTTCAAAGATATAATAACAGCCTTCTTCGTCAACCCAGACGCCCTCAAGCGTTCTTCTGTCGTATTTTGTATTTACGATAACCTGATGATGCGGCTCCTCGGTCTGAGGAGTAGTCACAGGCTCCTGAGGCTTTGTTGTCGTTTCTTCTTCAACGATTGGCGGATCGTCGGGTTCGTCAGGCTCGTTTGGAACTACAACCTGAGGAGTGGTAGGTTCGGGCAGGTCGTTGTTTCCCTTTTTACCGTCGTTCAATAAAAGCAATACAATAACAGCTATCGCCGCAACAAGCGCCGCGCCGAGAACGCAGAAAAGAACGACAAGTCCTGTCTTTTTCTTCTTCGGGGGCTGTGGCATATACTGCTGTTGATAGTAAGGATTCTGCTGAACAGGCTGAGGCTGTTGCATTGGCTGAGCTTGCTGAACGGGCTGAGCAGGGGCAACAGGCTGAGCTTGCTGAACAGGCTGTGCAGGAGCAACAGGCTGAGCAGGAGCAACAGGCTGTGCAGGGGCAACAGGCTGAGCAGGGGCAACAGGCTGAACAGGAGCAACAGGCTCGCTTTCGATTATTGCGCCGCAATTAACGCAGAATTTTGCATTTTCAGGGAGACTTCCACCACATTTTACACAAAACATTACTTTTCTCCTTTGACAAAAACCGCCGACGAAAAGTCAGCGGTTCCTTGGTTTATCCTGTTTGTTATTCAAACTTTGTACCGCAGACTGCACAGAAAACGGAATCGTCCTCGCACTTGGTTCCGCAGTTGGAGCAGAACTTTGCCGCTTCAGGAGCCGCCGCAGGAGCTGCAGGAGCAGCAGCGGGAGCTACGGGAGCTGCGGGCTGTGCGGGCTGTGCGGGAGCTGCAGCGTTAGGCATTGGAACCGTATAAACAGCCATAGCCGCCATTCTTTCTGCATAGGTCTTTGTATATTTCATATTGGTCATAATAACGATGATGGCATAAACGCTTACGCCAACCTCAACGATTGAGAAAACAAGGCTGATGATAAGGCTTGCGATACCTGTTCCTCTCTGGGCAATAGCAACGATAGCTTCGGCAATGCAGATTCCCGAATAGCCATAGAAGAAAAGAGCAAGCGGAAGGAGCTTTTTCTTTCCTATTGCAAGAACGCCGCAAAGAAGCGTAGGAATCACGAAAAGCGAGGGAGCAACCGTTCCGAGAATAAGGTTAAGAACCGCAAGGACAATCATAAGTCCGTAAGACACGAAGCAAAGAACATCTGAAATTCCGAAAAGCTTTGCCGTAAACTTATTCTTTCCTGCGAAATCACGGATTTTTGCCGCAATATCATCAAGCTTTGCGTATTTTGCGTCGTGAAGCTCGGCAGGATTTCCCATCGGCTGCTGAGGCACTGTGTACTGATAATTCATTAAGTTTTCCTCCTATATTGCAAATGCGACTTTTTTTTACAATTTGTCTTATAGAAATTATACTATTTATTAAATCATTTGTCAACACTATATTGTAGATTATATTGAGCAAAAGCCCTGTTTATGATGAATTTTTGTAGATTCTCACTAAGCTGTATCCTGTAATATGTGAAAAATTAAAAAAAGACTTAACAAAACTGTTCGGATGTGGTATAATAAACTTATCTGTAAAAGCTTTTTACTACTAAGGAGTATTATGAATAATAAGGACAAAAAGACGCAATACCTGAAAATAGACGGCGACGAGAGCTTTTCTTCAAAAAAGCCTCGCGTCAAAAAGAAAAAACAGCCTTTGGGAAAGCTTACCGTACCTCAGAAAATCGGAAAATGCTGTGCGGTAGTGGGAACGACTCTGCTTTGTATGGTGCTCGTGGTGATAATCGCCGCTTGTATTGTTGCAACAGGTCTCACCATTTATGTAATGCAGTTTGCCGAATCTGATTTCGACATTAACCTTGAGGACGTTGAGCTGAACTATTCCTCGTTCGTCTACGCCAAAAACAGCGACGGCGAAAACGTAGTGATGAAACAGCTGAGCGCCGACGAAAACCGAGTGTGGGTTGACCTTACCGACCTCCCACAGCACACAATCGACGCCTTTATCTCCGCCGAAGACGCAAGATTTTTCGAGCACGACGGCGTTGACTGGAAAAGAACGGTCGCCGTTACCGTAAAGGCTCTTCTTTCGGGCGGAACCGAGGGCGGCTCAACTATCACCCAACAGCTTGTCCGTGACATTACGGGCGACGACGACGTAAACGTGGGACGAAAGCTCAGAGAAATTTTCCGTGCTCTTGCGCTTGAGCAGAAATATACGAAGCAGGATATTCTTGAAAGCTATCTGAACCGAATTGCGTTCGGCGGAACCTCATACGGAATCGCTTCTGCGGCTTTAAGATATTTTGATAAGGACGTAAGCGAGCTTACCGTTGCTGAGTCGGCAATTCTTGCAGGTATCGTTCGCTCACCGAGTAACTTCAACCCTTACGCAAATCTTTCAAAATGCCGTCAATATCAGCTCCGCGCGCTGAAAAATATGTATAGCTACGGCTATCTCACCACTCAGCAGTACGAGGACGCCGTAAACGAACAGGTTAAGTTCAGACTTCCCGTAAAGGGCGACGACTTTGGCTACGTTGATGAAAGATACAACGAATATTACGGAATTGCCGACGAGGAGGACGACGACCTTTACTACGAAAACGTATCGTGGGACGAAATCGGCGAGGACGAAAAGCAGGAAGAAAACGAAGTTCCTTATAAGTGGAACGGAAGCTATGAGGTAACTCAGGACTGGTATATGGACGCGGCAATCTATCAGGTTGTCGAGCATCTTGCTCAGATGAAGGGAATAACCTCCGAAGCGGCAAGAACGCTTCTTTATAACGGCGGCTTCTCCATTTATATGAACGTTGACCTTGACCTTCAGGCGAAGATTTCAGAGCTTTTTGAAAATCCGCTGACTTGTATCAAGGAAAGCGCCCTTGACTACACAAAGGACAAGGACGACTGCTTACAGGCGGCGTTCGTGCTTATGAATTATAGCGGCGACGTTCTTGCGATAGCGGGCGGTCTTGGTGAAAAGGAAGGCGACAACTGCTTTAACAGAGCCTTCCAGGCAAAGCAGGTTATCGGTTCTACGATAAAGCCTCTTGCCGTTTATTCCGTTGCAATCGAAAATAACGCAATTTACTACTCGACGATGATTAAAGACATTTCGGGAAAAATAAACGCCGATACTGCGGGCGTTGACGTCAACAACCCCATTAACGGCTACGACGAGGAAGACAACACGGTGCGTTGGCCTCATAACTACGAGGAAACAGGCTTTGGCTCAGAAAAATACGTAACCGCCTACTACGGTCTTTATAAGTCGATGAATACCCTTGCGGTAAATACTCTTTCAAGAGTCGGCGTTGTCAAGGCGTTTGAGCAGCTTAATAAGTTCGGCTTTGAGCTTGACGCAACAAACGATATGGCGTGGTCGCCTCTTGCGCTGGGCCAGCTCACAAACGGTATTGCCCTTACCGACCTTGCCGCCGCTTACGCTATTATGGGCAACGGCGGACTCTACTACGAGCCTTACTTCTACTCTCAGGTGCTTGATAGCGACGGAAAGGTTGTTCTCTCACAAAACAGCGTGGGAACTCAGCTCATCTCCTCTGATACAGCGTGGATTGTAAACAGAATGATGAAGGGCGTTGTTACCGACCCTGTCGGCTCAGGTCGCTACGCCGCACTTGATAATATTGAAGTAATCGGAAAAACAGGTACGGCAAACGATATGTCAGCTCTTCTTTTCTGCGGTCTTACTCCGTCTTACGTCGGCGTTTACAGAACGAGCTTTGACGATAACCACGAGGTCACAAAGGCTGACGGCTGGATTACGATTCCAAGAGTATGGGGAGACGTAATGCGTGAAATCTGCGACACCTCCTACACTCAGAACTTTATTGCCGACCCCAACGTAATTGAAACGAACTACTGTACCGAAACGGGACTTATTGCAACGTCAAAATGTCCCTCGACAGCAATCGGCTACTACCGTCCGTCGAATATCCCTCAGAGCTGTGACTCAAAGCACGACGGAACCTATTGGGAAACCCACGAGGACCCCGATTATATCCCATTCTACAAATAATAGCAATAAAAAAGGAACAGCCCGTTTGGAGCTGTTCCTTAATTTTTTGTCATCAAAGCGGAGCTTTTTCGTTTCCTCGGTTGTCAACTCTTTTAGCGTAGAACACAAAGAGCGTCACAAGATAGAAGATTACGATGATAATAACTGTTACGCCAATGCTACCGAAAAGGTTGAGGTAATCAACAGGCGCTCCCGAAGCGGCAAGCGTAGCCTGTGTCTGAAGAGCGTAGGGGTGAAATTTGTCAACGCCGAGTACCTGGAAGACCGTTCCGAGAAGCGTTCCGAAAAGAAAACAGGTTGCAACTGCAATTCCTGCTCTTCCCGTTGAAAGACCGAGCATAAGGTAAAGCGAGATATTGAAAAGCGAATAAACCGCTGCCGAAGCCGCCGCTACAAGCGTGCTTTCGAGTGCGATTGACTCTGCGAAAATTGCTGACGCAAAAACAGAGCAAAGAACAACCGAAATGAAAACCGTCACAAGCACGAAAAGCGGATAGAAGACGAATTTCGGTATAAGATAAGCTGAAGGAGTAAGTCCCGAACAGTTCGGAATGATTGTCGAACGCTTTTTAAGCTCTCCTCCTGCCGTCCCCATCATAACAAGCATACAGATAAGATAGCCTGTTGAAGTGATGTCGGCTATTCCCGACGCAAGTCCGTCCGACATTGTAAGAGTAGGCATTCCCATCGTCTCAGGTATTATGCCCGTCATTTTATACATTTCTTCAAGTCCCTTTATCATAAGCGGATCAAGAAGCGCAAAGGAAATGAAACCTATAAGAACGCCCCACAGTCTGAACGAGCGACCAAAGAACAGAAGCTCTTTTTTCATTCCTGCCTTAAACATTTTCATTCACCGCCCTTAAATAGATTCTTTCAAGATTGTCAACCACAATTTCGAGTCGTCTTGGTGTTATTTTCTTTTCAGAAAGCAACGTCATAAGCTCAGCTATTGCCCCGTCGATATTTTTAGAACGGATAACGAACACGCCCGTTTTTTCATAGAAGTCTATCTTTTCGATTTCGCCCTTGCCCGAAAGAGCCTTAACAGCGGCAATATTTTCGGGAGTAGAATCTGAGAGGACAAGCTCCGCTTCGGTTTTTGCCGATCGCTTCATAAGCTCGTCGATTTTTCCCTCAAGAACGATTCTTCCGCCGCTTACGATTCCGACCTTGTTTGCCACTCTTTCAACGTCTGAAAGAATATGCGTACAAAGAATAATGGTAACGCCTGTGCGTGAAAGCTTTTCGATAATATTCATAACGTCAGCTCTACCTTCGGGGTCAAGCGCCGAGGTTGGCTCGTCAAGAACGAGAATATCGGGATAGTTGAGAATCGTTGCGGCAATTCCCAGACGCTGATTCATACCTCTTGAATAGCCCTTTATTTTTCTCTTTGCCGCGTCCTTCAGGGCAACAAGCTCAAGAAGCTCGTCTATTCTTGCCTTTTTGTCTCCCTTAAAATCAGCGCACGCCGCAATATAATCAAGATACTCATAGGCGTTCATATAGTTAAAAAGCATCGGGGTTTCGGGAAGATAGCCGATTTTGACGTTTTCGCCGTTTTCTCCTACGATAACGTCGCCGCCGTCCTTTGAAAAAATGTTACACAGAATGTTCATTGTGGTTGTTTTACCACAGCCGTTCTTTCCAAGAAAGCCGTAAACGTCGCCCTTTTCAACGTTCATATCAAGTCCCTTGAGAACGCTGAAGCTTCCGTAGGACTTCTGAAGATTTCTTATTTTTATCAATATATTACCTCCGTCTCGCCCAACAGGTTGCAAAACGCTGTTGTTTTTTCACTGAAACCATTTTACCACTAAATCGTCCGATTGTCAACTGCGAGGAAAAATTCGTCGGGGAGTCGGGGCGAAGCGAGCGCCGAGACTGAGCCGAAGGCGCAGACGAGGGGTGAGCGGAGCCTACGCAAAAACGAGCCTCCCCCTGAGCATAGGTTTTGGGGTTGCTGTGGGGACAAGGCGGCGGAGCGAACGGGGGAGAGCGAGGCTTTTGCTTTGGGGGAGAGATTGGGGTTTGGAAAGGGCGAGAGACGCAAAACCTCAGCGTACCCCGAAGGCGAGCGGAGCGAGGCTGAGTGGGTGCCACGAGGTTTTGCGCTTGGATTTCCCGACGGATAAGCTGAGCCTACGCAAAAACGAGCCTCCCCCTGAGCGTAGGTTTTGGGGTTGCTGTGGGGACAAGGCGGCGAAGCGAACGGGGGAGAGCGAGGCTTGTGCTTTGGGGGAGAGATTGGGGTTTGAAAAGAGCGAGAGACGCAAAACCCCAGCGTACCCCGAAGGCGAGCGGAGCGAGCGGGAGTGGGTGCCACGAGGTTTTGCGCTTTCGTTTCCCGACGGATAAGCTGAGCCTA
>JAZNST010000098.1:0-3658 GCA_045591405.1 Ruminiclostridium sp.
TTTCTTCAGAAAGGTTCCCCTCAATAAATTTCTGCCTGTGTGTTACCTCTACATAGCGTGCTTTTAAGAAACGATGGTTAGCCGGCTATGGAGGGGAGATCTACTGTAAAGTCATAGACGCCGCTTTCAGCTGTTTCGAGACTTCCGTCACGAAGGCTGAGATGTGGGCTGAACGAAACGGACTTATCACCTGAGGTAGCAGTCACGAGGGCATTAGCAAGAATATCGCTTACGTTGCAGTAAAGCACTACAACCTCGTTGCTACCGCTATAAACCACGCCTGTTTCAACGATTTCTGCGTTCTCGTCGAGCGACACGCCTGAGACGGTTATCGTCGTGTTTTCGTCAGCAGGAACGATGCAATAAACGTCCCAGCCTCCGTCAGCGGAAACAATTTTTCTGTCGGCGCTTTCGGTTATAAACGGATACTGAGCCGCACAAGCACTGTTTGCGACAAGGCTTTCAATGCCATCAACGCTCTCACAGCCGCCGATATAGGCAACAGCGCACAGGTCGTTTTCGGACATCTTTTCTCTGAGAGATGCGAACTTGTCTGTTTTTTCTGGCTCTGTTGCTTCGGGGGTTGTCAGTTCGGTTACAGGTGCAGTTGTAGTCTGTTCAGTTACAGGCTCACTTGCCTTGTTGTTTTCAGCACAGCCTGTAAGTGAGGCTAATACCGCCAATGTCATAGCTAAAGCTAAAATTTTCTTTTTCATTTCCTTTTTCCCTTTCACTTTCACATTCTGATTGAATTGTTTCAATCGTTTATTTTTCTCAAGAAATAAAAAACAGCCGAAGGAAAGACCCTCGGCTGCATTTTCTAATTATACAAGCTCGATAATTGCCATTTCAGCAGCGTCGCCGCGTCTGGGACCGATCTTATAAATTCTTGTGTAACCGCCCTTCTTGTCTGCGTACTTAGGAGCGATTTCGTCAAAAAGCTTCTTGCTCACTGCTTCCTTTGTTACATAAGCAAAAACCTGACGCTTGCTGTGAAGGTCTGTGTTCTTACCAAGTGTAATCATCTTTTCAGCTTCGCTCTGAACTTCCTTAGCTCTTGTTACGGTAGTTTCAATCTTTCCGTTTTCAAGGAGGAATGTTACCATTGCTCTGAGCATTGCTTTTCTATGGTCGCTGGTTCTTCCCAGTTTTCTCATTGCCATTGTGATTTCTCCTTTCTGACAATATGTTAATATGTCATTTGATTATGCGTCTTCAGGTTCAGCAAGGTCAAAACCGAGCGAAATCAGCTTTGCTCTTACTTCTTCAAAGGACTTCTTACCAAGGTTACGAACCTTCATCATTTCTTCAGGTGACTTAGAAATGAGGTCGTCAACTGTGTTGATATTTGCGCGCTTGAGGCAGTTGAAGGAACGAACTGAAAGGTCAAGGTCTTCGATTGTCATTTCAAGAATCTTATCCTTGCTCTTATCGTCCTTTTCAGCCATCAGCTCAGGCTGAGTTCCCTCGTCGGAAAGCTCAACGAAAAGCTGAAGATGCTCGCAAAGAACCTTGGCTGCATAGGAAACAGCTTCCTTTGCAGAGATTGTGCCATCTGTCCAAACCTCGATAATGAGCTTATCGAAGTCTGTTCTCTGACCAACACGAGTGTTTTCAACAGTATAATTTACCTTGAGAACAGGTGTATAAATGCTGTCAACAGCGATTACGCCGATAACGGGCTGCATTCTCTGCTTGTTCTTTTCAGCGCTCACATAGCCTCTGCCTCTGTCGAATGTAAGCTCCATATAGAGCTTAGCACCTGCGCTGAGGGTTGCAATGTGCATACCGGGGTCGAGGATTTCGATTTCACTGTCAGCCTTAATATCGCCTGCAGTAACCTCGCACTCGCCTTCGGCTTCAATATAAACTGTCTTAGGGCACTCGCCGTACATTTTTGCTATCAAGCCCTTAACATTGAGAATAATCTCAGTTACATCTTCCTTAACACCGGGGATTGTGGAGAATTCATGCTGAACTCCGTCAATCTTTACGGAAGTAACTGCAACTCCGGGCAAAGAGGAGAGCAATACGCGTCTGAGGCTGTTGCCAAGCGTGTTACCATAACCACATTCAAGAGGCTCGAGGGAAAACATACCGTACTTTCCATCGGGTCTGAGCTTTATGGTTTCAATTTCCGGCTTTTCAATTTTTTCAAGCATTCTTTAACCCTCCTACAAGTTTGTTAAAATCGTCTAAAGGGCATTTATACCAGTTTTGCAATAGAAATGCCCCAGTTAATTTTAAATTACGATTATGAAAATTGTAAATTAAAAATAACTGCACCATAGCTGATATGCTAAGGCTATTACTTGGAGTACAATTCGATAACGAGCTGTTCTTCGATTTCGAAATCGAGGTCGTCACGCTGAGGTAAACGAGTTACCTTTGCGCTCTTAGCTTCCTTATTCATATCAAGCCAAAGAGGAATAAGGCGACCGTTAGTTGTCTCTTCGATCATTGCAAACTTGGGGCTCTTCTTGCTCTTTTCGGAAAGGGCGATTACATCTCCTGCCTTAACTCTGTAAGAAGGGATATCAACTCTCTTGCCGTTTACGAGGAAGTGACCGTGACCAACGAGCTGTCTGGATTCACGTCTTGTTGTTGCAAGACCCATTCTGAAAACTACGCTGTCAAGTCTTGTTTCGAGAAGCTGGAGAAGGTTTTCACCTGCAACGCCTTCCTGCTTAACAGCCATTTCATAGTAATGATAGAACTGCTTTTCAAGAACGCCATAGATGAACTTGAGCTTCTGCTTTTCCTTAAGCTGCATTCCGTATTCAGAAACCTTCTTACGGGAATTTGCGTTTCCCTTTCTGTTGGTTTCCTTACCGTATCCGAGAACTGTGGGGCTTATTCCAAGTGCTTTACATCTTTTAAGCACAGGTGTTTTATCTACTGCCATTAGTATTTTCCTCCGTTTTTAATAAAATATCGAATAATCGACATCAAGTAAACGAGATACTTGATTGTGAACTAGATGCGGCGTCTCTTAGGAGGACGGCATCCATTGTGAGGGATTGGGGTTACATCCTTGATCATCTTAACCTCAAGTCCTGCTGCTGATAAAGCTCTGATAGCTGCTTCGCGTCCTGAACCGGGGCCCTTAACGTAAACTTCAACTGTTTTAAGGCCGTGAATCATTGCTGCCTTAGCTGCAGTTTCAGCTGCTGTCTGAGCTGCGAACGGTGTGGACTTCTTAGAGCCTTTGAAACCAATTCCGCCTGCGGATGCCCAAGAAAGAGCATTACCCTGAAGGTCGGTAATTGTAACGATTGTATTGTTAAATGTGGACTGGATATGAGCTGCGCCGTTTTCGATATTCTTACGGTCACGACGTCTTGGAGCGCCAGCCTTCTTAACGTTTTTATTCGCTGCCATTTATTAGCTTCCTTTCCTATTATTTCTTCTTGTTTGCGATTGTCTTAGCAGGACCCTTACGTGTTCTTGCGTTGGTCTTTGTTCTCTGACCACGAACAGGTAAGCCCTTGCGGTGGCGAACGCCACGGTAGCAGTTGATTTCTACGAGGCGCTTGATATTGAGTGCAACGTCTCTTCTGAGGTCGCCTTCAACGATGAAGTTCTTGTCGATGTAATCTCTGATCAACGCGTTTTCGTCGTCGGTGAGATCTTTAACTCTTGTGTCGGGGTTGATTCC
>JAZNST010000099.1:0-8526 GCA_045591405.1 Ruminiclostridium sp.
CCTCGCACAGGGCGTGCCAATGAAGCAGATCCAGGAATGGCCCGGGCACAGCGATATGAGCACTCCCGCCAATATCTATAGCCACCTCGATGCCGTGGCGAAAGCAGACACCGGCGCTGCGATGAGTAAAGCTCTGGGTTAAGATAAACATGACAAAGGGGTGAACGATTTGTCCACCCCTTTGATAAAAAATTATTTCTTCAACAATTCCGGATATCTTTTTAAGTAATATTTGAAATCAGATTCAGGAACAATGCTTTTCAATCTTTTGATATCCAAAAAATCAATCAAATTTCTCGTTTTTCTGTTTGCTAAAACAGTAAGTTTTGCCATCGACTCGCCATCGGTATTTGTTTCATATGAACCGATTCCGCCCGCAGTTCGATTCAACATATATCCTGAGGGAAAGTTTTTAACAATTTTTTCTTCGGTTTTGTATGTTGACGGTGTTTCTATGTAAAATACTCTCGTTGTATCTAATGCACCAAACGAATCAATTGATAGAATTGAATTACAGATATCGCCAAAGATCAAACGCTCCAATGATTTTCTTTTATTCCAATGGCTAATTATTCTGCGCTTAATATTGTCAGAAATACCGATATATACTTGCTTGTAATCGTCCAACACAAGCATATATACGCCCGTTTTGTTATCAAGTTCGGTTAAATCTTTACATTCGACGAATTTGAATTTTTGGCATTGTTGTAACAAACATAAATCAAATTCATCAAAGGTAAGCGAGTTGAAATAAGACATATTAAGATCATAATTCAAGTCAGCCTTTGATATTTGTTTGATGTAATGATCTTCTGTCCAGCCTGGTATTCCTTCGGGTTTGGCAGATAAATATAACTCCTTATTAATGTGATTTGTCGGTTTATCTTGGATCATTATTCCAAAATGCGATATTCTCATTTTACAAAACCGCCTTTCAATAATAACACAGCCCGAGGTAAAAAAACTCGGTCTGTGCAATTAGAATTTACCTTTGTTCATATATTTTTTGATAGCATTTTGTGCTTCGACGCTTCCGTTCTCATCAGCGATTCTATACCATTTTAAGGCTTCTTGATTATTGTTATCTTTTGTAGCTAATTTAGCGAGTTCTAAACATGCCTGCACACAACCGAGCGAGGCGGCTTTAGCTTTTAATTGATATGCCTTGTTCGTGTCTTTTTTCACTCCGCGACCCAAAGCATAGCACAATGACAAAAGGTGAAAAGAACTTGGAACATTTTGATTGATAGCCGAATTCAATAATTCAACAACCTTTGTGTCATTTTTATCATTTTCAAAAAACAGGCTCAAAGCATACTCGTATTGTGCAATACCATAACCATGATTTGCGGATTTCATTAGCCATTCTTTGGATTTATCTATGTCAGGATCTACACACCAAGGATTATTATAGCACTTACTAACATGATATTCAGCTTTAGGATTGCTTTTGATCGCAGCTTTGTAAAACCAAAGAAAAGCTTTTCCATAATCTTGTTTTACTCTATTTCCTTCCCAATATAATTTTCCTAACAATAACTGAGCATCAATATTGCCTGACTCAGCATTTAATAACAGATCACTAAAATCGATATCACCAAGTTCTGTATATTGATAATCGTTGATAAAAAAATTATCTGTGTAAATTTGCTCTTGCACTTTCAATACTTCGTTGATAATATGCTTGTATTCAACAATACTAATGTTTTCCCTAATCGCGAAGGAACAAAACCTTATTATTATGCTACAACACTCTAATTGGTCTATTATAAAAGCATCCTTAAAAGAAGTAGGAACGACTTCATTATAGTGCTTAAGCGAATTTCTTAAGTCCCCTAAATCATCAAGACGTCGTTTCACTTTGGAATTTATTCTACTCTCTCCAAAATCTATTACTGGTTTTAACTCATTATAATATTCCAAAAGAGGTTTTAGTGCGGTAATATCTAAAAGGTCGATTTGTAATGTAGAAGGGGCGTTTTGACGAAAGTAGTCTTTTAAAAATTGATAATTCGCAGGATAATTCTTATAGTTTGCATCAACAAATGAGGGAAGATTGTTTTTCCATGAATCGTCAATATTCAAATTATCAATTCGTGCTTGCACAAAAATGTGTAAACATTTTTCTGCTTTATCTACAAGTGTTTTTCTAAAGTCAAACATTATTATGCTCCTCCTTAACAATATTTGCAAATAAAAAGGCACACAAATCCGAAGACTGTGTGCCTAAGAGTGGTGGTGAATTAACAAAGCCCGGATTTGGCAATTGCTAATTCTTTATAAGCATCAACCATATGAAGCGATACTTCTTTGATTGCTGAAGCATCAAGTTTACTTACAACTATATAAGCAACAGCTGTCCCACCGAGAGCAACAACGAACTTCCAATCAAATAAAACATTGAGGTTCATCAAGCTACCTCCTTCCTGGATCAAACTCCGAGAATAAAAATGGGTAGCTTTTGTTGCCCTAAGATTAGATTGACTCATAAGTCTCAACGACCTATGAGTCAATCTTGGCGGAGAGAGAGGGATTCGAACCCTCGTGCGCGTGAGCGCAAACTGATTTCGAGTCAGCCCCGTTATGACCACTTCGATATCTCTCCGTATTAAGTTAAGTTTGAATTTTGCACGGCTTTTGCAAGGCAGAAGTTAAAATGCATTCATCCAAAATTCAAGAAAAATGAAGCATTTGCGAGATATTGCGAGAAAACAAGAGCTTTCGCAAGTTGCAGAGTGATAAACTCGGCTACCTTTCGAGTCGTTCTCGTTATGACCACTTCGATACGTCTCCGTAGCTATTTACTTTTTTGCAACAGTAATATTATACACGAAAGCGCCGCCGTTGTCAACAGAAAAATGGGGAAATTTACGTCCGCTTCCTGCCGCTGATTTCTCCCCTGCGCTTTTTACGCCTGTTGCAAACAAAAAAGGGACAGCAAGGGCTGGTTCTCATAAGGAAGTTTACTCGCAGATGTGAATTTGCTCCGCAGCAAATAATTAACCCCGACAGATTGTCAATGTCTGTCGGGGTTATGTTATTTTCAAAAAACAGTTTAGTTTTGAAATTTCTTGTCTTTTTTTGCATAAGGAGAAATGCTTTGTGCACCACTTTTCATTATGATCCATCGGGTAAACGGATTACATAAGAAAATTCTTTTTACAGATTTAAGCAAAAGCTTACATTTCAAACCACGTGTGCTTTTTTTATATCTTCGCTGAATATCACTGCAAGATCTTCCCGATTCAAACGCATCTGCAAGCATTTTTCCACTGAATATAGCACTACTCAAACCCTCAAATGAACTGGAACTGATAAAGCCTGCCGCCTCCCCAAGAAGAAATATATTGTCTTTTCCCGTCCGAAAGTCTTTTACGTTGCGCGGACTGGATACAAGGCATGCCTCGGTTTTAACAGCATCACCAAAAGAATTGCCCAAAAATTCCTCAATCCTTGATTTCTGTGTATCAAAAGCCTCGCGGCATCCTTTCCGTTTGAATGCACCGCCAAATATAATGTGATCTCCTTTATGTATCGTCCAAGAACAACTCTCGCTTGTCTTAGAATCAAAAATACAAGAATAATAAGGCATCTTTTGACCGTTAAACTTAAACCATTGTTGTATCGCAACATACTGCACACGCATAGGCTCAAAGAACGTACGTCTGACGGTGGAGTTGCCGCCATCAGCGCCAACGATCATCTTTGAGGTCACTTGTATTTCAGCATCGGAGAGCTTTATTAAAACGTTAAAAAGATCATCGTCTTTTTCTATTTTCCCACACCGACCTTTGAGTACGTCCACGTGCGATGGAACAAGAGAAAGCAACCACTGGTCAAACGCGTATCTATTCATATTGAGATAATGACGTTGATAATATCGAACCAATTTTTTATCAATATCAATCGTCTGCACGGCGAAGATCTGAGGATCTTCAAGAACACTTTTGGGGAGAACCAAATCAAACTTTGCAAGTAGTTTTTGAGCATCAGGAGCAAGAAGACCGCCGCACGGCTTGGCAGACGTAGGTTGTTGTCCATCTATAATCAGTATCTTCAACTCGGGGCGTACTTTTGCTATTTCGCTAACAAAAATGCTTCCGGCAGGTCCTGCACCAACTACGGTAATATCATACACATTCGTGTTATTTTCTTCCATATAATGTCTCCTGATCTGACAAAGAATTTAATATTTGTTTATCGCCAGTTTCGCCTTTGTATTACAAAGGCACAGGGCAACGCCCATACCCCTACAATACCGGACGTATTATATCATAGATTAGCAGAGAAAGCAAGAGTTATATTCCGACTTCGTCGGAGTGATATTATTGCTGTCGCAATAGTGATATTGAAACCTTGCGGCTTCAATGATATCTTATTCGCCATAAAACTCGCGAAGCGAATATCACTCGGCGCAAGCCGAATACCACTGCGAAGCAATAGAACTCGCCCAAGGCGAATAAAACTGCCCAACTTCCTTATGAGAAGTTGGGCAACCGCCGTCCCTTTATTTTTATCTTGCATTAAGCATAAGCGCTGATACGATTTCGGGGTATTTCCAAGTGTTTGTGCTTCTGTTGTAAATGCCGAAAAGCTCGCCGCTTCCTGTGAAGGCGTTGTTATCCCACCAACAACAGCTTATACCGACAGATCTTGCCTTTGCAATATAATAAGCGGAAAAATTGACTCTCGCTTCGAGGTTATCAAACTTGTCTCTTGCACCGAATTCGCCTATTACAACAGGAACTCCCTTGCTTGTGAACTTTTCATAAAGGGCGCTCATAAACGTATCAATTTCACCGCAGCACGCCTTTGCACCGATTACGAACTTCGCTGTGCTTGAGTTATCGGAGGGGGCTTGGAGAGCGAAATTATAAGGGGTGTAAGCGTGAACTGAAACGATAATTTTATTGTCGGCGCTATCGTCGGGCATTTTGAACAGGTCAGATATTACGTAGCTGTAAGAAGCGCAGTAAGACGGCACCATAATATAGCGTTCGGCGTTATTGCCGCCTGTTGCTCTTATGGTATCAACAGCCGCCTGATTAAGTCTGTTTACACAGCCGATGGTTTCCTTTGCAATATCGCTTCCGTCCTGAACCCACCACTCACTCTGAGTTCCGATGAGTCTTGGCTCGTTCTGGGTTTCAAAGATGAGCTTCTCGCCATAATCCTTGAAGCGTTCTGCAATCTGTCCCCATATTTTCTTTATGTACTTTTCCGAGCCTTCGATATGCTCGTTGTCGGGGTAAATGTAGCTTTTATCGGTATCGTGATGGATATTGAGGATTACGTACATTCCGTTATTGTAAGCGTAATCGACAACCTCCTGGACACGGTCGAGCCAGACCTTGCTGATATTGAAATCACTATCGACGTGGTTATGCCAGGTCACAGGGATTCTTATTGTATTAAAGCCTGCGTTTCTGATGTCAAGAACCATCTGCTCAGTCGTATAAAAGCCGCACCACGACTTTTCAATCGAAAGCTCGTCGATTTTATTTTCAGTAGTAGCGTCAAGAGTGTTTCCGAGGTTCCAGCCTATTTTCATATCATCGACAAATTTCAGCGCCTCATTGTCGGGGAGCTGAAGCTTATCTGTTCTTGCGTCGGGAATAGTAATCCCCGACGGGAAATCAAGGTTTATCGTTGTGTCGGAGGGAAGCTCAGCCTGCTTATTTTCTGCGCTGCAGCCCGCAAACGAGCCTACGAGCACTGCCGCCCCGATAATAAATGAGATAATCTTTTTCATTTTTTCTCCTTTTCTGTGCAATCACACGTTGAAGCTTTTGGGAAGAAGCTCTTCAAGCATAAACTTTTCTGTATTTACTCCGTCGCTTACGATGACGGTAAAATCTCTTTTGCAAAATTCCGACATAACCTGTCGGCAGATTCCGCACGGGTAAGGCATTGACGATTCGCGCTTTTGTGAGTAGGAGGATATTGCAATAGCCGAGAACTCACGCTTGCCTTCGCTTACTGCCTTAAAAATTGCCGTCCTTTCGGCACAGTTTGTCGCACCGTAGCTTGCGTTTTCGACGTTACAGCCCGTGTAAAGCGTTCCGTCAGCGCACAGGAGTGCGGCTCCCACATGATAGTGCGAATAAGGGCAATAGGCTGACCTTGCCGCTTCAAGAGAAGCCTTTATAAGCTCGTTTTCACTCATAATGAACACCGTCCTTATCTACGTAGGCAATGAGCATTTTTCTTTTTTCTGCGCTCTTTGAAATTGAAACGGACGAAAGGATAAGCTCCTTTGCCGACTGAGCGCTCTTTTCGTCGTCAGCGTGAATTTCACAGATAACATCGTCTTTTTTAACGCTGTCGCCGACCTTTTTTCTGAATACGACTCCCGTTGCAAAATTTATGCTGTCTTCCTTTTTGAGTCGCCCTGCACCGAGAATAATCGCCGCACGACCGATATTTTCAGTCATAATCGAGCCTATAAAGCCGTCGTGCTGTGCTTTTACGCTTTCAACGAGCTTAGCCTTCGGAAGAAGCTCAGTGTTATTTATAACCGAAACGTCGCCTTGTTGGTCACGGACAAAGTCAGCGAACTTTTCAAACGCTCTGCCGCTTTTTATTGCGTCAGCAAGAAGCCCCCTTGCTTCAGCGAAGTCAGTTGCCTTTTCGCCAAGAACGAGCATAAAGCCCGCTATTATCATACACAATTCGGTAAAATCTTCGGGGCCTTCGCCCTTTAGAGTTTTTACCGCTTCTTCGACTTCGAGCGCATTTCCCACAGCAAAGCCAAGAGGCTGATCCATATCCGTTATTGCCGCAACGGTCTTTTTTCCGTTAGCAGTTCCTATTGCAACCATTTTTTGAGCAAGCTCAACCGCTTCTTCAACCGTTTTCACAAACGCTCCCGAACCAACCTTTACGTCAAGAACGATTCCGTCGCTGTTACAAGCGAGCTTTTTACTCATAATACTGCTTGCAATAAGCGACATATCGGGAACCGTCCCCGTAACGTCACGAAGCGCATAAAGCTTTTTGTCTGCTGTTGCGACGTCTTTTGTCTGACTTATAACGCAAAGTCCGTTCTTATTCACAAGCTCTCTGAACTTTTCTTCGGGAAGCGACGTCTGAAAGCCTCTGATTGATTCAAGCTTATCAATCGTTCCTCCGCTGAAGCCAAGCCCTCTGCCCGACATTTTAGCCACTTTAAGACCGCAAGCCGCTACTAACGGGGCAACGACGAGCGTTGTCTTATCCCCTACGCCGCCTGAGCTGTGCTTGTCAATTTTTATCCCATGAGCAAAGGACAAATCCATTATATCGCCGCTGTGAGCCATTGCATCGGTAAGCACGGCAGTTTCTCTATCGGTCATCTTATTAAGATAAATCGCCATTAAAAGCGCACTTATCTGATAATCTGCTGCGGCTCCGTTGCAGACGCTTTTTATGAAAAATCTGATTTCCTCATCAGTAAGCTCTTTTTTATCTCTCTTTTTTTCGATTATTCCAACAATATCCATAAGCGTACCGCCTTTCCGTTTCGCTTTATGTCAGCCCGAAATCCTCTTGTTAGATTATAGCATTTTTTGTCACGGTTGTCCATAGAAATAACACGCTATTGAAAAAATTTCAGATATGTGATAAAATGAAAGGAAGAAACTATGAAGGGACAACGAAAATGCCGATTAAAATACCCAACACCCTGCCTGCTTATTTAACTCTTGCAAAGGAAAATATCTTCGTGATGTCAACCGATAAGGCGTCGTCACAGGATATTCGTCCGCTTAAAATTGCAATAGTGAACCTGATGCCCGTAAAGATAGAAACAGAAACTCAGCTTCTGAGACTTCTTTCAAATACTCCGCTTCAGGTAGACATAACGCTCATTTATACTAAAACTCACCTTTCAAAAAATACCTCCTTTGAGCACCTTGAAAACTTCTACACAAGCTTCGACGAGGTCAAGGACGAGTATTTTGACGCCGTGTTTATCACAGGAGCGCCCGTTGAAAAGCTGGCGTTTGAGGAGGTAAACTACTGGAACGAGCTTTGTACGATTATGGAGTGGACAAAAACTCACGCCTTCAACACTGTTCATATCTGTTGGGGGGCTTTTGCGGGGCTTTACTACCACTATGGAATCGAAAAATATATGCTCCCCAAAAAAATCTCAGGCGTTTATCCACACAAGGTCTGCGTTGAAAATCACCCCTTGCTCAAGGGCTTTGACGACGTGTTCTTCGTTCCTCACTCAAGAAACGCTGAGGTTCGTGCAGAGGATATTCAGAAAAATCCGAACCTCGACATTCTTGCCATGTCTGATCTTACGGGGGTTTATCTTGTCGCTGACAAGACGGGAAGACAGATTTTCATAACAGGTCACGGCGAATACGACCGTGATACGCTCAAAAACGAATATATCCGCGACATCGGAAAGGGACTCGATATTGCAATCCCCGAAAACTATTTCCCCGATGACAACCCCGAAAACACCCCCCTTTTCACCTGGCGCGCCCACGCAAGCCTTATGTACTCAAACTGGCTCAACTTCTGTGTTTATCAGGA
>JAZNST010000100.1:0-12003 GCA_045591405.1 Ruminiclostridium sp.
ATCCCCCAGCTCATTGAAAGCATCATAGCCGAGCCAAAAAAGCCGCCTGCGCCTGCACGAACGGTAAACGCCTCGGAAAAAATACGCGAAAGCGTTTCGGGGACAGCGCCCAAATGGGTGAAAATTATCGCAACGCAACCGATTATATAAGCCCCCGAAAAAACGGGAACAGCCTTTTCGCTGAGTATTCCGAGCCGCTTTACTCCGCCGAAAATTATAAAGCCGATTATTACCGCCGCAACAGCGCCCGTCACCCTTTGGTCAATTCCAAACGCACTTTTTACCGCCCACGCCATCGAATTCATCTGAGTCATATTACCCATTCCGAAGCCCGAAAGCACGCACAGCGCCGCAACTATCTTTGCAATTATTTTTGAACGGAACGCTCTTTCCATATAAAAGAAGGGGCCTCCGAAATAGCTTCCGTCGGCTCCTCTTTTGCGATATTTCATCCCAAGAACGTTTTCTGCGTAACAGGTCGCCATACTGAAAAGAGCCGAGACGAGCATCCAGAAAACCGCACCCGCACCGCCGATTACGACCGCTGAGCTTACGGCAACGATATTTCCCGTTCCGATTGTGGTGGCAAGAGCCGCCATAAGCGTCTGAAGCGGAGAAAGGTTTTTCTTGTCGTCGCTTTTTTTCTTTGAAAAGAGCGTGGTTCTCATTATCGTCCCAAAGCCCAGAAGCTGACCGAATCTGAGCTTTAGCGTAAAGAAAACTCCGCACGCCAAAAATAAGGCGATCGTCGGTACTCCCCACAGCACGTTCTTATTTATAAATTCAAGAGCCTCAAGCATAAAATCCCTCCAAGCAGTTGTATGCTTATCCATTTTTTATGCTGTGAAGGCGAATTTTATGCCAAAGGTCAGCTCTTGATTTTTATAAGCTTCTCAGGAGGGGTAATCGAGCTTTCAGCTCTGAGCTTTATGAGATAAGCCATATTTCTGCCGATTGCTTCCATAAGCTGCATTCCCTCCGCGTCGTCAGCACAGGCACCGGGAGCCGCACCGTGAACGTCGTTCCAGTACATAGACGGAGTAACGAGCATTTCTGTGATTCCAAAATAGCTGTTGATTGAGTGATAAGCGTGAATTGCCCCTGCCCTTCTGAGCGCAACAACAGCCGCACCCGGCTTAAAGCGGATTCTCTCGTCCTTTCCGTAAACGAAGAAGAATCTGTCTAAAAAGCACTTGAGCGTTGCGTTTATATCAGCGTAATAAACGGGCGAGCCGATAACGATTCCGTCGGCGTCAAGAAGCTTTGGTGCAAGAGCATTAACCTCGTCGTCAAAGGCACACTTGCCGTTTTTCGAGCAGTAGCCGCAGGCGTGACAGCCTGTGAGCTTGAGACTTCCGATATCGACAATCTCCGTTTCTATTCCCTCAGCGTTAAGCACGGAGCAGACCCTACTCAATGCAGTAAAGGTATTTCCGTTTTTTCTCGGACTTCCGTTCAGCGCAACAACTTTCATAATATTTTCTCCTTTCATTTGTTGGTTTTTGCCAAAAAAACTCTGATTGATATTCTATATTTTTATATTAACACATTTGAAAAGAAGTTGCAATCTCAAAAAAATCTGTTATAATTAATATGTTATAAATGTTCATATTTCATATTCACAGGAGGTAATTATGGACGAAATGAATCAGAATCAGAATTCTGCTCAGCAGACTACTCAGCAGAACCCATATCCACAGCCTACAAACAGCCCTGTTTTTGAAGAGCCCGTTTACGTTGCTCCCGTTGCAACAGCACCTCAGAAAAGCTCAGCGGCTAAGTGGGTTATTATCGGTGCGGCAGGTATCCTTGTGGTAGCGGCAGTTCTCGTTATACTTTTCCTTTTTGTATTTAACAACAAGAGCGCTTACGAAAAGGCTGAAAGAAATTCCATTGACCATCTCACAAAGGCTTTCTCAGCAGAAGGCGCTGACGGCGCTGATATGGAAGCAATCTTCAACCAGCGCACAAAGATTGACATTGCCCTTACAACAGAAAATATTCCCCCGGAAATACAAGAGGCAGTGCAGAGCTATGCTAACCTCTCCATTTTAAGCGAAAGCGTTAAGAACGGAGACAGCGTATACTCACAGAGCACTTACACAATGGGCGGAACAGAAATCCTCAACCAGAAGCTCTGGTATCAGCTGAAGGACAATATCCCCGCTTCTATTATATGCAAGCTTGTAAACGTTTCTGACATTGCGTTTGTAATCGAATCTCTCGACAGTCTCACTCAGGCATCCGCACAGGCTGACGAAGAAACTCAGAAGATGCTTGAATCTCTTTACGAGGACGTTCTCAACGCATACTTCAGCTATACGGCAAAGTACCCCGTTGAATCGGGTAAGAGCTTTACAACAGAAAACGCTACCTACGAAGCTGACCTTGTTGTTGTGAACTTCACATACGAGGACGTATTCGGTCTCATCAAGGAAATCTGCGGTAAGCTCTACAACAACGACAAGTTCTTTGAATGGTTTGACAATGCCGCTAAGAGCGTTGACCCCTCCGTTCTCAAGCCCTTCCAGTCTCAGATGGGCAATATGAGCGCCGCTGAATACCTCAGAAGCCTCGTTAAGTCTATCGCTGACGGTGCGCTTGATTCAATGACAAGTATGTTGCCCGACCAACAGCGCCTTATGCCTATCTTTACAATGAACGTTTACATCAAGGACGACGTTATCGCTTGCAGAGAAATCAAGGTTAACGGCGACGTAATCAGAATCGTGACTGTTCTTGACGAAAACGTGACTGACGTTGCTCTTGAGGCAACAGTCGGCGGCTCTGAAGCGTTCAGCGTTTCAGCTTATAACACAAAGGCTGACGATAAGAACAGCGGTACTGTTTCCGCTTCCCAGGACAACATTCCCCTTTTCACAGTTACATACAACAACCTCAGAATGACAGCTGATGAAATCGACGGAGCTGTAAATGTTATCGCCGGCTCTGCAAACCTTGACATCAACTTCACCACAACAGTAAACGGAAGCGATAAGGTAGTAAGCGGTACAATCGGAATGGGCGGTACGCAGTACGCAACCATCACAACCACAACAGGTCCTTCCACTCTCGTTTACGAGGAAGCTCCTGCAGTAGATTCTTCCAACTCCATTGATATTATGAGCATGCTTACAGCTACTGATATTCAGCCTACTGCGGCAATGGAACAGCTTGCTTACGATTTCAGCGTTTATATGGAAAATCTTGTAACACAGAATCCTCTCTTCGCTATCTTTGCAATGTCTCAGCCCGGCTTCGGCGGCGGTGAAGGCTTTGACGACGACTGCTTGGAAAACGACGATTTATTCGGCGGCGATTTCGACAGCGACGATTTCAGCGACTATGAAGACTACTTCGGCGATAGTTTCGACAGTGCTGACGGCTCATTCGGATATTTCACTTTCTGATAAAAGATAAAAATATAGATAAGGCGGCTTATAACCGCCTTATTTTTATTGGGTAAAATATTGGACATATATTCGCAAAGCTTTCTGATATAATTATATACAGTCAGAGTTAAACAATCATAAAGAAAAGAGGTTTTTGAAATGAAAGTGTAGAATAAGGATGTGCTATATGTAGCACGAAATCACCGCCCTACAGAGGACAACCCTGTGCCAAAAGAAAACTAAAAAATAATTCAGCAGATACCTGCACCGTTATTTGCTAAAATGCACAAGGTAACTTACCTTGCCCCTGATTCTGACATGGTTCAGATGACGATAAACCAAAACCGAATAAGTAAAAAAGGAGTAGAATTATGAACATGCTTACAGATTTTACCGTAGAAGAAATCAACTTTATATGTTGTTGCTTTGCTGACACACGAGAGGAAACTATTTCAAAAATATTCGGAGTCCTCCCCGATATCGAAGATAAGGATATGCTTGCCATTGGAGAACGTGTAATAAACAAGCTCGACGATATGAGCGATGAGGATTTTATTGAAAGAAGATTTAACGAAATGTATGCGGAGTAAATCGTTTTGAATTGCCCGTGCAGGGAATCTGTTGAAAATAACAAAAAAGAGTCTTATTAAATCGAAAAACCAGACGTAACGAAAGACAGCCAAAAAAACAGCGGAGCGTAATGCCCCGCTGTTTTTTACAAATCTTGTGGATATAGAAAAAAGCCGACGAAATGCTTCGTTCCATAGAATGCCAATCATTCAAGGAGAACACATCTCTCGGCCTTTATTTAAGATACTACAAATCCCTGAAGTTGTCAATACCCGACTTCCGTGCTCCATTGTTTATTAAGCCATACAGCACGCTTGTCTACAAAGTCCATAATATACGCCGCATTGTCAATCTTCCAGCTTTCGTCGCCCAAATCGTTTCTGAGCGCCTCAACGCCCTCTCTTACCTGCGCCGTTGTTGCTGTTATTGCTTTGTCATTATATAACTGCGTCCATTTTTCCTTGACGATTTCTCTAAACCATTCCGCTTTCATAGCTGTTATGTACCAAGGGTTTGAACGGTCAATATCGTTGGCAAGAGGTTGGAAGGTTGAAGCAAAGTATCTTGTGTTCGGGTCCCCGTCATAAGCCCAGTTGAAATCCCACGGCGCCAAGAAGGTAAGCTTTTGGTACTTGCTTTTCTCGCTGAAATCAACAGCCATAAAAAAGCTTCCTTCTCCGACGTCATAATCGTGGACAAGCTCATCAAGTATAAGCACGTTTGCAAGCGACCGTAAATCTATAACAGCCTCTGCCGCCTCTTTTGCGTTGGAATATACTCCCTGTGCGGAAACGACGTTATAATCCTCATCAAACATCATAGGCTTATTGTTCTCAGCCGCCTCAAATAATATCTCGAATACGCCCTTTGTATACTTTTCTATAAACGCTCTTTGTTGATCTGAAAAAATATCCGTTTTTATGGAGTAATCCGCTTCGACAAAGGTATGCGTCTTATCGCTTATATCCGTAATTTCTGCGCCGAGATAATCCATTGTGAAAAACGGGTCTTCACCCTCGTCTGCATAGTTGTCGATTTCAAGAAGATAGCCTATATCTGTTCTTGTTTCAGCTTCGTCAGGCTCATAAACGTCTACTCGATCTTTTCCTGCCTGATTTTGCTCACAGAGAAGATATATGCCCATGCTCTTACCGTTTATCAATACGTTTACATAGGTGCAGTCGGAGCTGTAATATTCATCGCCGAGAATAGCGTCGGCAAGGCTGAAGCCCATATAATCCATAGCTAAATTCCACTGCGAACGAAGAAGAACCCAGCTTTTATATTCCTTACCCTCGTGAAGTCCAAGCATATTCTGCTTTTGGTCAAACTTTATACGATAGGGCTTTTCGTTTCCTTCGGCTGTGGAATTGCCTCGTACTTTTACGCCTGCTAAGGCTGAAAGTTCATATTCCTCACCGCAGTTAAATATGTCCACCATACTTGTTACGTACTCTTCTTTTGACAAAATCCGTTCGTTGTCAAGAGTGATAATGCTGACTATGGGGAGAGTATAGATTCTTGAAAAAGCTTCATAACGCTTGAGATATTTTTCGTGCTTTTCGTTATACTGTTCCCTCATTCGCTCAGCACGTTCTTCTTCCGAAGCTTTTTCAGATTCCGGAGTAGTGGTTGTCTCGTCGGTCAGGCTTGTTGTTATGCTTGTTTGGGCGGCAGTAGTCTGTTCTGCAGTCGTTGTCTGCCCGACAGGCTTTTCAGTCGCCTTAGGCTGATTACAGCCCGAAAAGGAAAGAATCATTGTAGCAACCGTTAAAAATGCCGTTAATCTTCTTTTCACAAAACCCACGCTCCTATGTGATTTTTATTTCATTATAACCAAAAGCACCTCGCTTGTCAATTATATTGTTTAATATGCACATATCCGATTTTTGCGTTCGTCGGCTCCCTCGTTTCAAACAAAAAACACCGACCACAATGTGATCAGTGTTTCGTTTTGTCTATGTTGAGCGAAAAAGATTATTTGCAATAATTCATAGAATTTAGTGAATAAGGAAAAAAGAATAATGAAAAAACAGAAGACCCGTATCTTTTGATACAGGTCTTTTGAAAGTAAGGAGCAATTTTGATACGAAATGCACACCTTTGGCAGCTTATCGTTAAAAGGTACATAAATAATTAAAAAGTGAACACCCCAATGCTTTATAAAGGCTTTCTCGCTAAGAATAAAGTGAAAGTGTCATGGAACACGATCTTGTTTCCGGCATCTAAAACTGCCTGCCTAAGGCCGTCAAATAACTTGCTTCTATGAGGCTCCGGAATAACAATGTGATCGCAATGTGTGCCGGAAAATGCCACATATTCGTCTGCGGTAAACTCACGCTTACCGTAATACTCGCGTTTTTCAAAGCCTACATATCCATAATTGGGTGCGTTTGTATATTTAAATAATCCGTGCTTATACTCGATTTCCGGTTTGAAGTACTTGGAATAAACCTGCTGAATCTTGTTGTATAATTCCCCGTTCGGTGTTTTGTAATCGCTCCTTGTCAGCATCATTGCTAATATACCGCCCGCTTTCAACAACTCAAAGGTCTTGGAAAACGCAATATCTTCGGGAATCCATTGAATAGTTGCTGCGGAATAGATCATATCAAACTTCTGACTACCAAAATTATATGTGATAAAGTCGTCATTCACGATGCTGAAGTTCGGATACTGACTATACTTACGATTCATCATTTCTGTCAGATGTTCGCCAAGCTCGATTGCGTGATAATCACATCCTGTACTCAGTATGGGATCGGTGGCTTGTCCTGTTCCCGGGCCGAGCTCTAAGACGGTTTTACCAGGTCTGATGTCTGCATACTCAATCAGATCGTAAAACAACTCTGCACTGTATCTCGGCCTGTATTTGTCAAACTGGTCGGGTATGGTGTCGAATACTTTCCTGAATTCCATGTCCTTTTCTCATCTCCCGTAAACGATTATAACAAAAAAGACACCAATCATGATACATTATGTATCAAAACTGGTGTCCAGTTATGGTGCGGAGGATGGGACTTGAACCCACACGAGCGTACGCCCACTACCCCCTCAAAGTAGCGTGTCTGCCATTCCACCACCTCCGCAGGTAGTGTGCTGTGTCCTCACAGCTTTTATATTATAGCAAATATTTTTGGGTTTGTCAAGCGTTTTTTGCAAATTTTCGGGAAATTTTTCTCGGCGTGTAAAACGCTTTGAAATAAGGCTTTGCACGATTTACGCCGCAATCCGCCCGAAAAAATATTTTTTTCGCCTTGATTTTTTGGCTTGAAACGCCCTCGCCTGTGTCCAGCGATTTTCGGTTGCACAGGGAAAACTATTTTTCAGCCGCCTGTCTTTTCGCCTCGTAAGCGTCAAGGGCTTTGAAGGCTTGCTGAAGATTTGATACGCCCATTATGTTGATTCCGTAATTAACCGACTTATCAAGCGAAGCGAGCGCAGATTTTGGCACGATACAAGCCTTGAAGCCCATTCGTGCGCCTTCCTTTACTCTCTCTACGATATTTGACACGTTTCTGATTTCGCCGCCAAGACCGATTTCGCCAAACACCATCAGATCCTCAGGGATAATCCTGTCGATAAGGCCTGAGTAAAGAGCAAGTGCAATCGCAAGGTCACAAGCAGGCTCGTCAAGACGAAGTCCGCCGATTACATTGATATAAACGTCGAACATCCCGAAAAGAAAGCCTGTCCGCTTTTCAAGCACAGCGAGAATCAGACACAGCCTGTTATAGTCAAAGCCGTTGCTGACGCGGCGAGGAGTGGGAAAGCCCGTTTTGCTTACAAGCGCTTGAATTTCGGCAAGAACAGGCCTTGTGCCTTCCATCGTGCAAAGTATACTGATGCCGCTGACGCCGTTAGGACGCCCCGACAAAAGCATCGCAGAGGGATTGGGAACCTCCTCAAGCCCTTTATCGAGCATCTTGAAAACGCCGATTTCGTTGGTTGACCCGAAGCGATTTTTTTCAGCACGCAAAATCCTGTAAGAAAGCTGCTTTTCACCCTCAAAATAAAGCACCGTGTCCACGATATGCTCTAAAACCTTGGGGCCTGCTATTGCCCCGTCCTTGTTAACGTGGCCTACGATAAAAACAGGGATTTCTTCGCTTTTTGCAAGCTGCATAAAAGCGTTGGTGCACTCTCTTACCTGAGTGAGACTTCCCGCCGCAGAAGAAACCTCCGCCATCTGCATCGTCTGAATAGAGTCAACGATAAGCACCTGAGGCTTGTTTTCTTTTGCAGCGGCAATTATCGCCTCGCAGTCGGTATCTGAAATAAGATAGAGATTATCCGTCGTAACGCCGAGTCTGTCTGCACGGAGCTTTATTTGTCTTCGGCTTTCTTCTCCCGACGCATAAAGCACCTTGTAGCTTTTTCCGAGATATTCGCAAATCTGAAGCAGGAGCGTAGATTTACCGATTCCCGGATCGCCGCTTAAAAGCACCAGCGAGCCTTTTACAAGCCCTCCGCCAAGCACTCTGTCAAGCTCTGAGGAGCCTGTTGCATAACGCACGTCGTCATCGTAGGAAACCTCGTTAAGACGAAGACACGGGAGCTTTCTTACGGGAGCAGAGGAAGCCCTTGCAACCGTCTCGACGCTTTCTTCAAGCGTATTCCACGAGCCGCAGGAGTTACATTTTCCACTCCACTTCGGGTACTGCTGACCGCACTCACTGCATATATAAAGTGTCCGCTGTTTTGCCACTTGAAAACTCCTCCGTAATTTCAACATTCGTTGTTTTTGTATCCGCAAAATGCGTCATAAGTCCTTTATAGATTGCAAAAGCAACCTTCTTCTGATAAACGCTGTCTGATAAAAGCGAGGCGTCCTCCTCGTTTGATAAAAAACCGCACTCAATAAGAATTGCGGGCTGAGTTGTGTTTTTGAAAAGGTAAAGCCCGTTATCTATAAGCTTGATTTCTCTGTCGTTGCCTTCTTGAAGTCGGGCAAATTCCTCCTGCATTATTCGGGCAAGTCTGAAGTTCAGGGGGTTATTTGTCGTATAAAACATCTGACCTCCGAAGTATTCGGGGGAGGTATACTGGTTCTGGTGAATTGAAACAAAAACGCTATCGGGGTAGCTTTTTATAATCTCAAGCCTGTTTTCCATATCGCTGATTTTTTGTTGCCTTAACCCCTCAACGCCGTTATCGTGAATCGAAACGTCGCTGTCCCTCGTCATAACCACTTCAAACCCCGACGCTCTTAGCATATCCGCAAGATTTTTCGCAATAGCCAGATTTATGTCCTTCTCAACACAGCCGTTAACCCCCACACAACCGCCGTCGGCGCCGCCATGCCCTGCGTCGATGACGACAAGTCTTTTTTCCGTGAGCGTGGCGATAGCGGGCACAGAAACGTTATTGACAGCGCTTACTATTGCAACCGCAACAAAGCACACGAGGAAAAACAATGCGTGGAGTATTCTTGAATCTGAGATTTTCATAGTATTGTCCTTTCAACAGGTTTTCTTGTTGAAAGTCTATGAAACAAGCCTTGGGAATATTACTTTTTTTCGTACATAATCTGAGGGTTGAACTTGTCCTCGAATCCGAATTTGAAGCCGATATGTGTTGCAAGAGGTATAAGCGCATAAACGCCCATAAAGATAAACGGATGGAAAATTGCGATATCAGCGACGTTTTCAGATACAATTCCCACAAGAAAGCTTAGGGGGTAAATTGCCCCGCAAATCATACGGTACGTAATAACGTAGGCGCTCTGGGCTTCCATAAGGCGCATCACGAGAAGAATCACCGACGGAATAATCATTACAAGCCACATACAAACGCCGATTTTTACCCATCTGAGCTTTATCGGAGCCTCAACTCTGTGATTTTTCACCATTGCCCTCTCTCTTTCGCCGTCTTTATAGGCAACCGTAAACACGAGCGAATAGAACACGAAGAAGGTCATTATAAAAAGCACGACCTGAGCTGCGGTATATTCCATAACGACCGCCATTGCAACCGTCATAATCGTAGACATAATATTTCCGAGCATCATAAAACCAATGCCCAGAAGCAATAATTTCCAAAATGGTTTTCTTTGCATAACAAACGCCTTTCTGTAAAAAGTAAGTGGGGGTGATTTTTTGTTTAAGAAGAAAAAAACGGGCAAGCGCTTTGTTTCTCCTCTCAATCTGACTTCGCCGATTACGGATAACAAAACGACGAATAACGGCGGAGTTATCAACAAGTACGAATCAAACGCAGAGTTGGCAAAGCGTGAAGTTGACAACAACCGCAAATAACCAGCGGCAGCTTTCAGCAGTAGACGTTGAAAGCTGCCACTTTTTTATTCTTCAACAACCGTGACTACCGTATTGCTTACGATATTGTCAAGAATTTCCAAGGCTCTTTCACGGCATTTCGAAGCTGTTTCGTCGCTTCCTGTAAAGCCCTCGTATTTTTTGATTACTACGATATAAAGATTTTCGGGGCAGGAAATCTCATAGTTAAGAGCGTCCGAGAAGGTCGTGCCCTTAATTTGATAGTAGCAGTTGTCCACTATATTTTCAGAATCAGGATAACGCTCCTTGAGGTTTATGAAATATTCCTCAGGCGCCTCGTCCTCGCCCTTTATCCAGTCGAGCATCTCTCTGTTTCCGATAAGCATCTGCCCCTCGCCAAGAGACAGCTCTGCGTAGAGCTTCTGCTGATTTGCAAAAAGAGAGTCGCTATAACTGTCGCCCGACATATCGTAAAGATAAGCGTCAACGTGAACGTAGCCGTTCTCGTCGTAGTTCTTGGTGTATGATTCAAGTGCATTTTCAAAATAAAGCTGCTTGAAGAAAATGCTTGAATAAACGTCAGCGTCGTCAGCGACAATCAGAACCTTTGCATCGTCCTGAGGCTTTGTAACGTGCTGATAAACAAGGAAGCCCACAAGCGCCGCCGCAAGCGTAATAACAAGCGTAATCACGCCATAGTGGTAAAAAAAGTTCTCGACCTTTTTTATACCGTGAACCTCGTATTTTTCAGGCCGTGCCTGCTCCTTTATCGTTTCGCTTTCTTCAATAATACCCTGCTTGAGCTTAAGAAGCTCTCTTTTATCGTCGCTGTAAGACATATCAACCTCGCTGAAATCCATACGTTATTTCTTTATATTGTATCACAAGCCACGCAGAAAAGCAAGCCGTGCGAGTGTGAAAGTTGGGTGAAGAGAAGCCCTAAAAAGAAAAAGTAAGGCAACCCGAAGCCGCCTTACTTTTTATTACTTTTTCATTCTTATCCCAGAAGCCGCTAATCAACCGTTGATTGCTTTGCGAAGCTCGTCAATGTCGGAGTAGGAATAGGTTTTGCCTTTGTAGGTGGCTTGGATTTTTTCGCAGCCCTCAAACGCCTCACTTCCGATTCTAGTTACACTATCGGGTATATTGATGCTGGTAAGGCTAGAGCAGCCACGAAACGCCCACTTTCCGATGCTAGTTACACTATCGGGTATATTGATGCTGGTAAGGCTAGAGCATTCGCCAAACGCATTTTCTCCAATGCTGGTTACACTATCGGGTATATTGATGTTGGTAAGGCTAGAGCACCAGCTAAACGCCCAATCTCCGATTCTAGTTACACTATCGGGTATATTGATGCTGGTAAGGCTATGGCAACCGTAAAACGCCTCATCTTCGATGCTAGTTACACTATCGGGTATATTGATGCTGGTAAGGCTAGAGCAGTCGTAGAATGTTCCACCTGCGATCATTCTTACTCCCTTAGGAATAGAAGCAGAGGTAAGACTCTCGTCACAGTCTATAAGGCAGTTGTCGATTATAGTTAATCCATTCTTTGTGTATTTTTCTTTCAATTTATCACAGCCGTAAAACGCATATTCTCCGATGCTAGTTACACTATTAGGTATATTGATGCTGGTAAGGCTAGTGCAGTTCCTAAACGCCCAAGCTCCGATGCCAGTTACACTATCGCGTATATTGATGCTGGTAAGGCTAGAGCAGTCTCTAAACGACTCTTCTCCGATGCTAGTTACACTATCGGGTATATTGATGCTGGTAAGGCTAGAGCAATAGCGAAACGCAGG
>JAZNST010000101.1:0-4635 GCA_045591405.1 Ruminiclostridium sp.
AGAGGACTATTTACATACCGCCTAAGCGGATGGTGGCAGAGTGCTGATTTTAAGTTAAGGAGGTATTCGCCATGAAAGCTGACCGAACGAATCGTTCTGTCAGGTAAGAAGGGGTAGAGAATTAAAAATCTGTTTATGAAAATTTGATGAAATATCAAAAATTAAGGTTAGCACCTGCCCGATTTTTTACCTTGAATATTAGAGGGGTAAATTTTATTTCTGAATTTTCTGCAAAACACCCAATAAAATAGCCTCAAAAATGACAGTGTATAGGAAGTGTATTTTTCAGCCACGGTGGTGCGTAACGAAATGGGCGTTTATGAAAGTTTGATGAAAATTATAATATTTTTTCGCCCACCCCGCCAATTTTTCGGCTTGAATAGTAGAGGGTATTTTATTATGCCTTTAGAAATTGCCCGAAAAATGGCAGTGTATAGAGAGTAAAACGGTTGAAATGACAGTTTTGAATATAACCGAGGATTTATTTACATACCGCTTTGGCGGATGTCGGCAGAAATGCTGATTTTAATTTTAAGGAGGTATTCACCATGAATACTCAGAAAAGAAGAATCCTCACCATTAAGGAAGCCGCTAAGCTCATTGACGGCTTAACCGAATATCGCATCCGTCAGATGTGCGTATCAGGACAGCTCCCGTGCTTTATGGCAGGAAAAAAGTATCTCATTGCCGAAGAAAATTTATATAAGGTTGTCTTTGGAGAGAACTACAGGAAGGAGGAAACAGCGTGAAATTGTTGAAAATCCAAGTTTTCAACCTGAACGGAAATCTTCCTAACAGGCTTATTACTGTCAGGGAAAAACCAAGCTAATGAATCACAGCGTACACAAATACAGCGAGGGAAAACAACCGCTGTTATTAAGTAACAAGGTAGCTATGATTTAAAAAGAAAGGATTTAGCATTTAGAATCCTATCAATCAATCAGCGAAACCGAAAACACTGTAGTAGGATTTTCGGGGTATGGCGAAAGGAGAATTTTATGCCGATTTTAAGAGCTAAAAGAAAGCGTTTTGTTATGATGGACAACGAATTTTTATCAAGAGAGGATATGTCGCTGAAAGCAAAAGGACTGCTTGCGAGTATGCTGAGCCTGCCGCCTGAATGGAGATTTTCCATAGAGGGACTGGCGTACTTACACAAGGAAAGCGAATGTGCCATATCGTCCGGATTAAAGGAATTGGAGCAGCTCGGCTATCTGCAAAGAAGCTATCCGAGAGATGAAAACGGCAAAATCGCAAAGGCTGTTTATACAATCTGCGATATTCCTATTTATGAGTATGAACAGCTTTACAGCGAATAAAAGGATGCGGCGTTTTACCGCACTCTTGAAAGGGCGTCGCAATCTGCGGCGTCCTTAAACCACCGTCGCAAAATGCGACACAGGTTATAAAGGGGTGTCCGATTTGGACACTCCTTGAAAAAAAGATGAGGTAGCATTTTACCACCCCACAAAATTATGCCGCACTGAATCGGGGTGTCCTTTAATACAATGTAAACTCAACGCCGAATTGTCGCTGAGTTTTACTTCCATAACTCAATAACGAATCGTTATCGGGTGAGGTGTGAAACACGCCCTACCGTTGTAAAAAGATGAGGGTCCAAATCATACCCCCATCGGCATTTATTGTAACAACAATATCTGAGGTCACGTTTCATGACCCCAGCTTGTGAAAAACGATGGAGTCGCAATTTGCGACCCCATCAGAATTATCAGAGATTTTTCTCACGGGCGAGGGGGTCCGCGGATTAAGGACGTCATGAAACGTTACTCCCTTATGTAGCAGCGTAGTTAGCTTGTGAAACACGACCTAACTACGAAATAATAATGAAAGGAATTTATATTATGCCGAGAATGAGCAATAAACGAAAAATCGAATGGTCATTATTCCTGAACGACCGCAACCGTATCTGCTATAACATACTCTGCCGTAAATGTCGGAAGAAATGTAAACAGAGCTTCAAAGCAACGGTTGTGGAGTGCCCGTTGTACTTATCGAAAAGGGCGAAGGTCAGGGCGATTATGGAGTAACGAATCGTTACTCCATAGCCGAAAAGATTATAACAAGATTTAACGGAACGTTAAATCTGAAACTAAGCGGCGGCGAAAAAGATGAAATCCCAAATCAGGATTTCATCGGCATGACGGGACGAAACATCCCGTCATCTCAATAGCGACACGAATCGTTACGCTATTATCTAAGGCCGTGATTTACGACCCCAGATGTTTCAAACCACGGCATGCTATAATATCAAGTGCAACAAAAAAAGATTGACTTCATCTCTTCCAAGGTGTAAAATGAATGTACCACCAAAACATTAACACGGAGGAAGAAAGATGAAGCCATATACTCATTTTACACTAGAAGAACGGATTTGTCTAGAGGAAATGCTCAAAAAAGACAAAAAAATTTCAGAAATCGCAAATACGTTAGGAAGGAACAAGTCAACAATAAGCCGTGAAATTAAGCGAAACAGCAATAAGCAAGGCATTTATAACTCTTGGGGTGCTTACAGCAAATCGCGTTACCGTCGAAAGGCTTGTGTGCGCCATAAGAGAATAATTGTTGGCAGCGAGCTGTACGAGTATATAGTAGAAGGCTTGAAAAAGTATTGGTCACCAGAGATTATTGCAGCAAAATGGCGTCAGAAGCACCCAAATGACACAGTAGCTTTCGCAACTATCTATCGTGCATTGAAAAGTGGTTTGTTTAAAGGTTTAACGCCCAAACAGTATTTACGCAGGCGCGGAAAACTGAAGGTTAAAGACTGCAGTAAATTCAACACCATACACCCTGAACACTCTATCCACGAATGGAGTGATGAGATTAAAAAACGAATGCGGTTTGGGGATTGGGAAGGTGACACAGTTCGTGCTGCTGCAGGAAAAGGCGGACTTCTTACATTGGTTGATAGAAAGTCTCGAAAACTAATTGCGGTTAAGGTAAATAATTTTTCAAGCGTTACGCTGTATAATGCGGTGCTCGAAGCCTTCTCTGAATTCAAGCCTAAAAGCATAACCTTTGATAATGGCTCGGAATTTGCAATGTTCAAAGAAATGGAAAAGGCGCTTAATACAACTGTTTATTTTGCTGACCCTCATTCGCCTTGGCAAAGAGGAAGCAATGAAAACGCCAACGGATTATTACGCTTTTTCTTTCCAAAACGCAAAGGCATTGATTTTACCCTTATCAATCAGGCAGAGATTGACGAGGTTGTGAAGCTCATCAACACTCGTCCCAAATTTTGCCTAGACCTTTATTCCCCTGATGAAATTTTTTGTTGCACTTGACTTGACAGAATGCCCACTGCCCCGAAACAGGGCGGTGATTTTCCGTCGCAATTTGCGACGGAAATATACAGCGTGAAGCAGAGCTGATGTCAGTCAGGCTGACGGCAGATAGTTAATCCGAGAATTGAGTAATGCATCAGGGAGTCATCATTTTGATGACCCCATACGAAAACCGACTTCCCATTTTGGGAAATCGGTTATGTGATAACTTGCATGCAATATCAAAGGTCGTGAAATGCGACCTTTGAAATATAGCACTTATTATAATCACTTTCGAAACCACTCCGGTATGTTTAAGCCGCCGCTTTTCAGTCTTTCTACCTCGTCATCGAACATATGGAGCGTTTCTTCTCGTTCTTCTTCCATATGAACTCCAACAGTAAACGCATAGAGCATTTCGGCGGTCATATAGTAGTTGTATTTATCCCAAAAATCATCGGGGATTTCCTTGCCGAAGTATCCCTCAATCTGCCCAATAGCAAAGGAAAGGCTATACATAGCACTGACCCCTGCACCTGTGAGGACGTGATACGGGTCAGCTATGCCGCACATCTGAAAGTCGATGGTGTAAAGCTCACCTTCGGGAGATATGACCATATTATCCGTCTGGAAATCCATGTGCATCAGTGCCGTTGGTCGCTCTCCGATACAGGTGTGATTTGTTTGCAGATAGCGAATAATCAGCTCATCGCCCTCGAAGGTATAACCGCAGTTCCTATAAAGCTCGATATAATGCTCCACACGCTCACAAAAATTCTTTGACCATTCCATAGATGCAGGCTTGCGGTCGATTTGTTCCATCTGCTTCAGAACTTCTGACGCCTTTTGACCGTAGGCGTATTGCTCGGCATCACTCATATTGTAAAGTGCTTCTTTAGCTTCCTCACCGTCGCACCAAGTCAGAAGCTGATACACGCTTTTGCCTTTTTCGCAGATACCGAAGTCAATCGGCTCTGACATTTTTATTCCGACAGCCGACATTTTCTTCATCACTTCAAACTCATACTGCTTTGCATCATAGGTCGAAATATCCGACATACGAAGAAGCAGTCGCTTGCCGTCTTTCGTTTCAACATAATATTTTTTATCTCCCGACCAGCCTTTATGGATAGGTTCTATCTTCACAAAGGTGTCGAAATTTGGAATATCTTTCATCATACACCTCATTGAAATCAATGGTTTATCGAGTTGTCTGCCCTAACATAATTATACCATTTTCACCCTGAAAAAGCAATACACACGGTGAACAAATCGTTCACCGTCAAGCACCTGACGTACCATTTCAGTACATCAGATATATCCTCCCCATACATATCGCAAAAGGCAA
>JAZNST010000102.1:0-21473 GCA_045591405.1 Ruminiclostridium sp.
TAAGCGAAATGTAAAAAAGAAGCCGACTGCTCCTTATGGAACGGTCGGCTTTTTTGTAGGAGATGAGGCGGGGCGAGCGCCGAGGCTGAGCCGAAGCGAAACGCAGTGGAGCGTGAGGCGCAGACGAGGGGTGAGCGGAGCCTACGCAAAAACGAGCCTCCCTCTGAGCGTGGGTTTTCGGGGTGCCTGTGGGGACGGGGCGGCGAAGCGAACGGGGGAGAGCGAGGCTTTTGCAGGCTTGTCCGCTTATCCGTCGCCAAACAAAAGCGCAAAACCTCGTGGCACCCACTCAGCCTCATGCTCGCCGCCAAAGCTCCGCTATGCCGCCTCGCCTTCGGCTTCGGGGTACGCTGAGGCTTTGCGTTCGCCTCCGCACGCCCCTATAACCGCTTTCGCCCCAAGCCGTCACAGCTTTTCGCTTGCGCAAAACCTCGTGGCACCCACTCAGCCTCACGCTCGCCGCCGCTTCGCTTCGCTTCGCCCTCAGGGTACGCTGAGGCTTTGCGTTCGCTCACTCACAAAGGAACAGCTAGCTCATAGGTGAGGGGCTGCGCCCTGTGCCTGTGCTACCCTGTCTCCAATATCCCCCCATTTTTGTAAAAATATGTCGAAAATATACAGACTGTAATTTATTTCTCTGTTTCCTTCACAAATTCTTAACATTTTCTTGTTATTTTTCACTAAGTAAAACATTGTTACGTATTACAGTTTTACTGAATTGCACAGATTTTTGAAAAATTTTTAATATTATATTGACAAGAGATATTATATGCCGTATAATATTGTCAAAGGGAGAAAGAAATAGAAAACGAGGTGAAAGTATTGGCATTTCCAATCAACTCAACGTTGCTCGACGCAATGGTTCTTGCGATAGTTGACAGGGAAGAAACCTACGGCTACAAAATCACGCAGGACATAAGGTCGGCAATGGAGATTTCCGAATCAACTCTTTATCCCGTGCTCAGAAGGTTACTCAAAGAAAGCGACCTCGAAACCTATGACAGAGAGTTTCAGGGGCGTAACAGGAGATATTACCGAACGACGCCGAAGGGAAAAGCAACTCTTCTTCTATATAAAGAAGAGTGGAAGCTCCATAAAAAGAAAATAGACGAGATTCTGTTACCGCCGAACACGGCTCAGACAGACCTTCAGATTACTGCTGACGCAACGCCTGCCGATATAGTGGTAGGAGCAGAGGCTGAAACGGCATTTACTACTGAAAATTGTGAGGGAGAAAACAATGAACAAATATGAATATCTGGCTCAGCTCAGAAATGCACTTGCGACGCTTCCCAAAGCCGAACAGGACGAGGCAATGAGCTACTATGAGGAGTTTTTCATCGACGCAGGCGTTGAAAACGAGCAAGCGGTTATTGCAAGTCTTGGAAGCCCTGAGACGCTTGCGGCTTCAATTATAAAAGAAAGCACACATCAGAGCGAAGCTTCAGAGGCTTCTGCGTCTGCTAGCGGCTTTGTAGCACCTGAAACACCTGCACAGACAGCACAGAGAACAGGCAAGAAGTGGTCAGGCGGACAGATTGCGCTTGTGGTCGTGCTTCTGATACTTTCGTTCCCGATCTGGATAGGCATTGTAGCCGCCCTTTTCGGAATATCAGTCGGTTTTATCTGTGGCGCCTTTGGTATTCTTATCGGTCTTGCCGGTGGTGCTATCGGGGCAATCGCAACAGGTATAATCGCACTTTTCACAAACGTACCTGTGGGGCTGTTTTTGATAGGCGCGGGGCTTTTCGTGGGAGGACTTATGTTCCTCGTTGCGATTCCGCTTTGCAAGCTGGTTATCAAGCTCTTTAAGGTAATAATTAAGGGAATTGTCTCCCTTATCAATAAAATTAGCGGAAAGGCAGGCGTGTAACTATGAAAAAATCATATATCAAATATATCGTCGGCGGCTGCCTTGCGATTTCCGGTGTTATCCTTGCCGCAATCGGTCTTGCGATGGGCGGATTTGACGTAATCAGAAACGGAGTTTCATTTTCGTGGACGGAGGGCTTTGTTTATGACAACGAGGACCTTCTCATAGAGATTTCCCCCAGCGAACAGGAAATCGAAAACTTACGCATCGACGTTTCAACTGCAGAAATAACGGTTTCTTACGCTGACATTGAAAAGGTAGTTATCGAAGCGGAGGGCGTCAGAAAAAATCTTCTAAAGGCACAGGTTAACCCAACGACAAAAACGCTTGATATTACCTATCAGATTAACACCTTTATAGTGTTTGGCGGTCCTTCAGCGGACATAACCGTAACGCTCCCCAAGGGAATGAAGTTTAATAACGCAGAGCTTCATCTCGGCGTAGGCGACGCTCAGATTAAGGATATAACTGCAAGCTCCCTTACAATCGACAGCGACGTAGGCGACACGATTCTTTCAGGCGGCTCAGCTGACATTGTAAAGGTTGACAGCGGCGTAGGCGATATTATCTTTAATAACTTCAAGTCAAAGACCTTTGGCGCAGACACAGGCGTAGGCACGCTTCAGTACGACGGCGAAATCGACAGCAACATCAGCCTCTCAACAGGCGTTGGCAGTATCACAATGAACATCAGAGGCAATGCCGCTGATTATAGCTACGCAGTAGACAAAGGAGTAGGAGAGGTTACTCTTAACGGCTCGCCCCTTTCGACAATGTCCAACGCTAGCGCTACAAAGCTCTTTACAATCAACAGCGGTGTAGGTGCGGTCAATATAAATATCAGATAAGAGGTAAGCAAAAGTGAAAAAATTATATAAAATAGAACAGAATAAGATAATTGCGGGAGTATGCGGCGGTATTGCGGAATATTTCAACGTCGATTACAATATCATCAGACTTATCGCCATTCTGATAGCAATATTCAGCGCCTTTTTCGGTGCATTGATCGCCTACGTTATTATGGCGTGTATTCTACCGGCAAAAAGTAATACTTTTTGATAAATCTCCCTTGCACACGGACCGCTTCGGCGGTCTGTTTGCTTTTACGGAAAGCCTTAGCGTATTTCACAGAGAGAATAAAAAGGCACACGGACATTAACCGTGTGCCTGTAATTTTATATAAGAATGTAAAGACCTGCGGCGGATTTTGAGTAATCCTCAGGCTGTGCCAGCGCCTTGTCCCAGCCGTAATAGAACATCGTTCCCGTCCGCTGTAAAAACATCAACATATCCCAGTGAATGAAGTTGCTCATTAAATCCTTGCGGACATAAGGCAGAAGAATTTTTTCAACACCTGCGCCAACCTTGTCGGCAAATTCTTCGGCAAGAGGCTTTACTTCAGCACTTACAAGCTCACAGATTTCATTGTAAATTTCACGTCTGAAAATCGGAAGCTGAACAATAAGCTTGTCATTATCCTTTTTCAGCAAGCCTTTTTCAAGGAAATCAGCCGCCATAGCTTCTTCGTGAACAGACAGCTTTTTATGGGGATTTTCCGATAATGCAATAAGCAGAGCAATATTGTTTCCGTCAACCCATCTGTCGCGACCTCTGCGCCAGTCGTTGTCATCTTCTTTGTCATTTGGAAACGGCTCAAGCTCATAATTATTTACAAACTGGATTTTTCCATATTCAGAGGTTGTAAAATCCTGATGAAGGCAAGACCAGCCACGGTCTTTCAGCTTTTCCCATACAGAATCATCAAAGCTTTCGTCAGCAAGGGTATAGTGCATAGTCATTCTGTATTCTCTTTCCACTTCATTCTTTATGCCGTATTTTTTGATATAATGATATCTTCCTTGACCACCTAAGTTATAGCTTGCCACTACGTATAGAATCCATAACAGATATCCGTAATCAAAATCATTTCCGTAAAAATCAAGAGCCGTAATCTTATCCTTTAAGTCAAAAAGAATATTGTTAATTTTTTCCGCATAGCCGTCATCGTGAAAAATATTGCAGGCTAAAATATTCGCTTCGGTATACTTTTGGTGTGGGAAAATGCAGTGGTTTGAGATATATTTACCCTTTACAGGAGAAATAAGAAGTCCTGTGTTAAACAGTTTTTCTATTATTTCTTCAAGATAAAGGGGCGCCACTCCCATTTCGTCTGCAATTTCGTTTACCGTCTTTGCTTCGCTACGGCAGATAACCATAACCTGTGGACAGATTTTAGAGCTGTTCATAAGAAGCGCCGCATTTCTTGCCGAATATCCCCAGAACCAGTTTACATCAGCGGGAGCGTAAGCAGTTTTACCTATATTATTCATATTTTGAAACCTCTCTTTCAGATTTTTCTTTGCGTCAAACAAACGGCGTTTTACTGTTCCTTCGGGAATACCGAGTTCGTCTGCAATTTGTCTGACCGTCTGCTCTTTGAGGTAAAAGCGTATAATGATTTCACGGTGAATGGATGCGAGCCTTGACAGTGAAAAATTAAGCTGAGATATATCCTCTGAGGCGATAACGCTTTCAATGGGCGGTGGTATTTGCGCCGCCATACCGCCTGCCGTTTCGATAGGCAAGGCAGAATTCTGCTTACTTGCGATATAGTCTGCGTATTTATTTCGTGCCATTTTCCAGTACCACGAATAAAAGCTTACAAATTCCTTACCGCTTGCAATAACTCGCAGAGCTTCATAGAGAATATCCTGTGACAAGTCCTTTGCGGCTTGGGTATCTGAAATCCGCTTTACGCAGAACAGGTATGTAGCTTCAATCAGCTCGTTTGTGATCAATTCATTCATGGGTTTTACCTCTTGCAAATCGATTTACGCTTAATAAGTCGGAAAAAACCTAAAAAGGTTCGGCACTTTTGAAAAAATATTTCCAAGAAAAAAGCACCCTCACAGATTTGAGGGTGCTTAATTTTTACTGAAGCTGTTCAGCGGGTGCAACAAGCTCTTCCGCTGCTTCTGCGCTCATCGGGCGTCCCCAGAGGAAGCCCTGGATTATGTCTGCGTTATGCTGACGGAGGAAGTCGAGCTGAGTTTCCTGCTCAACGCCTTCAACTACAACCGACATATTCATACGGTGAGCCATATCGATAATTGAACCGATAATATCCTTAGCTCTGTTGTTTCCTGTGAAAATATCATCGACGAAGGATTTGTCGATTTTAAGAGTATCAATAGGAAGCTGACAAAGGTAGTTCAGCGACGAGAAGCCTGTTCCGAAGTCGTCAAGGGCAATCTTTACGCCAAGCTCGTGAAGGCTCACAAGCTTTTCCATCACGTTACCCACAGAGCTTATGAAAACTGTTTCGGTAATTTCAAGCTCAATTGCCTCTGCAGGAACACCCATCGAGTCAAGAACCTCCTGAACGCTTTTTACGAAGTCAAGCTGCATCAGCTGCATTGCCGAAATATTGATTGACATCGTGATTTTTTCGTCAGTGAGCTTTGAAAGCTTTTTATACTGCTTACAAGCAGTTGTCAGAATCCAGTGGCCGATTTCGTTGATAAGACCGTTTTCTTCTGAAATACTGATAAACTGCACGGGACTTACGAGACCGAGCTTTGGCTCGCGCCAACGAACAAGCGCCTCAAAGCCTCTGAGCTTTTTCTCGCCTGCGTAATACTGAGGCTGGAAGAGTAAGAAGAACTGCTCGTCCTTTTCCTTGAGAGCGTTTGTAAGGCGAATCTGATAGTTGAGCTTTTCGAGCGTCTCCTGTTTCATTTCGGGGTTATAAAGAACAACCTTGGTGTTCTCGCTGAAGCGTGCGTTTTGCATTGCAAGATCAGCAGAGGTCATAAGCTCGTCTACGTTTGCGGCGTCGTCGGGGAAGCGTGCGGCGCCTGTGCATATATCAGCGGTATATTCACCGCCGCAAAGCTCGATCGGAGCGTTCACTATCGTAACAATTGAGTTTATATAGTCAATAAGCTCCTGATCTGAAAGCTTACGGTTTACAACGATTGCAAACTCGTTGGTAGTAAAACGGCCAAGATGGTCAAGAGGGTTACAAGCGTACTTGAGGCGTTCGGAGAGCGTTATGATTGCCCTGTCGCCCATTTTATGACCAAATGCCTTATTTATATCCTGGATTGACTGAATATGGAAGAGAATGAACGCAAACTCGTCGATTTCGTGAGTTATGAAGTTATCGTTCATAATGTTTACGAGCTTTTTACGGTTAGGAATCGAAGTAAGCTGATCGTAGTAGACGTTGAACTCAAGGAGCTTTTTATTCTTTTCGATTTTTTCGTTTTTCTTCACAAGCTCGGTATTTGCGTCATTGAGCGCTTCGTACGCAAGCTGCTTCATCTCGTTAAGCTCAACCATCTTCACGTTAAGGTCGAACATTTCCTTATTCTTTTTAAGGAGGTTCTTCTGAATGTGGTAAATCACACAGGTGATAATAATCAGAAGGAGCATTACAAGAACGCCGGGGAGCGAGGCGAGGCTTTTTGACATAATGCAGTTAATACCTGCCCCCGCCGCACAAAGAGCGTTTATTGAAATCGAAACGATAAGACCAAGCTTATGATAGCCTGTAACAAGCACAACGCCAAGAAGCACCTGAGCCTGAGCGATACAACCTGCCCAAGGGGAGCCTGCGGCATATCTTCCTGCAAGCGACTGAGCCGCAATTAAAGCGCCTCCGAGTAAAATAAGCAGAACGAGAAGAGCGATTCTTCCCGGCGAAAGCGTCGTTTTTTCAGACGAGAGCGCAGTTTTTTCTGCATTTAAGTTATTTTTCACCTCTTCGTCTATCATCTGAGTAGTATGCTGTTCCATGCTCCCATCTCCTTTCGCTGGGTATTTTTTTAATTATATCACTTTTTGGAGATTTTGGCAACAGTTATTTATAATAATCGCTATTTTTTATAATCATTAATCGACTTACAGTTATCCTTTTCGCCTTTCCATTCGACAAGAACGCGGCTTACCACGTCGGCAATCTGCGTTTTTTTCAGCGGCTCTCTTATAAAGCCCGCAACGCCGATGCTGACAAAGCCTCTCAGCTCGTTTTCCTCGCCCTGTGAAATAATCACAAAGGGAGTTTTATCGGGGCCGATTCTTTTTTTGAGGCTCATTGCGGTTTTAAGCCCCGAAAGATAGGGCAAATCGGAGTCTACTATTATGAGGTCGAAATGCTTCAGCTCAACTGCTTCGATCGCAGGATAGCCCGTCGTACAGACAACGGGCTTGAAATAATTTTTATTTGCAAGAGTACTCAGCAGAGTGTCGCTGTATATTTCATTTGCTTCAATGATGAGTATATTGTGCATAATTCCTCCTGTCAGAGTGGGAGCTTCATAAGCTCTGTTGCGTTTTCTGAGAAAATAAGCTCCTTTTCACGCTCGCTCAGCGGCAAGCGGTCAACCGAAGCGATTTCCACAGACGGTCTGTGCCAAGGCAGGTCGCTTCCGAAAAGGATTTTTTCGGCGCCGTGCTTTTTTATAATCGAGGCTTTAAGCTCGTCACTGCAAAAACCGTCGGTAAAAGAGGTATCAAGATAGATATTATCCGTACCGCACACGAATTTAAGCACCCATTCCCACGAATACATACCGCCAAGATGCGCTCCGATGAGCTTGACCTGAGGGACCTTGGCGTGAATATAAAGAAGGTCCGAGGGGCAGGCGTGGCGTTCAAGCGGCGAAACGGGGTCGTGTCCCATGTGGATAGTAACGGGAAGCTCAAGCTCGGCGCATTTTCTGAATATCGGCAGCATAACCTCGTCAAAAAGATAAACGCCCTGATAATCGGGATGGAGCTTGACTCCGTGAAGTCCCGAAGCCTTTATTTTTTCAAGCTCGTCGAGTGCGTCGGGAGCAAGAGGGTGAATTGAACCAAAGCAAAAGACGTTATTTTTTTCTACTTCCTTCGCCCAACCGTTAACGACGGGCTGTTGAGTTGGCTTTGTTGCAATAGGCAGAACTACCCCGTAATCAACTCCGTCTTCTTTAAGAACACCAAGCGCGTGAGAGAGTGTGCCGTCAGTTTCGGGCGTCATCTGAGCTGTTGCCGAAAGCTTTTCCATAGCTTTGGCGGCGATTTTTTCGGAAAAAGCGTGGATGTGAGAGTCGATAATCATTTTTTCCTCCGTCAGAATCGGTTATCAAGTGAGCTTCCAAGCCCGATATTGCCGTTTATATTGCTCATAAGCTGAATTTTTTTCTTGTCGCTGTTAAGTGAAACGAGCTTTTGCTTTATTTCGTCGTAGCGTGACTGGAACTGCTTTTGCATAGCCTCCTCCTGAGCAGAGGAGAGCGAGTGCTGGGAGCGAAGGCTCAGAGTCGCCGCACGAAGCTCCTTCATCTCAGAAGGAATCGTCAGCAGATTATCGTTCTTACTGAACATTGCCGTAAGAATTTCGGCGGTAGGCTTATCCTGCTCGTTTATGATTTCGTCAACCTCCGCACGTTTTTTCATAAGCTCGTCAACGTATTTCTGACGCTCGTCGATAAGCGTCTGCATATCGGTTATTTCCTCGTTTTCACACGACATAAGCGCAACCGTGCGCTCCATCATCTTCTTGAGCAGCTCCTCAAGCTCGTTTGAAAGAGCTGTGAGCTTAGTTATTTTTTCCTGATTCATAATGCTCCTTTCAAGCTCTAAAAAACAATAGCCCGAAAAGACGGGCTATTGATAATTTTAACCTACCTGTGCATTTTGCTGACTCTTTGCCATCATTTCAGCCTTTGGCATAGTGGAAATCTGTGTGAAAGCGTCACGAAGCTCGCCAATCATCGGAAGGATTGTTTCGATGATTGTTTTGTCCTTTTTCACGTTAGCGTGAATTATCTCACGACCAAAATATTCATACAGAGAATCAAGGTTCTTTGAAATCGGAATATCAAGGTCAAGCACCGAGCGAAGCGCATTTACAATATCCTGTGCCTTGGTCAGCGACTTGTTTGCGTCCTCGTAGTTCTTCTGGTCGATAAAATAGATTGCGCGGTTAAGCTGGCGTTCGGTTTCGCTATAAAGCTTGACAACAATTTCCATAGGAGTCATTGTTGTAATGGATTGCTTTTTATAAGCGGAATAAGCGTTATTCATATTATCAAATCCTTTCCGAAAAGTATCTCTCTAAAATATCTCTTCGCAAATCAGCCGCCAAGGAGCTGAGAAATTGAACTTGTCTGCTGGTTAAGCTTACTGAGCATTGTTTCCATATTGGAGAAGCGAGCCCAGTATCTGTCCTGCTGCTCCTCGTAGCGCTCCTTGAGGGAGTCGAGGAGGTTCTGAATGCTCTTTATCTGGTCGTAAATCTGGTTATCGGTTGCAGAAGAAGTAGCGGTAACACCAGCCTTTTGAACGAGAAGTCCCTTTTCGGCTCTTTCGCCCGTTGTCTTAACGGCAGAATTGAGAATCGTCTCAAATTCCTTCATAATTCCGTTTTCAGAGTTTGTGAAAAGGTCTGAAATTTCGTCAGCGTACTTATCGAAGTTTTCTTCAAGAATCTTCTCGTCAATTACGAGCTTTCCGTGAGAGCTCCAGTCGTTGCTTGTTGTGATACCGATTGTGTAAAGACCGACCGTTTCGCCGTCAACGCCCTTAACGCCGTTATAAAGCGACGAACGGAACTTCGACATAAGCGTTGTGAGGGTTGAGTCCTTATAAAGAATACCAAGCTTTGCGGCTTCCTCCCACTTTTCTTCCTGAGATTCAGAAAGGTCAAGCTGCTCAAGGTCGTCGTCGGTAAGGAAGTAGTATTTCTTGTTAGGCTCCTGGTCTGTGTAGCCGTAGACGGTTTCGATAAGCTTATTGTAATCCTCAACAAAGCTCTTGATTGCGTCAACAGCCTTGGAGTTATCTCTCGTAACCTCGCTTGTGAAGCTTGTTCCCTCAGAAACGGAGGTGAAGGTGAACTTTGTTCCGTCAACCTCATAGGAGTTAGAAGCAGTTTCAATTTCAATTCCGTTTATAGTGAGGTTAAGGTTTTTACCTGCTGTAAACACAGCCGTGTCGTTAAAGCCCATAGAAGCGAGAAGACCTTCTGCGCCGTCCTTGAGGTCAAAGCCCGTAACGCCGTTTCCGTATTCGTTGGCGGTAATTGTAAAGGAGTTTGTGAGCGTTGTATAGCTCATCTTTACGCCCGCTTCAGAAACGTTTACCGCTTTCATCATCTCACGCACGGTCGTATCGCCGTCGAACGAGAAATTAACGCCGTTTATCGAGAAATTGTAGTTTCCTTTTGCGTCAGCGTTAAGACCAAGCTCGCTGAGCTTAGAGGTCGTTGAAATCTGGCTTGCAAGAGTTGAAACGGGAGTTGTGTCGATTCCGAAATCGTGAGCTGACTTTGCGTCCTGAGTAATTGTGTAATTAACGGGATTTCCGCTTGCGTCGGCTGCGGAATAAGTCATCGCAGTCACGTTTCCGTCGTCGTCAACCTCAAAATCGGCTGTAAACTTAACGCCGTTTATATCAACTGTTCCAAGAGTATTCAGAAGGTTAGAGGAGTTAGCGTAGCTTACAAGATTTTTTGTCGTAAAATCTTCGAGGAAGGTTTCCTTATCAAGAGTCGCACCGAATTCCTTATAGGCAAGGAACTCGTTTTCTGCGGTTCTGAAGGTGTCTTTATCGTATTTTACCTTTTCGTAAGCGTCATAAGTTTCGCTTGCGGCGAAGTCTTCGTCTGTGATTGCAAAATCGTCAAGGGAAACGTAGTTGGCGTCGCCCTCCTTGTCAGAGATTGTTCCGTCTTCAACAGCGGCGTCGTAAGCGAGCTTTTTAGCCTTTTCAAAATATTCGTCGTACTGCTCCTGACTTACCTTTTCAAAATAGCTGTCGTAGTAAGAATCAAGCTCGTCGTCCGTCGGAGGAGTAGCTTCAAACTGCTCTCTTAACTCGTCGTCGTAGACGGTATCTCTTATTCTGTTATAAAAATCAACCTTTTTCTGATCAGCACCGTCGATTATTTCGCCGTTTTCGTCGAGAATTTCGTCAAAATAATCGTTTGAAATAAGAGAAACGGTAATAGACTTTGTCGTATCGCCAACGGTAATCTCAAACGTAGTAGCGCCTGTCTCAGGGTTATTAAGGTCGAGCGTTCTTTCATTGTCAAGAAGCGTAGCGGGAGTCATTGCAACAGAAGATTTATCAGTAGTGACAATCTTATTATCAGCGCTTATGGAAACAAGGCTCTGACCGCCGTCGGTCACGCCGAACTGAGCAAGCTGTTCGTTAATCTGTTCTCTTACTGCCTGAGAATCGCCGCCGTTAAAGGTGATGGTCTTCTTGTTTCCTGCGTAAGTCACAGACATTGAGTAGAGCTTATTTTCGTCCGTGCAGCTTGATACGTTAACGCTTGAAGCAGTTGCGGGAGCTGACTTGAGCGTAGCCTGCGTTGCGGCTGTGTTTACGGTTATATCGTACGTTCCCGGAGTTGCGTAGCTTGAGCAGGTTGAAGTAACGCCGTTTACGTTTGTTCCTGCGGAATTTGTAAGCGAGCTTTTATATGAATTGAAGATAGTAGAGCTTCTCAGATAAGTGTTGGTGTTGAGCACGTCGAAATATTTATCCTTAAAGTCTGTCATCTGAGTGATGATGGAACGGTAAGCCTCCTGTTGAGCCTGAAGCTTCAGTACCTTACGCTCGTTTGTGGTGATTTTGAGCTTGGTGCTGGCTGTAAGCGCTTCAACCATAGCCTCAGTATCAAAGCCTGAGTTAATTCCTGACATTCTGAGGGAATTTGAACCAGCCATATTCATTCAGTCCTTTCTTACTTGTTATCGTTAATGTGAAGCAGCGCCTCAAGCGTTGACTTAGAAACGGTTTCTGACGCCTCACGGTTTATATTCTGAGAATCTCTCAGCTCGTTTCTGATAATTTTTACGTCCTTTGGAGCTGAAATACCGATTTTTACTCTGTCCTTAGCGATTTCGAGGACGGAGATTTCGATATTTTCGTCTATTATCAGACTTTCGTTCGTTTTTCTTGTTACAACAAGCACTGTCCTTCCTCCAATCGCTTATTCTTTTTCATAAATGGGAAGTCTGAACGGATAATCTGCAGGGAGTATTATCTGAGCGGCAACCCTGTCTTCTTTATTTATGATGATGGGAGATTTCATATTCACCGTAGTCTCACGGTAATTTTCGGGAACCTTTGCAATGCAGAGGGTTCGTACCTGTTCGTCCGAGGTAAGCTTCAGAAGCTTTTTTTCGCCTTCGGAAAGAGAAATCTCATATCCGCTGTAAATTTTTCTTGGGTCAAAAACGATAAAGCACGGCTTAATATCGTCTATGCACTGAAGCCACATTGGATAAACGTCTTCGCCCAGAGGGGAGATAAGAGCGAATCGCTTAGCTTCTTCAAAGGCGTAAACTCCGTTGGGGAAGCTGAAAACCTTATCGTCGCTTACTTCAATCTGACCGAAATCTCTTGTATTTATCAGCATATTATTTTTCCTTTCCGTCAGCGTCAGACGCTGGTGTTGAATTTGATGTCGGGGTTTGCGTCATCGGGGAAATAGTCGGGTCCGCCAAGATACTGAATATCCGTGTATGCCTTCTGAACGACGTTTATATCAACGCCTCCGCGCTCAAACTCCATTTTTGCAATCTGAAGATTGTTCCAGTCGATGTTTGCCTTAAAGGGAGTATATTCAAGCTCAACGCCTCCTCTTTCAAAATGCACGTCGGGAGGAGTATCGGGCATAAACACCGTCTGAGTCTGAATATTTGCTTTTTCGAGCGTTTTTTGCCTTGAAAGTTCGGCTGGGGTTATCTTATCAAGTAGAGCGTCGCCATACTGCACAGCCGCAACCGTAGCCTCAGCGCAAACTTCTTTACCCTTTTGCGTCTGTTTTTTGAGCATATCCATATCGTTGAGGATTCCCATACTCTTTCTCATAGGGTAGTTGTCAATCTGAAGCTCGGCGGGAGTCGTTTTTATTTCATAGCCGCCCGGAGTCACGGAATGGTCAATCAGGGGGTCGGGAGCCTTCGGGTTTTTCATAAGCCCGTGTTCAGAGTTTATTTCAATCTTTGTGGGGTATGATTTTATCTGAAGAAGATTAAAGGATACCATAAGCTCCGCCTCCTTTCAATATCTTTGGCCGTGTTTTATCAGAGGAATTTGAAAATCGAATCGGGAACTACGCTTGCGCTCATCTGAAGAGTTGCGTTATAAATAGCGTCAAGCACCTTCCAGTTTGTAGACTCGCTTGTAAGGTCGGTTGATTCAAGGTCGTTCTGTCTTTCCTGAAGCGAATAGAGGTTATTTGTAAGACGAGTTATGTTAAAATCTATAAACTTTTCGACGTTACCGATATCAGCGATTGCAAGAGAAACGTTTGTCTGCGAAGCGTAAACCTGGTCTGCAAATCTTGCGATTTCGTCTCCGTTGCCTTCTCTTATTGCCTCAGCGGCGTCGAGAATAACCTGAACTACGTTATTTGAATAGCCCGAAGGCGTATTTTTTACCGCTAAGTCAGAAAAGTCGAGCGCTCCGTCGCCGTCACGGTCGGTGTTTGCGTTAGAAAGCGTAATCTGTGCGGGCTTTGCGGTTGCAACAGACGACGTAACGATTCCTGCGTTTCCTGTAATCTTTATCTGATTATGACCTACCGCCTGCTCAATAGCGGCGTTGATTGCGTCTATGTTTTCGTCTTCGGTTGCCTTTCCCGTAAACTCAACGTAATATTCGTCAGCTCCGACTGTAAGGCTGAAGCGGTAATTGTCGCCGTCCTGAATTTTATCAAGCTCAAACGAAGCGATAGAGCTTGAATATCCACAGCCAAGAATCTTAGCGCCGTTCATTGTCATAGGAAGCGCTGACTGAGGGTCAACCGAGCCATCGGGAAGAAGCGTCATTCCAAGACCGATATCGCTGAATGCGGTCTGAGAATCGGGGAAAAGCGTCGGATCCTCATAAAGTCCTACGCTTACGCCGTTATAGGTAACGGTCTTTGTTACTCCGTCGCTGCCCGTTTTGATTGCGTAGCAGTTGGTTTCGTTATTTACTCCGCCGAAAATCTTTCTGTCGGCAACCGTGAGATTCATAAGACGAACGATTTCGTCTGCGTTTGATTCAAGCGTCTGAGCAAGCATTCCCATCTGGTCCTTGTCTCTTGTTCCGTTAGCCGCTTCAATAAGCTTTTCATAGCTCGTCTGAATAAGCTCTGAGATATTCATAACGGAGCTTTCGGCGTTAGAATAGATATTCTTTGCGGTTTTGAGGTTATCCTGATAGTTTGCGATGTTATTTATTGCCTTACGCACACGCATAGCGGTTGCCGCCTGTGCGGGACATTCGCTTGCCTTCTGAAACTGTCTGTAAGAGCTGATTTTCATTTCAGAATCGTATTTGCTTGACATATTTCTTTCAAGATGCTTCAGGTAGTTTCTTGAAATCGTACTGCCTGCTATTCTCATAATATCAGTTCCTTTCGGTTAAGTAAGGGGATTAAAGACCGACTCTGCCCATATTGTTGATTACTCGGTCAAGACATTCGTCAAGAGTTGTAAGCATTCTTGAGCTTGCGTTAAACCATTTCTGATAGGTCAGCATATTGATACCTTCTTCTGTTTCGCTGACGCCCGAAATCGAAGCTCTTTCGTCAAGAAGAGCGTTTGCGTTTGCAGAAGCGAGGTCGTACTGGTCTTTATAGAAGGACACGTTTTCAGCAAATCTGTTGTCAACGAACAGACAGTAATCGTAAATAGAGCCTTTGAATTCAGCGGCTCTTCCTACTGAAATATCACGGTCCATTGCAAGAACGAGCTTATTTACGTTCGTACTGTCAAGCGAAAGCGTCCACTTATCGTTCACAGCGTCGTAGTTCTGACCGACCATTGTCGAGTCGTTCATCCACTCGTCTGAAATTCTTATGTTGGCGGCGGTTATGATTGCCCTTTCGATTACGTTTCCGTTTTCGTCGTAAACGTCGTCGCTTGAACCGAATAAGGCTCTTGAGGTATCAATATCGGTACAGCCGTTTGTTTCGTTCATTATCTTTGAAAAGCTCTGAGCGAAAGCGTCGAGAGTTGAAATATAATAAGGTATTCCGTATTCGCCGTTCTGATAATAGTTCTGATAGCTTCCGTTTCCGTTGAGCATATCCATATAGGCTTTTATATCGCCCGACTCAAAATCAACGGGATCGCCGTTTGTGAACTTGAGCACAGCCGCGCCGAAATCGTCGTAATCCTTCATTACAATGTGCTGGGTTTCGGTTCCGTCAACGACCATCGTTCCGTCCATCGTGATTTTAACCGAGCCGTCGTTATTTTCAATTACCGAAATATTAGCGTAATTTGAAAGCTCGTCGATAAGGAGGTTTCTTTCGTCGATAAGCTCGTTTGGGCCGTAGGCGGAAGAAACGCTTTGTCCGTTATAGATAAGGTCGGCGGCGGTTATGTTATATTCGCCAACAATTACGCCGTTATACTGTGAAATCTTATCAATAAGCATATTTACGTCTGCAACGCTGTTCTGAAGCTCAATCTTGTTTTCTTCAAGGAGGTTATTGAGCTGAGTGCTGTAAGTGTTGAGTAATCTGCACACAGAATACGCTTCGTTTCTTACTACGCTTGAAAGCTCCTTACTGCTCGGAGAGTCGGCGGCGTATTTGTTAAGTGCGGTCTTGAGGTCTTCGAGTCCCTTTATAAGACCTGTGTTATCAATATCGTCAAGGACGTTTTCGATGTCCTTGGAGATTCCGTGCTTAATATCGTTTTCGGCAACAAGCGCAGTATATTCACGGTAGCGCTTATCAATATAAGGGTCTCTTATCTGAGATACGCCGTAGGAGTTTACGCCCTGTCCTGAAAGCGAAAGCTTTGCAAGATGCGTCGAATATTTTCCCGTAACGGAAAGATAAGTCGAGTTGAGGTCAAGGCGCTGTCTTGTGTAGCCTGCTGTTTCTATATTTGAAAGGTTACTTGAAGTAATATCAAGAGCCTTTTGTGAAATCTGAATGGACCTTTTGGAGACCTCAAGTCCTAAAAAAGATGAACGCATAGTATTTCCTTTCTCTTAAACGCTTCCGATAATATCGCCCACTGAGTGCTTTATCTTTTCACAGTTTTCCGTATAAGTATCAACGCTTGTAAATTCGGGGGCGTTGATTGCCTTGGCAAGAACAGTGAGCTTGCGTTCTACAAGGTCAAGGGAACGGATATTGATTTTCTTTATATTGAAAATCGAATCGGCGAGCTTATCACACTCAAGCCTCATAAGCGCCTGACGCTCAGGAGGCATTTCGTTAATAATCTGCTCGGACTTATAATCCTTATAGCCCTTTTCCTCAAACAGTGAGAGCCTTTGGTCTTCGAGCCTCGTGCTTGTCATAACAAGCGCTTGCTCTTGAGTCAGAGAGTCGCTCAGCCACACGATGTCGTCCTTGAGTATTCTGTTTTCCTTTTCAGAGAGAAACGAAATCATACGCTTGAAATGTGCGTTGAAGTCCCTGAAAAATTCGATGATTTCGTCGGCGGTTTCAATTTTCATGGCGGCGGCTCCTTTCGTAATCAGTCTACGATTTTCTCTGCTACTTCCTGTGCTGTTACGGGGCAGTTGTCGCCTGCGTAAAGTCTCTGAAGCTCTTCGATTCTTGATGTGTTTGCTTCTGCTTCTACGCTTGAAGCAACGTTAGCCTTAGCAGCGGCAAGCGAGCTACTGAAATCAAACTCTACCTTATCGGTATTGGCGAGCTTTTTTGTTTGAGCTCTTGAAGCTGCGGAGGTTCCTGCTGAAATCTTCTTATAAGCGCTAATAGCATTACCCTGAAGCTTATTTATCTCCATTACTGTCAACTCCTTTTGAAGATAATTATCTAAGACAGGCATAGCTGTCCTGAATCCTTACAAATATTATATCGGTCGTCAGAAAGAAAACTTTAGCAAATAAGGACGGATATTTGTAAAAAATTATTGGTCAAGCTCGGAAAAAACGGCTGAAAGGTGACTGTTGACGATACAAACGCAATGTGCGCCGATTCCCTTATCGCCAAGTCCGAGACCTTCCTCGGTCGTTGCCTTTATACTCACGTTTGAAACGCTTGCGTGAAGGGCTGAAGCGATATTTATCCTCATTTGCTCAATATAAGGCGCGAGCTTTGGCGTCAGCGCAATTATTGTGCAGTCGATATTATTGATTGCACAACCCTGAGAGAGCATAAGCGAGTAAACCCTTTTAAGAAGCTCCATACTGCTTATATCCTTATAGCTTTCGTCGGTATCGGGAAAGTGCTTTCCGATGTCACCGAGCGCCATTGCCCCTAAAATAGCGTCCATAACGGCGTGAACGAGCACGTCGGCGTCAGAGTGACCGAGAAGCCCCTTTTCAGACGGAATTTCTACTCCGCCAAGAACAAGCTTTCTTCCCTCAACGAGCTTGTGTACGTCATATCCGTGTCCGATTTTCATAAGCGTCCCTCCATTATTTTCTGTGCAATCACAATGTCCTCAGGCGTTGTGATTTTGATATTTTCATAGCTTCCTTCAGTTATTTTTACCCTTATTCCAAGTGCTTCTGCAAGCGAAGCGTCGTCTGTTGCAATCATAAGATCGCCGCCCAGCATTTTAAGGTAATTTTTTCTTGAAAAAACCTGTGGCGTCTGAGCGTTATAGACGGTGCTTCTTTCGGGCGTAAAGTCGATAAAGCCGCCGCTTGTGATTTTTACCGTGTCCTTTGACTTGACAGCGCAGATTGCCGCCCCGAACCTTTTAGCGTCGGAAAAGGCCTCGCAGATAAGCTTTTCGTCTATAAGCGGTCTTGCCCCGTCGTGAACGGCGATAAGCTCGCAGTCCTCGCTAAGCGCAAGAAAGCCGTTTTTAGCCGAAAGAGCACGGGTAGAGCCGCCTGTCACGATTTTTATGGGTTTTTCGGTCGTGCCTTCAAAAAGCCTTCGGTAATCAGCCTCAAGCCCCTCTTTTACCACAACCGCTATTTCCTTTACCTCTTCAATATGCAAAAAAGCCCCTACGGCGTGCATAATTACAGGCTTGCCGCAAAGGCTTGCAAACTGCTTGTTCACGCCGTTCATTCGCCCGGAGCTTCCTCCTGCAAGAACAATTACTCCGATTTTCACAGCATTTCCTCGTAGTTTCCCAAGAATTTATACAATTTCATTTCAGCTTCAAGACTTTTGAGGAGCTTTTGTATGCGCTCGTTGCGGATATTGCCCTCAAAGTCAAAATAAAACACAACGTCAAACCTTTCTTCTCTCAGCTCGTTGTGAGAAAGAGGCAAAGGCTTACTCTCAATTTTCGTGAGGTTAAGTCCCACGTAGGCAAATCTCGTGAGGAGTCTGAAAAGACTTCCCGCCGTATGAGGAAGGGTGAGCATAATCGAAATCACGTCAGCCTTTTCGGGAAGCTCACGCTTTTTTGATATAACGATAAAGCGGGTGAAATTTTCGCCGTTGTCGGCAATTCCCCGTTCGAGAATTTTAAGCCCGTAAAGCTCAGCGCAATCAGCCGAACAGATACAAGCGAGCTTTTCGTCGCTTTGGCTTACGGCTTTTGCGGCAACAGAGGTGTTGACAACGGGAGCAGATGGCTTATTAAGCTCACGCAGATAGCCTGCACACTGGTGAAGCGCCTGTTCGTGAGAAATAACGCTTTCGATTTCATCCTTTGTGCTTGCGTTTTTACTTGCAAGAACGTGGCTCACTTCGATATAAACACGCTTGACGATATAAAAGTCATAGCGCCCCATAAGGTCGTAGGTAAGGGTTACGTCGCCTGCGGTTGAGTTTTCAAGCGGAACGATTCCATAGTCGGCCTCGCCCTTATCTACCGCTTCAAAAACGTCCTCGAAATTATGAACGTAATTTATTTTTCTGAGATTTGGGAACGCCTTTTTACAGGCTGATTCAGTATAGCTTCCCTCAATTCCCGGACAAGCGATTTCGGGGCTTTCACAGGGCGTTCCGAAGTCGTTTTCGTCAAGCTCCGTGAGCTTTTCGGTCTGAATACACTTTGAAATATTCATCACGTCGTCAAAGAAGAGTGCCTGTGCGTCGGCAAAGCCCTCGGAAGCGTTTTTACGCACTTTTTCAAGAATCTGTTTTTCACGTTCGGGTTGAAAAACAGGGAGGTTATTTGCCTTTTTATATTCAGCAACCTGAGTGCAAAGCCCCATTCTTTTTTCGAAAAGCTTCGCCAGCTCTTTATCAACGCCGTCTATTTCAGTTCTTATAGCGTCAAGGTTCATTCGATCACCTCGGTTGTTTCTTCGGGAAGCTCGGTTGTTTCCTCGGTTGAAGACTCTTCCGGGGTTGTCTCTTCGGGCGGAGCTTCGGTTGCGGTTGTTACGACGGGCGTCGCAACGAAAATAGTCACAGTTTCGCCCTCTTCGATATTTACAAGCTCTCCGTCCTCGACTGAGGTCTTTGCAACGTAGCCTTCCTTGACTTCGTTTGTTTCGATTCGCTCAATCCTGTATTTTACGCCGAGCGCTGAAAGCTCGTTCTTATACTGCTCGACGCTCTTATTTTCGTAATCGGGGAGCTTTATCTCTCCTGCGCCCTTACTTATGGTGACCTTGAGGACGGTTCCTGCGGTTACGGGAGTCTGAGGCTCGATTGACTGTTCCATAATCTCGCCCTTACCGTATTCGGTGCTAAAATCGTAGGTAGGCTCAAAAACAAGATAAGCGTATCTTGTGTTGGAGGCAATAGACTGATAGTTTCTTCCTCTGAGGTCGGGGAGAACGTAGGTATCGCCGCCTGTGGGAGCGTCTGTTGTTACGTCTGTGTTGTCCCAGGGCATTGTGGTTCTTTCGGTTGTGACCTGAGGGGTTACTCTTGTTGATTCTTCGGAGGCGTCTGTTGTGACTTTAGGCTCATTTCCTCCGCTGATTGCGGGGATTGCGATTGCAAGCACGAAAATAAAGATAACGGCGCACATTCCGATAAGCCCTGCAAGCGCCTTGGTGGAACTATTTTTCTTCTTTTTCTTACTCTTTGAGCCTGTGCCTCGCTTCTGGGCAGAAGGCGGCGCTTTTTTCACCGTTTTAGGCTTGTCCTCGGCGTGAGGGGTGCGCTTTGTGGGAAGGTGAATTTCAGACATTGTGTCCTCAATAGGCTGAGGGAGTTCGAAAAGCCTGTCCACAAGCTCGTTTATCGTACCTATTCTGTCGCTCGTTTCAAGGTTGAGTCCCTTCATAATTACCTTTGAAATATTGACGGGAACAGCCCTGTTTATCATCATAGGCTCAACAAGCGTATCTTCGTTGAGTCTTGCCGTTGCAGAAGGAGGAGTCTGACCTGTAAGGCAGCGGTAAAGAACGGCGCAGATTCCGAAAACGTCCGTCCAGCTTCCGTTTCTTCTTGCGTTTGAATACTGCTCAGGCGGAGCGTATCCCTCGAAAATTTCGCTTGCAATATCAGAATCGCTCGTTCTGCTTGCGCTTATCCCAAAGCCGATGAGCTTAAGCTCCATCTTATCGGTCACAAAAAGAGTAGAGGGACTGATTGCCCTATGAACAATCCCTTTACTGTGTAAAATTCCAAGAGTTGTAAGAACGGGAGGGAAAATATCCTTCATCTGTTCCCACGAGAGAGTCTCACCGCAGTTTGAAAGATACGTTTTGAGGCTTATTCCGAGTATGTAGTCCATAACGGCGTAGGCGGTGTTATTTTCGCTGAAAACGTCAAGGACGGTCTGGATTCCCGGTGTTTCCCCAAGGCGCATAAGCGTTGAGTGCAGGTCTATGTATTCGGCAAGATAAGTTTTATAAAGAGGCATACAGTCGGATTTTACTGTGATTACCTCGGCGTCCTTTTCTCTTGTGCAAAGAGTTTCGGGCATATATTCACGGATAGTGACGCGTCTTTGCTCGTTTATATCATAGCCGTGATAAAGGGCAGATTCGCCGTTATAGCCGATAAGCTTTCCTACTATATATTTCCCTGCAAGGAAGGTCTTGGGAGCAAGATATGAGGAGATATACGGAGAGCCGTCGATATATCCGCAGTTCTTACACGAGCCGCTTTCGTCGGCTTCGAGAGGCTTCATACAGCTCATACAAAGCTCGGTTTCTTTTTTCATCGGTTGTTTCCTTTCGGTTATCTGTTTTTTGTAAATTACACATAATTAATTCTACTCCGAAATGTGCATTTTGTCAATATCTGCGGCTTTTTTGTAGCCATTTTGTAACCATTTCCCCTTGACAAAGGCGCAGGGTGATGATAAGATTTCACTAAAAGGGGAGATGTGAAGATGGCACTATTCAAGAAGAAAAAATCGTCCGGAATGAGCGTTGAAGCGCTCAGAAAGATGGACAGAACGCCGCTTCGTCTTGTAAACGAGCGTGACAGCGAAACGGCAAGAGAAATAAAGCTCGGCGAAAACGGCGCCGTAAACATAATGGGCGGAGATTTCGTTCTCGTGTGCAGCGGCAAGGACGTTTTCAGAGCCCCTCTTGACAAGGTGAACGTAGGGGAGCTTATGAACCTTTCAGGCTTCACCGCAAGCTACACGGACGAGCAGGGAAAGAGGAGAAGTGTGATCGCTTATTACACGGACGGACATATCTCTATGAGGAAATAAACGGGACTTATTCTATTGAAACAGACGGGGAGCTTTTGCTTCCCGTTTTTTTGGTTATTGTGCTTTTCAGGGGTGCACATCTC
>JAZNST010000103.1:0-2427 GCA_045591405.1 Ruminiclostridium sp.
GCTGAGCCTGTGCGAAAACGAGCCGCCCCCTGAGCGAAAAGGGTTTGGCGGCTGTGGGCTTCAGGGAGGTAAAAGCGAACGGGGGAGAGCGAGGCTTTCGCCGTGGAGGAACGTTGATGGCTTCTTCAAGGGGAAATATACGATTGGAGTTGTTGCCGTATCCGTGTTGCGCATCTTTTACACAGGAGGATAATAAAAGTCCCTTGAACTGCGTTTGCACCGCTTATCCACAGGCGGACTCAAGCGCAAAACCTCGTGGCACCCACTTCGCCTCGCTTCACTCGGCTTCGGGGTACGCTGAGGTTTTGCGTCTGACTGCGCTTTTGAAAACTGCGCTCCTCGCCTGTGTTTTTAGCTGCTCCTCCGAACAGCGCCGCCCTTCGCCTTACTTGGTTTTGGGTGAGCAGAGGTTATAGAATTTTGGCGTGGAAAATATCCCCCAAATCTGGACAAAAAATAGCGTTCCTCGCGGCAAACGAGCCTGTGATGCGGATTTGCGGCGCTGTTCCACGTGGAACAAACAGCCGACAACACAACATATAGGGGCAGAACAGCCCAAAAAACACCATATATCTATCGCAATTTTGTGAAAAAAAGCCTTTCAATTTTCAGCGGAATATGCTATACTGTTAAAGTAAGCCCTGCGGAGCTTCGCTTCGGGGGCAATCTGACAATCTGAAAGGGAAAAATGCTTTGGGAATGATTATTTCGATTGTTAATCAGAAGGGCGGAGTTGCCAAGACGACAACCGCAATCAACCTCGCCGCCGCTATCGGTGAGCGTGGAAAGAAGGTGCTTCTGGTTGACCTTGACCCTCAGGGAAACGCAACCTCAGGACTCGGAATCGACAAAAAATCGCTTGAAAACACGACCTATGACGTGATTATGGGCGACGTGAGACCGTCTGAGGCAGTGATGAAAACAGCGTTCAAAAACCTGTGGCTTATGCCTGCAACTCAGCTTTTGGCTGAGGGAGAGATTCGTCTTCTTCAGTTTGAAAACAAGACGCTTCAGCTCAAAAAGGCGCTTCTTCAGATAAAAAACGACTACGACGTTATAATTGTGGACTGTCTGCCGTCGCTTGGCGTTCTTGCGCTTAACGGCCTTTCCGCCTGCGATAAGATTATTATCCCGATGCAGTGTGAGCCGTATAGCCTTGAGGGCGTAGCTGAGCTTCTGAGCACCGTTAAGCGTGTTCAGAAAACGAGCAACAAGGGCTTGTCGGTTATGGGTATTGTGTTCACGATGCTAGACAGGAGACTGACGGTAAACCGTGACGTTATGGAGAGTATCAAGGCGAATTTTCCGCCCGACACGATTTTCAAAACCGAAATCCCCAGAAACGTGCGTATTTCGGAGGCACCGTCTCACGGCGAGCCTATAACCTATTACGATAAAAACTCAAAGGGCGCAGAGGCGTACAGAAAGCTTGCCGCAGAGGTCATCAGAAAATGCAAGACGGATAAGCCAGAAAAAGAAAAGGTTGAGCTTTTGTGAGCAAGGGCTAACCCCACTCAGACCTCAAGAAAGGAAGTATTATGGCAAAAAAACAGGGACTCGGCAATAAATTCAGCAGTATTTTCGACGAAGCTCCTCTTTCCGCTGAACAGAGCGAGGGCGTCGTTACCTTAAAAATAGGCGAAATAGAGCCAAATAGAGAACAACCCCGCAAAAATTTTGATATTGAGGCGCTGAACGCTCTTGCTGACTCTATTCGTGAGCACGGCGTAATTCAGCCCCTCACAGTCCGTCAGCTCGACAACGGAGCGTATCAGCTCGTTGCAGGAGAAAGACGCTGGAGAGCGTCAAAAATCGCAGGACTCTCAGAGGTTCCTGTCAGAATTATGGAGCTTTCCGACGAACAGGCGGCGCAGATTGCGCTTATCGAAAACCTTCAGCGTGAGGACCTCGACCCCATAGAAGAAGCAAACGGCTACCGTGACCTCATGGAGCGCTTCAATCTCACTCAGGACGAGGTTGCCGCAAAGGTAGGAAAAGCACGCTCGACCGTCGCAAACACTTTAAGACTCCTCGATCTTCCCGACGGAATCCGACTGATGGTGCAGATGAGTCAGCTCAGCACAGGTCACTGTAAGGCTTTGCTCGGTCTTGAGGACGAGGATCTCCAAACCTCCTTCGCAAGAACTATCTTTGAGCGAGGGCTGAGCGTTCGTGCGGCGGAAAAGCTTGTTGCAGAAACGACGGCACAGGCAAAGGCAAAGCCACGAAAGACCTCAAAGCCCCAGTTCTATAAGGAAGCGGAGGTCTGGCTGGGAGGCTTCTCAGGCTGCCCCGTAAAGATAAGCCCGAACTCGAAGGGTACTGTTACCGTGAAAATCGACTGCAAGGACGAGCAGGAGCTTAAAAACCTCCTCAAGAAAATGCAGGGAGAATAAACAAGCTTCAAAGCCCCTCTCCCGGTATGGA
>JAZNST010000104.1:0-19620 GCA_045591405.1 Ruminiclostridium sp.
CTGAGGCTTTGCGTCCGCCTCCTTACGCCCCTATAACCGCTTTCGCCCCAAGTCGTCACAACTTTTCGCTTGCGCAAAACCTCGTGGCACCCACTCAGCCTCACGCTCGCCGCCAAAGCTCCGCTTTGCCGCCTCGCCCTCGGCTTCGGGGTACGCTGAGGCTTTGCGTGCTCGCCCCTCGCACAGCCGCCCTCTCTCGCCTCGCTTCGCTTGACTACGGGTTGCGCCCCGACCTGTGTTTTTATAAGCCTCCTTAAATCACAAGGAAACCCGCACACGAAAGCGACTCTCTTTAAGCCCCTCAGCAAGTCATCATCTCTCTTAGCTTCAGAAGAATCTGCTTTTCAGCTCGTGAGACCTGAACCTGAGACATTCCCAGCTCTTTTCCCACCTGAGACTGAGTTTCGTTCTTAAAATAGCGTAGGTAAACGAGTCTGCGTTCTTGTGGGGAAAGATGGTCAAGGCATTGTTCAAGGGCGATTTTTTCGGTAATCATGGTCTGCTTTGCAGGAATCGGAAGCTCAAACTCATAGCCGTCCTCGTCCTGTGCAGTAAGAGAAATCGGCGGCAAGCTTACGGCGAGAGCCTGTGTGACGTCAGAGGCGCTTTCGCCGAGAATTTCCGCAATATCGCTCACCCGCGCTTCCTTGCCTTCCTTGAGAAGCTCCTCCTTAACCCGTGTGACCTTGAGCGATAGCTCCTTGAGGCTTCTGCTGACCTTTACCATTCCGCCGTCACGGAACAGGCGTTTGATTTCTCCGAGAATCACAGGCACAGCGTAGGTTGAAAACTGAAGCCCCCGACTCTCGTCGAAGCCCCTTGCGGCTTTTATAAGCCCCACACAGCCTGCTGAAAAAAGCTCCTCGTACTCAATCCCTCTTCCTCGGAATCGGTTTGCAAGAAGATGCACAAGCCCTTGATTTTGTTCTACAAATTCATTGTCGATTTTGTTCATTATATCTGCCTTGAGCTGAGTTTTTTTCTTAGGGTAACAGTCGTCCCTTTTCCGAGTGTGCTTCTGACGCTCACCTTGTCCATAAACGCTCTCATAACAGCAAAGCCAAGACCTGCCCTGTCTTCGTCGGGCTTTGTTGTGAACATCGGCTCCATCGCCTTTTTCACGTCCTCAATCCCAACGCCCTTGTCCTTTATTTTTATGTAAAGATTTTGCTCGTTGTCAATTTTCGCCGAAAGCTCGACGAACCCGATACCCTCTCCGTAGCCGTGAACGATTGCGTTCGTTACCGCCTCGCTCACAGCCGAACGAATATCGTTAAGCTCCGCTACCGTCGGGTCGCTCTGTGCGGCGAATGCACACACGCACGAACGGGCAAGGTATTCGTTCTGGGAAAACGAGGGGAAAATCAGCTTCATAGAATTTTTCGTTTTCATTTAACTCGTTCCTCCTCGTGCTTTTTGTCGATGATAAGGCTTGAAAGCCCCGCAAGCGTAATAATTCTCGTCAGATAAAGATTCGTGTTTTTGAGTGCAAGATTTCCTCCACAGCTTCTTTGCACCCTCATTCTCCCCATAATAAGTCCGATTCCAGAGCTGTCCATAAACGGCACGCCCTCCATATCAAGAATCAACAGCGAGGGGGTATGCCTTTCAAGATGAGCGTCAATCTGCGCCCTTATCTGAGTACAGGAATGGTGATCAAGGTCACCCCTTATTCTCGCAGTCATACATTCGCCCTGTATCGAGATTTCAACTGACATATTTTCAGCTCCTTTTGCATAAAAATAAACCTGTTACCATAAGGATAACAGGTTGTACCGAAAAATCGTGTCGGATTTTTTGATTTTTTATTTTTTTCTTGCAACAGCTCGCACCTTGTCGCTTTAGGTCTTATTCTCCCGAAATAAACGCAACGGGATCGATCCAGTTGCCGTTAGCCTTTACTCCGAAATGAAGGTGCGGTGAAAGACCACATTCGATTTCAGCAGTATTTCCTACCGTGCCGATAGCTTCGCCGCTGAGAAGCTCCTGCCCTACGACAACCTCAAGCTTCTTATCAAGACCGAAGTAATAGCCAACGTTCCCGTCAAGGTGATCAATCACCACGCACACGCCCCACTGAGCGTCCTCGTAGATTTCGCTGACCGTTCCCTTTGTTGCGGACTGAACGATCGTTCCAAGAGGGGCGGCAAGGTCAATTCCGTCGTGCGTCTGCCACACGCCGAGAGTTTCTGACTTTACAAGCTCACCATTACTGAAGGGGTTTATGATTTCAGCGTCCTTAACGGGCATAACTCTTGGAGCTGAGGCAACGAAAAAGTTATTTGCTTCTTGCGTCTGTTCGGGCTGAGGCTCGGTAACGCTTTCCTTGGGAATCCCCGTCTGCTGTGCGTCAACCCCCTGAGTCTGCGGAAAAAACCCTTCGTCGTCTCCTGTGAGCTTTTCCTTTGTCTGTGCGAGTGAGGAGGCGCTATCATAGGCCGCATAGGTAGCCGCTCCTACTGCCGTCACGCACAAAGCAAGAGCAACGATAAAGCCCTTGCCCTTAAAAGTCGCCTTTATTTTTCCTAAGCCTTCTTTTTTCATAGTAAATTTCCTTTCGCTGTTAGTTGCACTATGTGCCTTGTTGCTAGTTTTAACAGAAAACAGGAAATTATACAGCGCATTTTTTGGGAGGCTGAGGGGGTGTTTTGGGGGCGACAAAGTTCGCAAGGGGAGAAAGGGCGCAGCCGTAAAAAACGTGAGGCGAAAATGCGCTTGCGTCAAAAAAAGGGAGCAGAAAAATCTGCTCCCATAAAGGTTTACTTTATCATTTCGCCGAGGAATTCGATTGAAACAGGAGTGCTGAAGAGATAACCCTGCATACAATCGACGTTGCACTTCTTTGCACTGTTGAGCTGGTCGATTGTTTCGATTCCCGAAATATAAATCTCAATGCCGTACTTTCTTGCAATATCAATAAGCTTGAGCTTTTTTTCCTTTTCAGCCTCGTCAGAGAGGAACGACTTTTCAATCTTGAGGCACGAAAGTCCCATTGAGCAAAGCTTTTCAAGGAATTGAGCCGAGCCGTTGAAATAAGCAACCGACGGACTCAGACCGTGAGTTCTGAGCTTGACAAGCTTCTGTATAGTTTCAACAGGGTTATATTTAACCTCGTCAAAGTGAACCTGAAGTCTTATAAATCTGCACGGAACACGGTATTTTGCAAGAGTGTTTGCAATAAAGCTTCCGAGATTTTCGTCGCTGAGCTGAATTGAGCTGAGGTTTATGTAAACGGGAATGATTTTTTTGTTTTCAGACAACCAACTTGCAAGATGAGCGATAATATTTTCAATAACCTTATAGCCAATCTGAATGATTGCGCCTGAGGTGTTGACCTCTCCCATAAAGGAAGCTGAAACTGCGTTCTGGATTCGTTCGGACTTTGTTCTCATAAACGCTTCGATTGCAACAACCTTATTCGTATCCTCTCTGTCATAGATAGGAAGATAGCGAACGGTAAAGTCGTCGTTATCAATGGAGCTATCCATTTCTGCTTCGAACGTGGAAATGTATGGGGTAAAAAAGACGTCAACCTCTTGGCTCAGACAAGCGTAACCCGACTTGTTGTTAAGAATAGCTGAGTTAAGAAGGGAGGTAGTCGTACTATAAAGCGTTGACATCTCAGAAGCAAAGCCCGGATAAGTACAAACGCCCGCGTTTATCTTCAGATGGTAGTTTATTCCGTCGTATACAACGGGAACGTCCATATACTGCATAAACTCGTCCATAATATCATAGGATTGCTCGTCGCCGTTCGTTCTGAAAAGCATTGCGAAACGGTATTCGCCAAGTCTTGAGATATAGCCTTCCTTATTCTTTGCGAAGGTTTTTGCCCTCAGAGCCGTAAGCTTGAGAATTTCATCCGCAGCAGTGGGACTCACGTGGAAAACAAGGTCGTTATAGTTTTCAACCGAGAACATAGCAAGAGAAATACAGTCAGGCTGAGTTGCACATTTATCGTATTCTTCCTGAAGAACCTTTCTGAAGGAAATAGCGTTATCAAGCCCTGTAAGATAGTCGGTAGTCTTAAAGGAATTAAGAATCTGAGCTGCTTGGAGCTTTTCGTTTGAGTTTTCGATGCAAAGGCACATATATTTGCCTCTGAGCTTATGAATATGCATCTCAGCACAGAATTCAGCGCCGTAAGAGGTACTGATTGTGTCCATTCTGTACCAGTATTCGTGGTCGGAAATATGGCTTTCGAACTCGCTTTCAAATTTTCTCAGATAGTCGAATACGGGCTTGATATGCTCAATATCATAGCCTGTAAGCGTCTCAAACGCCTGGTTAATCCAGAACGGCTCATACGTTTGCGAGTCAAAAATGCACACGCCCTCGTCAATACAATCAGCAACGGACGAGAACATATCAAGCAAGCGTGAGTTGTGAAGCTCCTGCTTTCTGTCATATAAAATATGGAGAAGCCCTGCGCCTGAGTTAAAATGAGTGGTGTGAATCCACGCATTAAAGTTTTCTTCCCTCTGAGTCAGGAACGAAGCATAGAGCGCCTGAGAAATATAGTCTCCGTTTTCGATCTGCTCAACGATTCCCTTAGAGTCGCCGATTGCGATTTTAGACAGCTTCATTCCGTAAAGCTGTCTGAGGCGGTAGCCCGTAGCTTCGGTGAAAGCGTCATTGCAGTAATAGATTATTCCGTTATTTGTAATAACCGTCGGGAGTATAAAATCAGCAAAGGACGATGTTCCCATAATTGACGAAATGAAGTCGATTATTGTTGAGAAGGTATCAAAAAGGTTAGCCTCACTCTCAGAAAGGCAAAGAACGTAGCGAGTTCTTCCCACAAGTCCCTTGGTGATATGGCAAAGCTTTTCTTCCCCGTTAACAGTCAGCTTAAAGAAGGTGTGAAGCTTTTCGCCCTCAAGCTCGGCGATTTTTTCTCTTATAAGCGGCTCGTGCTCCTTCAGAGCATTACACGCCGATAAGGGCATAGGCTCCCTTGAGCATTCCGAAAGCTCAGCAAATTCAGCCGAAGCGAAGTGAACGGTAAGCTCGTCGCTCAGGCAAAGGAACGAAATCCCTTCATAAAGGTCGTGAAGGCGTTTCTTCTCTTTATTGATGGTATTAGTAGCGTCAGTCATAATGCCTCCTTTATTTTTCAAAGGCAAAAAATTTGTAAACGTTAATTTACTTTATACAATTATAACACATTCTTTTTCGGATTTCAATCAAAATGTAAAAAAATTCACAAAAAAATTCAAAATATCAGCTCAATTTTGGAATCGGTTTATTATTGCATTTTCAGCCGTGATGTGCTATACTGATTTTATGTGATTTTCAGAAGCGTAAGACTTCTTTCAGAAAGGATATTTTAGATATGGCAAAGGTAGTAAAATTCGGCGGTAGCTCTCTTGCAGACGCTAATCAGTTCCGTAAGGTAGCTGACATCATCAGAGCAGATAAGGAGCGCAGATTTGTTGTTCCGTCAGCACCGGGTAAGCGTTTCAGCGACGACATCAAGGTTACCGATATGCTTTATGAATGCTATGACGCAGTAGGCGAGGGTAAGGACGCTGACGCGGCTTTTCTTCCTATTGCAGAAAGATTCAACGGCATTATTTCAGACCTCGGACTTACAATCAATCTTGACAACGAATACGAGACGATAATTGATAACTTCAGAAAGCGTGCGGGAAACAACTATGCCGCAAGCCGAGGCGAATACCTCAACGGTATTATCCTTGCGAATTATCTGGGCTTCGAGTTCGTTGACGCAGCAAAGGCTATTTTCTTCACTGCTGACGGCGAATTTGACGCAGATCTTACTGACGCCAGCCTTTCTTCTATTCTCAGCGGCTATGCTAACGCCGTAATCCCCGGCTTTTACGGTGCAAAGCCCGACGGAACGATAAAGACCTTTAGCAGAGGCGGAAGCGACTTTACAGGCTCCGTTGTCGCTAAGGCAATCAACGCAGAAATCTATGAAAACTGGACGGACGTTTCGGGCTTCCTTGCTGCTGACCCAAGAATCGTAAAGAACCCCGAAATTATCGACTATATCACATATAAGGAGCTTCGTGAGCTTTCTTATATGGGCGCTTCGGTTCTTCACCAGGACGCTATCTTCCCCGTAAGAACAGCTAAAATTCCGATTAATATAAGAAACACAAACGATCCCTCTGCTCCCGGAACAATGATTGTCCCCGAAGCACCTGAGGGTACAACGCCTCATATCATCACAGGTATCGCGGGTAAAAAGAACTTCAACGTAATTTCAATCGAAAAGGACGAGATGAATAACGAAATCGGCTTCCTTCGCCGTCTGCTTACGGTAATGGACCACGAGAACGTCTCGTTTGAGCATATTCCTACGGGCATTGACACAATGAGCATCGTTGTAAGCGCAGAGCAGATGGATAAGCATCCTAAGCTCGTTGATTACATCAAGCAGGTTGCAAAGCCAAATCACCTTGAGGTTATCCATAACCTTGCTCTTATTGCAGTCGTAGGACGAGGAATGAAGGAGAAGAAGGGTACTGCAACAAGAATCTTCGCCGCACTCTCTCACGCAAACATCAACATCAAGATGATCGACCAGGGCTCAAGCGAGCTTAATATCATCATCGGTATCAGCGAAGAAGATTTCGATAAGGCAATCACTGTAATTTACGAAATGTTTATGTTCAGCGAATAAGAGGTAGAAATGAAACTTGAAAACGTGAAGGTTTATGATCTTGAGGAGAGCTTCAAGGCGAGTAAATACCCAATGGCAGTAGATACTGCGAGCGTTGACGGCTCAATTACCGAGCGTATAAAGAGCCTTGCCCAGTCCCCAAAGGGCGAGGGGCACGACCAGTTCCTTACGGGTATCCGCGTCAATTTTGACCTGACCTTTACAGTAAAGGCGTGGACAGAAGCGGAGCGCTATCGCTTCCTTGAGTTTGTTTCGAGTCAGTCAACTATGCACAGGATTGCGAAGTTTGACCTCTCAAAGCAGTATAACGAGTACGTTGACCCACGCATGATCGAAATAATGAACGAGCTTAAAGACCGCTATAACGAGACTCAGGACAAGGAAGACTATCTGCGCCTTCTTTACAGTAACCCGTGCGGCTTTGAGCTGACAGCCCGTCTTACCACGAACTACCGTGCGCTCAAGACGATTTATTCCCAGAGAAAAAACCACCGTCTACCCGAATGGAGAGAGTTCTGCGAGCAAATCAAGAAGCTTCCTTACGCAGCGGAGCTTATCACGGGAGAAACGGGCGAATAACGATTTTAACGCCGCAAATTTGCACAGCTGTGAATTGCGGCGTTTTTCTGTTTGGTCGTTGAACGGACTTTTTCGGTCGCCTTTGATGAAGAATTTCGCCTCTGAGAAAATAAACGCACAAATGTTCCGTTAGATTAATAAATCACAGAGACTATATTTTGTGCAATAGTCACAAAATGTTTATCCAAAATTAAAAATTGCTTTACTATTCTAGACAACTGTGTTATAATGGCAATGTGCAAATGCACACAGACTTGTTGTGGAGAGTTTACTTTATCGTGTTACATCACGAAAGTAACTCACCGTTTCAGCAGGTTATCACCATAAAAGCGGAGGTAATCAAGTGAGTCTATACAAATACAAGGCCACCGACGTCAACGGAAATATCGTTAAGGGTAAGGCAGTGGCTGATGACGGAAAAGCGCTTGTGCTGAAGTTGAGGGAGAAGAATCTTTTCTGCAACACCTATCAGGAAATTCAGAACAAGAGTCTTGTAATTTCAGAGTCAAAGTTCAAGATGAAAACCAAGCAGCTTGCATTCTTTGCAAGACAGTTAAGCTCAATGCTTACAGCGGGTATAAGTCTTGTCCGTTCGCTCTCGATTCTGACTGCACAGGAACCGAATCCAAAGGCGAAAAAATGCCTTCAGGAGATTTATGAGGAGGTTCAAAAGGGTAAGTCCTTCTCCGAAGCTCTTGCAATGCAAAACGGAGTTTTCCCGAACCTGTTTTTGAGCATGGTTGCAGCGGGTGAAGCCAGCGGTAATCTCGATATGATTATGGTAAGGCTTTCTGACCACTACGCAAAGGAAAACAAAACTCATAACAAAATCAGAGGCGCGTTGGTTTATCCTATCATCTTAGGTATTATGACGCTCGCTATTACTATTATAATGTTCACCTTCGTTGTTCCTATGTTTGAGGAAATGATGGGCGACGGAGAAATGCCGCCGCTGACTCAGATTCTTATGGGAATAAGCGACTCGATGACAACTTATTGGTACTTATACATAGGCGTTATTGTCGGACTTATAATCGGTCTTAAATTCGCACTGAGAATCCCGAAGTTCCGTTATAAGTTTGATAAGCTCAAGCTCAAGCTCCCTAAGGCAGGTAAGCTGTTCAGTACAATTTATACTGCACGTTTTGCTCACACAATGGCAAACCTTTACGCCAGCGGTCTTCAGATGGTTGAATGTATCCAGAAGTCTTCTCAGGTTCTTGGAAACGCATACATCACAGGTCAGTTTGAAACGGTCGTTGAAAACGTAAAGAAGGGCGAAAGCTTCTCAAGCGCAGTTGATAAATCGGGAGTTTTCGACCCCGTGTTTACGTCAATTATCCTCGTCGGCGAGGAATCGGGTACTCTTGACGAAATCCTCGAAAAGTCAGCCGAATTCTACGACGAAGAATCCGAAACAGCTATTTCAAAGCTTGTCGGAATGCTCGACCCGATTATGATTTTCTTCATGGCAGGCGTAATCGGACTTGTACTTATCGGTATCTATCCGGCAATGTATCAGGCAATGGGCGGCCTTGCAGGCTAATAAAAATAAAACGAGAGGTGTAATATGTTATCTATTGACTTTACAGATAAGCAGGTCAAAATTGTTCGTGGCTCGCTCAACGGTGCAAAAATCCGTGTGATCCAGGTTGAACAGCGCGACCTTCCCGAAGGGGCAATCGAAAACGGCTACGTAACCGATATTCCTATTGTTGCAAGTGAAATCGCAGAGGTTCTTGCAACTCTTGACATCAAGGATAAGGACACAATCGTATGTATCAACTCAGGTCTCATTCTTTATAAGGAGCTTATTCTCCCTAAGCAGAAGAACCTCAAGAATACTCACGCACTTGAAATGATGATTCAGACGAGTATGAATATTTCGGCTGAATATAACATTTCCTATCAGATTATCGGCGAAACCGAGGACGCAAACAATAACCCTATGATGAGAGTTATTGCAACAGCTTGTCCTCAGCGTCTGGTTGACAGCTATCTCAGACTTTTCAGCCATCTTGGTCTTACGCTCAAATCAATAAACGTAAGTAACAACTGCATCACAAGACTTGTAATGCACGACGCAAAGCTCGCCGACCTTATGCCGCTTCTTCTCGTTCAGGTTGACGAGGACTTCCTTAATATCAACCTCTACGACGAAAATCAGCTTGTCATTTCCCGTTATGTGAAGCTCGATAAGGCTGACTATAACTATGATAACGACTATATCGACCAAGCAGTTTACGAAAACGTGTTCCACATGATTCAGTTCGCAGACGGAAGAACGGGCGGTCAGCGTCCTATCAGCGAAATTCAGTTCTACGGAAATATCCCCGACTTTATTTCGATGATGAACGCAATTCAGTCCTTCAACATTCCCGCGCACGTTATGAGCGCACCTTCGAACGTTGTTTCCTTCTGTGAAATGGACTTCTCGGAATACGCTAACGCAATCGGTGCATTCTTCCGTCCGAGAAAAGAGCTTGACCACGTTAACCTCCTTCTCTCAACGGCTGCAAAGGAAAAGAAGTCGATAGGAAGCTATCCGTTCATTCTCCTTGGTTCTGTGGTTGCTTCTGTTGCAATCGTATTCGCAGGCTATATGGTTATAAACGGAATCAACAGCTCCCTTGCTTCTCAGAAGCAGGCGATTGAAACCGAGATTTCAACCGAGCTTATTCAGAGAAAAGCAGCGCTCGACCAGAAGGTTGAGGAATTTGACCAGCTCAAGTTCTATTACGACTCTGTTGACGACGCAAAGGAAATCTTTGATTTTATGCCTAAGATTTACTCTGAGGTAATTAAAGAAATCGAAGAGCCGATGCTCAAGGATATGAAGATAATCGAAGACATTGTAATCAACGAATATATGGTGTCCGTAATCTTCACCTGCGAGGACGAAAACTCGCCTTCCTCCTACGTTCAGGCGTTGAACGAGCGTGGATATTTTGAAAATATCGACTACGCCGGCTTCTCCAAAAACGAAGAAACAGAGGAAATTACATTCCCAATCACAATGCTCTTGAAGGGAGGAAACGGAATTGAAGCTGAGTAAAAACGAAAAGGTAATACTTGTAGTATTCCTTGCAATACTTGTAATCGTGTTCGGCGTAATCGCTTTCCTTATGCCTGAATACGGTAAAATCGCAACAAATCAGAGTGCCCTTGACGAGGCAAAGAAGAGCCGTGACGAGATTTACGCTTCTCTTTCCCGTGAGGCAACAATCGACAAGGAGCTTTCTGACGCAAAGAAGGAAGCCGACGAACACACAAAATATTTCTACGACGACAAGTTCACAAGCTATGACATCGACGTTTACACAAGAAAAATCCTCAGCGAGAACAAGATGGAGGTTATTAAGCTCTCAATTTCTCCTTACACAACATACCCCCTCGTTCTTTCTGACTATTTTGAAATCCCCGTTACATATCCTATAAAGGATTCTGCTGATATTATCAACGGAACCGACTACACCGAATACGTATGGACTCCTCAGTTCGACGCACAGGGTAACCTTGTCAAGCCCGAAAGCCCCGACGAATATTTCACATATCTCAGAGACCATACTCAGACAGTCGGCGTTCACGATGTAACAGTTACAATCAAGGGCAAGAAGAGCGATTACGTTAAGCTTCTCGACTTCATTAAGGAGCTGCCCAAGGCAACTTACGTAATTTCGGCTGAAATCCCTTACACAGGCTCAGAAACCCAGACGGACGCAGAAGGCAACATCACAAGCGTTGCAACTGAGCTTGACGACAATTCTGAAATCGAAAAGACAATTACAATTTCCTTCTTCTGCGCTGAGACAATCACCATAGAAGAATAATAATTCAAGGATAAGAGGTAGATTATGAAAAAGCTGTTGAATAACAGAGGCAGTGCGCTCTTTATGGTGCTGTCGGTTATGACTGTGCTTATTATAGCCGCCACGTCGGTATATTTCGTTGTGTGGTCAAACCAGACAACAGCCTACACGCACTATGAGGGTGAGCAGGCGTATCAGACTGCCTATTCTGTAAGCAACGCCGTTTCAGACTACATCGACAGCTATTTTATCGGAGTTGCAAAATCAAGCGGAAGCCTTGCGAACTGTTCAAACAGTCTCGTGCGTCAGATGATGAAGCTGACGGTAGGCGACCCGAATTCCGTTATAACAACCACTGACCAGAGTGGAGGCTCAGCGCTTAACGCCTCGCTTGCGAATCTGGGTATGGGTGAATATTCCGTTGAAATCAGAAAGGTAAAATATACCTCGTCTGACGTTGACCAGCAGTACGTCTTTGAAATCAAGACCTCCTCCGAGGTTAACGGCGAAACGGTTACCATAACCCAGTACAAGAATATCGCAACAGGCCCTGTGTCTTATTTCACACGACTTTTCACAAGTACGGGTAAGTCTCAGAACGACGTTATACTCAAGGCACAGCGAGTTCTCACTCCTCTTTACTTTGAAAACGACTATTCATCATTTACGGGAATGGTGCTTGCAGACCTTATCTCCTCAGGCTCGCTCAATATAAGCGGCGTTGACTTTAAGGGAGAATGTGATATTTACGTTGCAAGCAATCTCTTCACTCAGTCGGGACCTAACCCCGTGTGCGACTTTGGCGGAAACGTCTACGTCGGCGGCGACCTTATCGACATCAGCACGTCTATCGACGCTGACGAGGTTTACGTTATCGGCGATATGAAGCTTTCGGGCGGAGGCCTCAAGCTTGAGGGCAACAACGGAACAAGAAAACAGGTTTTCGTAAACGGCAACCTTACTATTGACAATATCGAAATGTTTAAGTCGAGCGACGTTTACGTAAACGGAAACCTCACCATCAACCACAGCGGTCTCAATGCCGACGGAACCAAGTTTATGGTTTACGGAACGGTAACAGGCGCTGATAAAATTATGAATAACTTCGACGGAAGCAAGGTTGAGCAGGTTTCAGTAAAGCCTTGGCCTGCTGATGACGTGGCTCTGGTTGCTCAGAAGATAGCCGCTGAAACCGCAAGAAACAACTACGCAAAGTGGGACGCTTCGGCTTCGTGCAAAAACTCGTCCACAGTTGTAAAGGCGCAATCCAACACACTCGTTGAAATTAACGATACAAACGCAGTTATTGAAAGCTCAGACGCTTCCAACAGCCGCATCATCATTAACGCACTGACTCACGACGTTTACGTTTATCTCAAGCCCGACGCAAACGGAAAGTTCCAGTTTACAGGCTCAAGCAGCCAGGTGCTCGTCAACGGTAAGTACGCGGTAGTATTCGTTCTGCCTGAGGAAGCTGACTTCGTTCAGGCTGACGCTTGCTTTATCGGTCACGCCGGTTGGCTCTACCGCTACAATTCGTCTTATACGCTTGACTATTTCAGAAACGTATACAATAACGCAGGTCAGCCCGACGCAAGTAAATTCCAGGGCATTCAGCTCAACACAGGTACCGTTTCTCAGTTTGAGGCGCTCACAGATACATCGACGGGAATTATTCAACCCCAGTACGTAGACGATTCGGGCGCAAACGGAAACGAATCGTACCTCCACAATAATATCTTCATTGTCAGCGCAGGAAAAGAAAATATAATCGACTTCTCAGGAAGCCAGAGTACCTTTACAGGCTTCGTTTACGCAAGAGACTCTGTTTTCAGAATGTCCTGCGACTCTAAGTTCGGTATCGGCGGCGGCGTAATCGCGGGCGCTTACGAATTTGGCAATGCAAACACTTCAACAGCACTTTATCTTCTTCCGTACGACTACTACGGAACTCACCCCGAATATGATCCTATGGATCTTATCAAGGCTATTATGGGCGACTCAGGCGCAGTAATGCAGTCTACCGCCGACAGCCTTCAGTCTTGGGGTACGCTCGCATACAAATAATGACGGGAGGTCACACAAATGCAAAAACTGCTGAAAAAACTTAAAAATAAGCGTGGCTTCTCGCTCGTTGAGTGCGTAGTTGCAATGGGCGTTCTTTCGGTAATGACGCTCATGGTTACGATGATGCTTGCGGGCGCTGTGCGTATGAAGGCACAGAACCACGAAAGAGAAACTGAAATCGGTGATCAGATTCACGCTCTTGCAAACGACGACGATAGTCTCACAAAGGAAGATTTTACCGGCGAAATCGCCTTTTATCAGGGCGGATCGAAAATCGACGCTATCGGAAACGGCACAGGAGGCGAAGGAATCGAAGCCAAGCGTGTTTATGACGACGACGCAACAATTCAGATAGGCGCTCTTGACTATGACTTTGACGAATATCAGGCAAAGGTTGAGGAGCTTGAGTTCGAAGCAATCGGAAGCGAAAAAGCTCAGAAGGTTTACGGCGGCGCTGATATAACGGGTTCGGGAATCACCATCACAGAGGGAAAAACCCTTAACGGCGGCTTCTATGACGTTCAGTGGCAGGTTAAGTATTCGCTTAACTCTGTCAAGGAAAACGAGACAATCAAGATTGCTCTTCCTGACGGTGCTTTATTCGACACCTACCCCGCAGGCTCTACCAATCAGAACGTAATCGCTATTTCCGATCGCCTCGTAAGAATTTATTCGGGCGGCTCAAATACAGTCAACATCACAATTAACTTCTCAATCCCTACTTCCAAGTATTACGGAAGCCTGGGCGAATATCTTGAAAAGGGCAATGGAAGCTCCGTAAATCTTCAGAGACAGTCCAACGGATTGCTCAAGTAAAATCCCCACAAGGAGAAATTATGAAACGGTTAAAAAACCAAAAGGGCTTTACGCTTGTTGAGGTTGTTATTTCAATGGCAATAACAACTATCGTTGTGCTCGCTGTTGCTAACCTCTTTTCGTCGGCGTCGGGACTTATCACAACGCTCAGAGCCGACTCAAACCTCGATATTGCGTGCGACGCTACAAATACTTATGTGAGAAACAGGCTTGACGCTCTCAACGACGCTACTGTTTGCTCAAATACTCATCCTGATATTGACGATACAGCCGACGACTATAATCAGCCCGGATACGAGGTCTTTGCGCTTGCTGTTATCGACGGAAAGCTTTACGATTTCGGAAAGCTCCCCGACTCAAACACAGGAAATACCCTTATTTCAAGAATGAGCGCGGCTCAGCTTCCTTCTTATGCAGTTTATGACGAGGCATTTTATAGCGGCACAAAGCTCAACGTCAGATTCACCTCAGCTAACGAAGACGTTACGCTTGACGACGGAACGACAAGCGCTGCAGTAAAGTGGCTCAGAGTTGAAAGCGGATTTATCGCGTCTGACGCTAATCCCGCCAATCAGCCAAAGGCAATTACCTTCCGTCTTTTTAACGGAGCGATTGCTCTTTCTGCTTCAAACGTCGATATAAGCGACAATTTTGTTGTAATTTACAGACAGAAAAAGCTTGAGATATAAAAAAGCAGGGCGTAAGCCCTGCTTAAATCAAGCGTTTTTCCGTTTATTTTATGAAGGAAAGATACCAATTTATTATATCTGTTCCAAAAAGATAACCAACTACAATTCCTACTGAGAGGAACGGCCCGAACTTAATCTGGTTGTTCTTGGTGATAAGCTTGAGAACGATTCCGCCGAGCGCGCCGAGGATAATTCCTATTGCAGCGGCAGGAACAATCTTCCAGCCAAGCAGAAGCCCTGCGGCAGCCATAAGGTGAACGTCTCCGCCGCCCATTGCACCAAGGAAGGTCAGAATAGCAAACGGAACAGAAATTATCACCGCACCGATAAGGTGCTCGTACCAAGGCATAGCGTTTGGCGTCAGAATATCAATTATTACTGAAATCACGCCAAGAACCCCGATGCTTATGCTTGTCCAATATGGAATTTCCATTCGGTCAATATCGTTAAGACTTAAAACCACGAGAAGCGGAAAAAGGACAACCGCAAACGCAAGCTCAATCGAAATTCCGAGAACCAGATAACCAAGAAGATAAAGAAGAGCAGTAAGAAGCTCGATTATCATATAACGAGGAGAGATTTTCTCCTTGCAGTAACGGCACTTTCCGCCAAGAATGAACCAGCTTATTATCGGAATAAGGTCGTATTCGGCAATCTGCTTGTTACAGCTTGTGCAGTGAGATCGCCCTTTTATGAGGGATTCGTGGCGAGGGACACGGTAAGCAACCACGTTCAGAAAGCTTCCGACGACGCTTCCGAAAATAAACGCCACTACTGCATAGAAAATATGAAAAAATGTAGGCATAACATATCCTTTCAAAATGATTTCTCCTAATTTTATCATATTTTCAGCTATTTTACAATAGCAACATTTAACAACTAAGAAACACTTACTTTGTTACATTTTAATTATAAAAAGGGGTAGAATGATGAAAATTATTCCAATAGGACAACTGCTTGTCGAAGCGGGCTATATCACCGAGCAACAGCTCAACGAGGCTCTCATCAAGCAAAAAAGCTCTGAAAAGCAGGAAAAAATCGGCGACGTGCTTCTGCGGCTGGGTATGGTTTCTGAAACTCAGCTCGTTCACGCTCTTTCAACACGACTCAAGGTTCCTTATATCGACCTTGTAACAGCTAAGATCGATATTGAGTCGGTAAAGAAAATCCCGGAGGACGTTGCGAAGAAGAATACCGTTATCGGCTTCAAAACCCAGAACGGAAGACTCTTTGTTGCAACTAACGACCCTGTAAACTTCTACATATTCGAAGAGCTTAAAATTATCACGGGTATGGAAATTCACCCCATGCTCGCTACCCGTTCAGCTATTCAGGCGGCAATTGATAAGGCGTACTCACAGAGTACCGTATCAAACGTTATGAACGATATCGATAAGGAATACGACGCTAACGCAGCTCTTATGATGGGTGAGGACGAAAACGCAGAAGCGGTCGATAACGCTCCTGTTGTAAAGCTCGTAAACACTCTCGTAGAAAGCGCATTCAGAAAAGAAGCGTCGGATATTCATATCGAGCCGTTTAAGACAAAAACCCGTATCCGTTTCAGAATGGACGGTGAGCTTGTTGAACAGATGACCGTTAAGGCTCAGGTTCATAACTCCCTTGTAACCCGTCTTAAAATTCTTGGCGGTATGAATATCGCCGAAAAGCGTATTCCGCTTGACGGACGTTTCGGAACGGTTATCGACGGCGTTACGCTTGACGTTCGTGTGTCGTCAATCCCGACGGTTTACGGCGAAAAGGTCGTTATCCGTCTGCTTTCAACCGCTGATGAAAAATCAAGAAAAATCACCGACCTTGGTATGACTGACTATAACTATGAAATGTTCAAGGATATTATCCGTTGCCCTCACGGCGTTATGCTCGTAACAGGTCCTACGGGTTCAGGTAAGTCAACTACGCTTTATGCAACCCTTGGTGAGCTTTCAAAGCCTAACGTAAATATCGTAACAGTTGAAGACCCTGTCGAAAAGAAGATGGACGGTATCAACCAGGTTCAGATTAACGCTAAGGCAGGTCTTACCTTCGCAAGCGCACTCAGAAGTATTCTCCGTCAGGACCCGGATATTGTCATGGTCGGAGAAATTCGTGACGGTGAAACTGCCGATATCGCAATCCGTGCCGCTATCACAGGTCACCTTGTTCTTTCAACACTCCATACAAACGACGCTGCAAGTACGATTCTTCGTCTTGTTGATATGGGCGTTGCGCCTTATATGGTTGCTTCGTCGCTTATCGGCGTAATTGCTCAGCGACTTGTTAAAATGCTTTGCCCTAAGTGTAAGGAAAAGCTTATCCTGAGCGACCCCGCCGACCTCAGACTCGTAGGAAAGCCCGAAGGCGAAAGAGTCGAGGTTTACGGTCCCCGTCTTGGAGGCTGTCCTGAATGTAACAGCACAGGCTATAAGGGAAGAACCGCTATTCACGAAATCATTGTTTCTTCAAACGACATCAAGGAGCTTATTTCCCGTAATGCAACAGCCGAACAGATTCAGGTCAAGGCAGTTCAGAACGGAACGAGACTTCTTCGTGACAACGTGGCGACGATGGTTCTTAACGGCGAAACCTCGCTCGACGAGCTTGTTAAGGCAACATATTCTGTATAATTGAGAGGGATTTTTATGGAAATTGATGTAAATGCAGTACTTGATGAAGCAAGAGAACTCGGCGGCTCCGACGTTCATTTCACAGCTGGACTCCCACCGATAGTAAGACTTCACGGAAGCGTGAAAAAGCTTTCAAATTACCCTGACTGTACCGAGCCGATTATCGTAAGCATTATAAACCAGATTACCACAATCAAGCATAAGCAGACCATTCAGAAAGGTCTTGACGCCGACTTCTCCTACGTTTCCTCGGCAGGTCACCGCCACCGTGTCAACGTATACCGTCAGCGTGGCTATCATGCGATTGCACTTAGACTTTTAAGAAACGAAATCCCCACTCTCAGAGAGCTTGAGCTTCCTGAGCTTCTGGGTGAGTTCGCCCTCAAGCCAAGAGGCCTTGTGCTTGTAACAGGACCTACGGGTTCAGGTAAATCGACTACCCTTGCGGCAATGATCGACCATATCAACAGACAGCGCAACTGCCATATCATCACGATCGAAGACCCTATCGAATACGTTCATAACCATAAGCAGTCGATGATTACTCAGCGTGAGGTTGCAGTTGACGTAGACAGCTTCTCAGGAGCGCTCAGAAGTGCGCTTCGTGAAGACCCTGACGTTATCCTCGTCGGAGAAATGCGTGACGCTGAGACAATCGCCGCCGCAGTAACCGCCGCAGAAACAGGACACCTTGTGCTTTCAACACTTCATACGACGGGTGCGGCTGAAACGCTCGACCGTATCGTTGACGTTTATCCCCCTCACGCACAGGGACAGATTCGTTCCCAGCTTGCAAATACGCTCGTAGGCGTAATTTCTCAGACGCTCGTTCCCACTGCCGACGGACAGGGACGCTGTGCTTCGCTTGAGCTTCTCAGGGCAACCGACGCCGTAGCTTCGCTTGTCCGTGAGGGTAAGATATTCCAGATTCCCAATGCAATCGCAACAGGTAAGAGCGAAGGAATGTTTACTCTTGACCAGGACCTTGCACGTCTCGTAAGAATCGGAAAAATCGACGAAAAGGTTGCAAGAGAGAGATGTCAGGACCCCAAGAACTTCTCAACCTACTTGAATGCAAGATAGTTTGACAAATCTGCTGTAAATTTTTCGTGCAATATTACGAAATTGGCAAAAATATATAAAAAGTTAGTAGAAACTACTTGATTTTTTAACTGCTATCATTTATAATTAGAATATCAAAAGGCGACATCGCCGAAATATTAGGAGGAATAGACCAATGATAAAATTTGTTCAGAAACTCAAGAATAAGAAAGGCTTTACTCTTGTTGAGCTTATCGTAGTAATTGCTATTATCGCTATCCTTACTGCTGTACTTATCCCTGTAATCGGTAACTACACAGCTCAGGCTGCTCAGACTGCTGCAGACCAGGGCGCTGCTGAAGTTAAATCTTCTCTTTCCGCAGTTCTTGCTGATGGCGTTACAGCCGGCGAACTCTACGACACAGGTACAATCACAGTTACAGCTGCTAACGGTGCCGTAACAGTAACAGGAGCTCCTGCGCTCCCCAACGGCATCCAGGCTGACGCTGCATTTGCTATGACAACATTCCCTGATGGCGTTACAGCTACTTGCACAGTTGTTAACAACACAATCACATCTGTTCAGTACGTAAACGGCAACATCACAGGTAACGCTTAATCTTAATAGAGTTTAAGAGAATATGAAAACCCCGCCCATAATGGGGCGGGGTTTTTTCAGAATTTTGATTTGGAGAGAATTATGCTGAAAAGGCTTCGTTCAAATAAGGGTTTCACTATGGTGGAGCTTCTCGTCGTTATCGCAATAATTGCTATTATGATTGCGGCAATGTTCGTGAATTTCAATCTGCTTGATACAAAGAAAAGTTCAGCGATTACATACGCTGAAACGTTTTTCTACAACACACAGTCGGCAATGGCTGAAATGAAAAGTAACGACGTTGCTTTGCCCTCTGACGTCAGCGGCGACAATGCGTTCCTTATCTACATAACGACGGACATAAACGGCGATATTTCCGCTATGATGTATATCGACCTCGACCCGTCCAACAGTGCAGACAGCAGTATGGAGGCGGACGGTTGCACGCTGAGTACGGTAGCGTCAAATCTCCGTAAGTCTTTGGCAGAATTCCCCGAAAAGGGAACCTTTGTGGCTCTTGTTGATAAGCACTACCGTGTGAATAAGGCGTTCTTCTCGTTCGGCGGAATAGCTGACCTCAAGAATGCGGACTTCGAATTTACCTCTAATGACTACGTCGGCGACCATCTGACTGGAGCTTATCCTGTTTCAGAAGCTACGTCGGGTAGCGTTATGACAGCGTAAAAATCAAGCACAGGAGAAATCCTGTGCTTTTTCTTTAGCCTTATGAGGTCGGGAGACG
>JAZNST010000105.1:0-4051 GCA_045591405.1 Ruminiclostridium sp.
CTGAAATTTGTTAATTAGTATATCTTGGGTCAAGCAAAGGTTTTCCATCCTTATCGACCAACACTGTGAGTCCACCTACATTGGTCCAATGAGCTAATAAATACTGAACCCCTGTCTCTTTGTCAACAATGATACGAGTTCCTTCCATAAGACCGTTCTTTTCAATAAATTCAAACCTGTTATCCATTGCGTTTTCCTCCCTCAAATTCTTATTTATCGTTGAGTTGATTATAACATATTTTCCACATAAAGTCAATGACATAAGCAACGCAAAGCCACTTTGGACACAATATCAAAAGTGGCTTCGTAATACTTCTATATAACTATTGAACTTAGCAAGGGGTGTTTTCGTTATAAGTGGTTTTATTTCGTAAGGCTGAGCTTTATCGGATTTGCATCGGTTGAGAAGGTGATTACGTTGAATGCAAAGAGCGCTTGATCATATTCGCTCATATCAATGAAATTCTGAAGTCCAACGTTGATAAATCTCAGGTCGATCATTGTGATTTTGCTGTAATGGTTAGCAAGGAAGGGGATAAAGCTGTTTGCGTAGCTGTCTTTGATTACGAGTATGCTTTTGCCGTTGTCAATTCCTGTTTCGATATTGATAATCGGCTGCTGAGTGCCAAGGAAGGTCGAATATTTATCCTTCTTATCGAGATATTCTCTGTAATATAGACCGTCGTGGGTTGAATATCCGCCTTTGTCGTCCATAATCGAAAGCGTGATTGTAGGTGCATTTTCAGTCAGCGTGTAAATATCAACAATGTCGGGAGTAACTCCAAGATCGAGCGTTTTTGAGTAAAGCGTGCCTCTGAAGGAATTGCTTGCATGCTCAATAGCGAAATCGCTGAGCTGATAGGGGGTGATTCCGAGTTTAGAAGCTGCGGCTGTGTAGGCGTAATATGCGCCAAGGCTCGTCCAGTGGTGGTCTGTTCTGTAATAAATATACTCATTTCTCGCATTGTTGAGCACGGAGTACGCGTCAACTGTGCCCTCAAAATTTGTCAGCGCATCGTAAACGGTTTTGATATATGCTTTCTGACTTTCAACAGGCGCATAAGCAGGAAGCGTATTAGAATAGATTTCCTGTGCGTTAGGAGCGAGCATAAAATACATATCAATATCAGGGAATCGTTCTGCGAAGCCGTTTATTGCATTGAGATTTTTGTTCAGAAGCTCGTGGTCGTATTCCTTCCACGCCTCCATCATTCTGTTATCTTCCGTGTAAATACCGCTTATTTCGGTTCTTCCGATTAATGTTTCTATTTTATTTTTCGCCATGATCCATTGCTCACGACCGAAGAATCTGTCTGAAAACCATTCGTCAAAGCCTTCCATAAACTTTTTGTTCTGGATATTTTCAAAGGAGGTCTTTGGAAAATCAGCGAGGTATCTGTTTTCGGTTTCTGAGAAGTGTTTTTCGCCCATAGGCCCGAAAAGGAAGGTCATAAGAGGCAGTTGAATCAGAAAAAGCGCAAATAATGCTATTGTTATTTTTTTATACATTTTCCTACCTCCTTAGAAATTGAAGTACAAGAACGGGTTATATGATGCGTCAACAAGATATGACGTTGAAATCATTAACACCGCAAGCGTACAAACAGGCATAAGATAGTTGACAACCTGAGGGAACTTGTTCCTTGCCATTCCCACAAGGCGCTTCCACGAATCTGTGCTTGCAAAAATACTCAGTACAAAGATGATTCCGTAATTGAGCAGGTAGTACATCGCCTGAGAGTCTACGAGTATTCCTGAGCCTCCGAACAGGCAGGAGAAATACGATCCTGCAGTTGAAAGGTCGGGCGTTGCAAAGAGTACCCATCCCATTACAACGAAGAACATCGTGTAAAGCCAGCTGAAGAAGGAGGGGAGCTTGTCAAGAATTTTTCCGAGGAAGAGCTTTTCAAGAATAATTATAATGCCGTAAAGCACGCCCCAGAGGATAAAGTTCCAGCTTGCGCCGTGCCAGATGCCCGTAAGCAGCCACACTACCGCAAGATTAAATACTGTTCTTCCTTTGCCTTTTCGGCTTCCGCCAAGAGGGAAGTATACATAGCTCTTGAACCAGCTTCCGAGCGTGATATGCCAACGTCGCCAGAATTCTGAAATGCTCTTTGATTGATACGGGTAATTGAAGTTTTGTGGGAAGTTAAAGCCCATCATTTTTCCAAGACCAATTGCCATATCCGAATAACCTGAGAAGTCAAAGAATATCTGGAAGGTGTAAGCGAGTATTCCCATCCAAGCGCTCAATACGGAAACCTCGGAGAGATTACTCTGTGAAACAGTCGTCCAGAGAAGTCCTATATTGTTTGCAATGAGGATTTTCTTTCCAAGGCCTATTACGAAAGTGATTACACCTTCGTAGATACAATCGATAGTGATTTTTCTTGAATCAAGCTCAGCTGCAACATCCTCATATCTTACAATCGGTCCTGCGACGATCTGAGGGAAAAGGGTAACGAATGCAGCAAAGGTTATGGGGTTTTTCTGTACCTTGATATTTCCGAGGTAAAGGTCGATGGTGTACGACATTGACTGGAAGGTAAAGAAGCTGATACCGATAGGTAACGGCAGATTCGGATTCATTATTTCAGTTCCGAAGATGCTGTTGATATTTGTAATGATAAATCCGCTGTATTTGAAAACACCAAGAAGAGAGAGGTTCATTGCAACAGAAATAATCAGGAACAGTCGTTGCAATCCTCTTTTGCCTTTGAACTTGTTGATGCACAAGCCCGCAAAATAGTCTATCAGAGTAGAAATAATCATCATTATTACATAGAACGGTTCGCCCCACGCATAGAAGATTAATCCGCTTATTAAAACGAACAGGTTTTTAAGTTTGAACGGAAGTACGTAATAAACCATCAGTACAATCGGCAAAAATAAAAACATAAAGGTTAAGCTTGAAAATACCATAATTTCTCCTTATTTAATTTTTTTGACAACCGCTTTATATTCTGAGACGGTAAATAATCTATTTATAACCTCCAGCAAAGAATTGACCGACATAGCTTCGGGCAATTTCAGCTCGTGGAGTAGTTTTCTGCGCTTTTGTTCGGAATTGGCTTGTCCGATAAAGCCGTCGTCAAAGAGCGTAATTCTTGTGATAATTTCCGTTCGTTCGGCTTCTTGTGCTTCAATTCCTACTGCCTTTATAGCGTTGGAAATAATTTCGGGACTTATCCCTTCAACTCCCAGCTTGCCTTCCTTTGAGGGAGAAGCCTTTCTTTTTTCCTTACCGAAAATATCGGGAACATATACGTTATAGATTTTGCCGTCCTTGACGAAGCTTTTGATATAGTTTCTGATTTTGAAGCCGGCGGAATCGCTATCTGTGAGAATTATTATTCCGACAGATTTCGCAAGCGCCTTAATAAGCTCTTTTTTTTCATTGTCCTTAAATATCGAAAAGCCTTCAGTTGTTATTATCAAAGCGTCCACAACCGATTCGAGCTTTATTTTATCATATTTTCCTTCAACTATTACCGCTTGAGAAAGATGTATCATTTGCTCACCATTAGCCTTGTTATAGTCTGCTCAAGAAGCGTTCTTTTATTGATAGCGGTTGATTTGAGTGAGATATCAAGCTTTGAAAGCGTAGCAACCGAATCCCTTAAAAATTCAATACTGACAGACGAAACGGCGTTGTAAGCCTTAGTCATAACAAAATAACGGTTTGGCTTAAAGCCGAATTTCTCAGCCGCTTTTTGCGGAGGGATTCCCTCGGATTTAGCTATTTTTGCACGGTAATAATCTATAAATGCTCCCGAAAGGGCAGATGAAATCGTGATTTCATCAACTCGCTGTTCAAAATATTCATCAAGAAGCTTATAGGCTTTTGAGAGATTTTTTGACGAAATAGCGTCTGAAAGCGCATAAATGCTCGTTTCAAGGCGTTTGGCAACCAGCTTGTCAATAATTTCCCGTGTGATTATGCCGCCTTCTTCGACGTAGTTACAGAGCTTTCCTGTTTCTTCGCTTGCAAGCGTCATATCGCAAAGCGTGATTTCTGCGATATATGAAGCGTCAGAAGTCGGAGGCC
>JAZNST010000106.1:0-7694 GCA_045591405.1 Ruminiclostridium sp.
TTGAAGTTTGAGGAGAGTTGTATGGTTAGAAAAGAAGCAATAAGAGAAAAAATATTAGATTTGGGTGCTGATGTATGTGGATTCGGAGGAGTAGAGCGGTTTGCGGAAGCACCGACAAATTTTCGCCCCATAGATTTATTCCCGGATTGTAAATCTGTGATTGCAGTAGGTATAGCACTTCCCAAAGGGCTTCTTCGAGTTGAACCAAGACTGTTATACGGACATTTTAATGCAGATGTAGTACACAAAGTAGATTCAATCGTTTTCTCGGCAGCAAAAATCATCGAGAAGGAATATAATGAAATATGTGTACCAATTCCTTCGGATGGCCCTTATGAATATTGGGAAGCGGAAACCATGACAGGAAAAGGGTTATTATCAATGAAACATGTGGCAGTAGCCTGTGGAATCGGTCAGATTGGTAAAAGTGGTTTGTTGCTTAATTCGGAATACGGAAACAGACTTACACTAGGTGCTATCTTAACCAGTGTGGATTTTGAAAGCGACCCGTTTTGTAAAAATATATGCATCCCCGGATGTACTAAATGTTTAGATTCCTGTCCTGTATTGGCAATACAAGATAATTTTGTTGTACAAAAGAAATGTAGACAGAATACCTATGGCAACACAGCAAGAGGATTTGATACTGTTGATTGTAATAAATGTAGAAGTGAATGTCCCATGCGTGATGGTATTCTTTAAGAAAGGGTTCGTCAACTTTCAGTTTGTTAGAGTGACAAATCCCAATTTGTCGAACTGAATATAAAATAAACTCCAGAGAAGACGTTTTCTTCTCTGGAGTTACTTCTTTATGGCTATCGCCTTTTTCCTCACGGGTTTAGTATTTATCAGTATTTTCTGAAGCTCTGAGCTATCATCGCAACAATCAGCCACGTTGTGTTCCAACAGGTAACGAGCGTAGGCGTGAGAAGCGAGGTCTGAGCAAAGGCACCCAGCGCCGCCGCGCAAATTCCGCCGAGGATTGCGCCGCCAAGCATTATTCCACAGCCAAGGCCCACGTCCTTGACAATACCCTTTGCGGCAAGAATAGCGCTTGAAAGGCTTGTGAAGGTTCCGCTGCAGCTAAGAGCGCCGTTTCCTCTGGAAACGTAACGGGTAACGACGTTGTACTGCTCGTGCATACTGTAAGGGAGAATTTTTATCATTTCGGGGTCAAGCTCGAATATCTCCGCAAGCTTTGAAACCGTAACGATTGAGTCGGTCGTTTTTACAACAAGAGCAACGCCCTTTTGCTGAAGTCGTTTGAGCTTTTCCTTTATCTCCTTGTTTGCAATAAGCTGAACGAAGAACATTATGATAATTTCTCCGCCAACGGCGAGATAAAGAGTATCGGTGTTTTCGTTGGTGTATTTTCTGACCTTTTTCATATCGGGAATCTTGATATCGTGATGCTTCATCTGCTCACGGTTTCCCATAATCATACGCTTGTTTCCGAACCAACCGAGAACGCCCATATTGTCCTCATAAACGCAGTTGTCAATCTTAGCCAGTATTTCTTCCTTGTCGTTTATCATATCTCTGAACATATTTGAGAGAACCGAGCCGCTTTTTATCGCAAGGCTCGCCGCAAGGATTATCGCTTGGTCAAGGGCGATATTGTTGATTGAGTTTGGCTGACTGAGGTGTTTTATGTTTGAGTAGAGGGTAGTTCCTGCGGGGAAAAGGGTAGAAGCGTCAATAACAAGAGCGTTTGCGTCGGAAAATTCCTCCGTTGCGTTATAGCCAAGAACCACGCTGTCTGTTTTTGCAAGAGCTTTTCCTGCTCTTGAAAGCGGATAGTTCACAACGAACATCATCGAGAACGGAGAGAGAATACCGAGTGTTGCCGTTGCAACCGAGAGCGACCAGTAAAGGTTATTTTCCATTCCCGCAACTCCGTTTGGCACGAAGTAGGCGATTACGGCAAGAACAAGCGCTACGCCTGCGGAAATCGGAGTCAGAAGCTTAGAGATTTTGTCCGCCCTGTCCTCGCAGTAGCTGTTTTTAAGGAAGTCGGTGAGAAATTCTGTTTTTCTCATTGCCGCAAGATAGGGGATTTCTCTCACAACGCCCTTTGCAAAAGCGTTAGCAGTCGCGTCGTCACGCATAAGAACGGCGCTGTATTTTTTTGAATCACCGCTTATAAAGCGGAAGTTTCTCTTTGCCCTGACTATCATCAGCATCTTTCCAAGAGTGTTGAAAAGAAGCGTTGCCATTGCAACAGGAACAAAGATAAAGGCACGGCCAAGCTGAAGGTCGTTGAAATCGAGGATGAACAAGAAAGTTACAATCAGCGAAACTACCGTCACAAGCGAGCATATACTGTCGCAGTCCGCCTTGCCCCTAAAGAGCTTTGTAAGTCCGTTCACGATTATCGACGAGCAAAGGATCGCCCCAAGCACGCCAAGAATCAGGTTAAAGAAGACGAAGCCCTGAGGGTCGTCGATTTTATCGAGGAAGGTTACGTTAAGACCAAGGATATTGAAGCCAAGGTGATAACCCATATCTCCGATAAGCGAAACGAAGAAAAGAGCCGCCGTTATCAGAAGCATAAACACAAATCTTGTTTTAAGCCCCTTATGCGATTCGCAAAGGTCAGCCCATATCTGACCTGTTGTATCATAGCTGTCAAATTCAAGCTCGTCCTTTTCGTCGATTTCGTCGTCCTCGTCGTTTTCAAGCACGAAGTCACGGAGCTTTTTCTTTTTCTTTTCCGCTTCAAGCTCAGGAATCGGCGCTGTCGGATAAATAACCTTACTTGAGTAGTCGATATTAAGTCCGTCGGGAGGAGTGGGTATTGTGCCGAGAGTTCCCGTTATATTAGGCTTAAGGAAGGAGTTTGCGTCCTCTTGCCTTTTCTTTTCTATTGCCTTATTGAGCGAGCTTATAAGCGCAGTATCAGCACCCTTGTCCTTTGAGGGCTGAGGCTTTTTGGGAGCAGGCTCGTAGGTTTTTACATGCTCAGTGGTTTGAGCGAGCATTTTTTCAGCCTCTTTATCAATAGGCTTTGTCGCTCCGTTTATTTCAAGAGTGTCCTTTTTCTTGTTATCCGTCTGGGCAAGCGCCTTGAGGTCGTTTCCTGCAAGCCCCATCGTGTCGCTTCCCACAAAGAAGTCCTCGTCAAAATCAGTAGCCGCCTTATCCTTGATTTCAAGGGGGTTTATTGCGTCGATAAGGTCGTCGGGGTCTTCAAGGGCTTCCTCTGTATCAAGCTGCATAGTCTGGAGAAGCTTATTCTTTTCTTCCTTTGAGATGCCCTTTTTCTTCTTTTTGTGGATTTTTCTTTCTTTCTTTTCAGTTCCGAAAAGCTTTTTGGGATCAAGATCCTTATCGTCGATTTCGATACTTCCTGTTGAGAGGAGCTGTTCCTTTTCATCAAAGTAAGCCTCGTCATAAACGGGAATTTCAGCCGTTTTTGCAACAGGCTTAACCTCGATTTCAGCCGTCTTTTCGGGAAGTCTTATCGGAATCTCGGAGGTTTTTGGGATAATCTTTTCGGGGATTTCAGCCGTCTTTGAGCTTACGCCACGCTTTGACGGCTTTTTGAAGAAGATTCCCTCCTTATTTCCCGACTTTTTCGGTTCGGGAATCGTCGGAACGATATATTTATCCTGCGTCTTGGGCCTTGGCGGCTCAACGAAAGCAACCTTTTCTTCAACCTTTGGCTTTGGCTGTTCAACAGGCGCTACCTTTTCCACAACCTTGGGCGGCTCTACTGCAATCGGCTTTTCCTCAGCCTTTGGTTTTTCTATTTCAACAGAGGCTTTTCTGCCCTTATTTTTATCGTCTTTTATCCGTATTTCATCGCTGAGAATATCGGTTATACTGAATTTTTCAGAGCTTGACGAGGACGCTGAAGAGGCGCGTTTTGATTTTTTAAGCTCGACTTCAGCAAGAATATCGTCAAGTGAGAAATTATCTGCCATTATCTTTTTCCTTTCGCTTTATCTGCGGTATTTTACAACCTCGTACATCAATATTCCCGCACTTACCGAAGCGTTGAGGGAATTGACCTTTCCGTACATATCAATAGACAGGATAGCGTCACAGCTTTCTCGCACGAGCCTACCCATTCCGTAGCCCTCAGAGCCGATTACGAGCGCAATTGCGCCGTCGAGCTTCGCCTGATGGAACGGCGTTCCGTCAGCTTCTGCACCATAAACCCAGACGCCCTTTTCTTTAAGCTCCTTGATTGCGGCGACGAGGTTACTTACTCTTGCAATCTTTAAGTGACTTGCAGCGCCCGCAGAGGTCTTAAAAACAGTCGAAGTAAGCCCGACGCTGCGCCTTTTTGGAATTATAACTCCGTCAGCGCCGGCGGCTTCGGCGGTTCTTATGATTGCACCGAGGTTATGAGGGTCCTGAATCTCGTCTGCGATTATAATAAACGGGGGCTTTCCCTTTTCCTTTGCATTATCAAGAATATCGTCAAGCGTAGAATAGCTGACCATAGAAATCGTTGCGGCAACTCCGCCGTGCTTTCCGTCAGCCATTGCATTAAGCTTTTCAGCCGTAATTTCTTTAACGACAGCGCCGCCCTCTTTAGCAAGGGATATTATCTTTCCAAGCCCTGTCGTGCCCTTTTGGACAAACACCGTGTCAACGCAAAGCTCAGAACACAGCGCCTCCATAACGGCGTTTCTTCCGTAAATCAGTTGTTCGTTTCTTTCGTTCTCCAAGCCATATCCTTTCAGCTCGTCTTACTTTCCTCGATGAGCTTCGTTATTTTGTCTAAAAGCATTCGGTCGTCAACCGAGATTCCGACTACCTCGGCGTTTTTGAAGGTAAAATAATCGCTCAGAGCTTTCTGGCGGTGAGCGTCCGCAAGGATAAGAAGCGGAACTTTCGTCGGATCTTCGCCCTCTCTCATTTCACGGTAGAGCGAAAAAAGCTGAGAGCTTTCGTCAGCGGCATAGTAAACGACCAAATCGGGCGGATCGTCGCCATTGATACTCGACATAGCGCCGCTTACGAGAGTTGTGGCTTTTGCCGCATATTCTGAGTAAACAAAGTGACGCCATGCGACGTTTATAGATTGGAGCGTATCGCCCACAAGAAGAATTTTCAGCATTTCGTTTCCTTTCACTCAGCGTCGGTAGAATTTACAGCAGTTTTTTCCCGACGAACGACAAAGCCCAAGCGCCCTGTCACAGTCAACGTACAGGTCGTCGTACGAATAATCGTATTCGCTTGCCATTGCAATTCCGATTGAGGTATAGACGGTTTTTTCGCCGATGGACTCCTGGATTGCCCCAATGATTTTATTCATCGTATCAGAGGTTTCTTCCTTGGTGTCCTCTCCTGCTATATAACCGATTATGGTAGTTCCGTTTATTCCAAGCATAACCTTGTCTTCAAAGAACTGCCTCACTGCAAAAACGCAGAGCTGAAGCTCTGAAAGGCTGACTGAGTTACTTGCAAAGCTTAAACTGTCGATATTGATTAAAAAGAGGGTTCCACGCCTGCGATGATTGAGACGATCGCGGATTTTTTCCTCAATACAGGCTTTTTTATAACAGCCTGTGATTCCGTCAATCATTCCGAGAAGATTGATAAAAATTTCGTCGATTTTCTCGCAGAACGCCAAAAAGTCCATCGGCAGTCTGACGCTGTCAAAGGGCTTGAGCTTATTGAGCGACGTTTTATCAAGCGTCTGATCGTTTTTAAGAAGAGTAACGACCGGAATTTCCTTTATGATTTCAGAAGATCCCTTCAGCTTACACATCATATCCACAAGCTTCTTTGAGCTTGCGTTAAGCAGTATCAGCTGGGGCGTTTCTTTCTCCGCTGTAATCATAATCTGACTTTGTGAGGTCTGGCAGGTGATCTGGTAGCGAATACCCAGAGTTTCGGTTAAAACGTCTGCGGTTTTTGCTCCCTCGTCGATAAGAAGAATTGTTCTCATTTACGATGTCCTTTCCGCCTCTTTCTATCTTTTCTACACGCTATTTATTATAGCACAACAACGCGAGAATTTCAAGATTTTAATGCAATAAAATGACATTTTCAATCATTTTTTTGCATCGTGGAAAAAATTTTTTCAAAAAATGCTCAAGTTCTTCAGAAATCAGCCGATAAAATAAACAGAGAGATTGGCATGCTTGAACAGAAAGCGAAAAAATTGCCTGCGGGCAGAGAGGAGCAGTATAATGTTTAATTACAACTCGCAGATTAACTTGACGAATAACGGCTATAACAATTACGCCCACTCAAAAAGCTCATCTGCAAAGACAGAAACTGAAAAAAGCGCTGCTTCGAAGGCATTCGTGAACAACGGCATAGCTGTTTCTCAGAGTGTTTCCGACGCAAAGGTAAGCACAGTTCAGCTCAGCAGCGCCGCAGAGAATTACCTCAAGCAGCTCAAGGAGCAGTATAAGGATTACGATTTTATGATTGCCGATTACAGCACTCAGGAGGAGGCGTCCGAGCTTCTTTCTCAGGGAAAGGGAAGCATAAACGTTCTTATTACTCCTGAAGTTCTTGAAAAAATGGCGACGGACGAAAAAACCCGTGAGCATTATGAGTCTGTGATTTCAGGAGCGCAGGATAAGATTAAGGAAATGACCGACGCTCTTGGCGAAAACGCCGATAAGGTAGAAAAAATCGGTTTTACTGTTGACGCAGAGGGAAAGGTTGACTATTACGCAACTATCAGCGAAAGCCTCGGCGGAAAAAAAGTGACTGTAAAAGAATCTATCGTGGAAATTCTTGCACAAAAGGTAGAGGAAATCGCCAAAAAGCGTGAGGAAATGGAAGAAGAGCGTGAAAAGCTCGAAGAAGCGTCGCCACTGCCGCCCGAAAGCTTTGAAAAATACCGTGCAGAACAGCAGAAGTTTGCTTCTTTCCCAAAGGAAGAGGATTACGGCAACATTCCTCCCGAAAGCTTTAAGAAATATCAGGAGCCTGAGGAGCCGGAAATGGACTACTCGGTATAAAACAACAGATAAATTGATTAAGCACGCACAATTACGGCGTGCTTAATTTTGTGACAGGAGCTTTGCTATGATTGAACAGACCGTACTTGGCGTTAAGCTTACGCTCGAAACAAACGATAAAATCTTCTCCCCTCACGCCGTTGATACAGGAACGCTTGCGATGCTTTCCGAGGTCAGCTTTAGTCAAGAAGATAAGGTGCTTGACCTTGGGTGCGGGTGCGGAGTTGTCGGGATAACCGCCGCAAACCTCATCGGCGCTGACCGTGTGGTTATGTGCGATATTGACGAAGCGGCAGTCGAGGTCTCACAAAAAAACGCCGAAAGAAACGGCGTTGGTGGCGTGAAAATCCTAAGAAGCGACGGGCTGGAGGCGGTTGACGACGAGGATTTTACGATTATTCTCTCAAACCCGCCTTATCATACGGATTTTGCCGTTGCAAAGGGGTTTATCGAAAACGGCTATAAAAAGCTCGCCCTGAACGGCAGAATGGTTATGGTCACAAAGAGGCTGGATTGGTATAAAAACAAGCTCACAAGCGTTTTCGGCGGTGTGAGAGTCGTCGAAAAGGACGGCTATTTCGTCTTTGTCTCAGAAAAACGGGAGAAAAAGTCCGCCCCAAAAAAAGATAAGCGTACAATCTCCAAAAAACTCGAAAGAAAGCTCAAAAGAAAAAGCCCTCACTAACCCCCCGTTTCTTGTGTGGGTAAGCTTATGGGTACTACTGAGGAAAACCCTTTTGAAAAAGGTTTTTCCTCAGA
>JAZNST010000107.1:0-5062 GCA_045591405.1 Ruminiclostridium sp.
CTTTGGCAGTTCCGCCGCACAATAAACAAATGCCATTTAACACTTTGTCTGTGCGGCGGTTTCAAAACTGCTTTATGACGCCCTCGCTAAATGGAGCCCCTTTGGGCAGTTCCCGCCTTTTATAAGAAACAGCTAACCCCGCAGTTGCAAAACTGCGGGGTTAAAAACTTCTATATGGCGGACGCACCAAAGCTTTTTTGCCTTACGGTGTTTTTTTTACCACTACATATTGTTTTTGTTGCAAAACTTAATCAATCCCATTATCATATTGTCTAAATTAAAGCCTGTTTTTCTGTTGTTTTTTTTAGTCATATTATATTGAAATAGCTGTTGAAATATGGTAAAATTACTAGTGTATCAGAAAAATTGTTGAATACTTTTTTATTGTGAATTTACATAAACGTAAGAAATGAGGAAAGAAAATGAATTCGTTTGCTGAAGTGTTTGAGCTTATGAAAACCCAACTTCCTATATCCGACGCAGCTAAAAAGCTCTTTATAGATCCGATAAAGCCGATAAAGCTCAATAACAATAAGGTTATCCTTTACGTAAATAATCAGTTTGAGCGTCAGCTTATCACCACTCATTACGTTGATATGTTTATGACAACGCTGAAGGATATTCTTGGCTTTGAGGTTGAAATCGAAATTCTTACAAACGAAGACCTTACTCCAGAGCAGCGTATCCGTTTCAGCGAGCCTATAACTGAGCTTGAAGATGACGAGGATATGAGTAAAAAGCTCCAGACTACCTTTGCAAACAGCTATTATCAGCACACCTTCGATACCTTTATCGTAGGCGATAGTAATAAGCTTGCATATTCTGCATGTAAGGCTGTAACTCAGGGACAGGGCGGCCAATATAACCCGCTTTTTATTTACAGTGAACCGGGACTTGGAAAAACCCACCTTCTTTCTGCAGTAAAAAACGAAATGGAAAAGAAGAATCCCCAGGCTAAGATTCTCTTTGTTTCTGCCGAAAACTTCATAAACGAATTTGTAAACTCTCTTCACAATAAAACAAACGACGAATTTAAGTCAAAATACAGAAGCTGTGATATGCTTCTTGTTGACGACGTTCAGTTCTTTAGTGGAAAAACCGAGTCCCAGACCGAGCTTTTCCACACATTTGAGGCTCTTCACAGAATAAATAAACAGATTATACTTACCTCGGACCGTCCTCCAAAGGAAATAAACAATATTGAGGAGCGCCTTAAAACTCGCTTTGAGTGGGGACTTCTTGCTGATATCGGGACTCCTGAGTTTGAAACACGCCTTGCTATAATTAAGAGAAAGGCTGAGCTTCTTGAGATAAAAATTCCTGCTCCTGTTATGGAATTTATGGCGGATAAGCTCAAGAAAAATATCCGTCAGCTTGAGGGTGCAATCACAAAAATGAGCGCTATGACTATTATGACAGGCGTTCAGCCCACTATCTCTATGGCTCAGAACGTAATTAAGGACGTACTTACTGATCAACAGCCTGTGCCTGTTACAGTAGAAAAAATTATCGACGAGGTTTCTCATATTTATAACGTCACAGCTGAAGAAATAATAAGTCAAAAGCGCTCGTCTCAGATTTCTACCGCCCGTCAGGTTGCAATGTACGTAATTTATCATATTACAGGACTTTCTTATACAGCAATCGGTCAGGAATTTGGCGGAAGAGACCATTCTACCGTAGTTTACGCTATAAATAAGGTTAAGGATATTATAAAGAAGGACCCTAATTACAAGGCAACAATAGACGACCTTCTCAAGAATATGAACAATATGAATTAATTCAACAGGGTTTTCAACTTTCCTCTCCACAGTTTTAACATCGCTGTTGATAAAAATTAAAAAATTTTTTTTTCAACTTTTCCAACTTTTTTTCAACACTACCGAAAGAAAAATTTTTCCGCTTCCTTATAACCCCTTTTCCACTTTTCCACACTTCCAACACCCCTAATAATAACTATAAAAATATATAAATATTTGTTTTTAATATAAGAGCTTTTTTTCTGAGTCTCAAAAGACGAATGTTAAAAACTTAAAAGAACGAAAGGAAAAAAATAATGAAATTTTCTGCTGATAAAAACAGACTTATCGAGGCTATTCAAAACGCATCTAAAGCAACGGCATCAAACTCATCGATAGCAGCTCTTGAAGGAATCCTTCTGAATCTTAAAAATGATAAGCTGACCGTTACGGGTTACGATCTTGAAATGGGCATTAAGTCCATTATTCCTGTAATAAAAGGCGAAGAAGAAGGAGAAATTGTACTTAACGCAAAGCTTATAAGCGAAATGCTCAAAAAGATGCCATCGGGAAAAGAAATAGAAATTGAAACAAAGAACGACACCGAGGTTACAATAAAATGTGATAAGGTTCAGTTCAAGCTTCAGGGTGTTTCAGGTCAGAATTATCCTAATATTCCCGAAATTAAGATTGAAACTACCTTCAACATAAAGGAAAACGTGTTGAAAAGTATGATAAGACAGACTATTTTTGCAGCGGCAACAAACGATATAAAGCCAATTCTTACGGGAACTCTTTTTGAAATTGTTGATAACGAGCTGAGAGTTGTCTGTGTTGATGGAATAAGAGTTGCAAAAAGAGTTGAAAAAATTGAATATAAGGACTTAAAATTCGTAGCTCCGGCTAAAACTCTTTACGAGCTTTTGAGAATACTTTCTGATGACGAAGAAAAGGCAAAGGATATAATGATAGTCGTAGAAAGAAATCAGCTTGGATTCTACCGTGACGACTATATGATTATTTCAAGGCTCCTTGAGGGTGAATTTATAGACTATGCAAGATTTATAAATTTCACTCCTACAATAGAAGCAGTAGTAAACGCAAGAGAATTTGCGTCTTCTCTTGACAGAACCCTTCTTCTTACCGAAAAATTTAAGAGTCCTGTTGTTTGCACCTTTGAAAATAATATGCTTTACGTTAACTGTAACACAAATTTAGGCTCAATAAACGACAGTATAAAGATTGATTATAATTATCCCAAGATGGAAATTGCATTTAACGCAAGATTTATGATGGACGCATTAAGAAACGCAGAATGTGACGAGGTAAAGCTTCAGTTTACAACTCCTATCGCACCTATTAAGATTTCACCTCTGGGAGAAGAAGATTTCACCTTCCTCGTTCTTCCTGTGCGTGTAAAATAAGGAAAAAATTATGACAGAAGTTAAAATTAAACCTCCCTTTATAAAATTAGAGCAGCTTTTGAAGTTCTGTGCCGCAGTAGAAACAGGTGGCGACGCAAAGAACCTTATTCAGTGCGGCTCTGTTCTCGTTAACGACGAGGTGTGTATGATGAGGGGAAAAAAGCTTTACGATGGCGACCGAGTAAGGATAAACGGAGAAACCGAAGAATATATCTGTAAAATATCAGAATGATTTTTTCAGAAAAGGCAATACCGAGCATATATTGCAAGGGTATTGCCTTAACTTTTCAACAATTATTGAGAATATGTTGAAAACCTTAGAATTAAGGAGGAAATATGAAGCTTCATTCAATGAAAATATACAATTTCAGAAATATTTCCTCTGCTGAGTTTGAGTTTTCTGATATAAATACTTTTATAGGCAACAACGCGCAGGGAAAAACAAACCTGATGGAAGCTATTTCAGTTTGTATGGGAAAATCCTTCCGTAAATCTTCTCCTTCAGAAATTACTCCAATGGAAACCTCAAAAACCACCACAATAAATCTCAGATATTCCTCAGATCTGATTCCTGAAAAAATAAACGAAATAATTTACGAGATAAAAGAGGGTAAGGTAAGCACAAAAATAAACGGAATTGATATAAAAAAAGCGAAGGAGCTTTATAATTCTCTTGAATACGTTGTTTTTGTGCCTGACGATCTATTTATGATAAAGGGCAATCCCGAACTTCGTCGTGATTACGCTGACGAGGTTGCAAACTCGATGAACAAAATTCATCACGAGAGACTTGCCGATTATAAGAAGGCTCTGAAGCAAAAAAATGTATTTATCAGCAACCTGCCCGAAAAGCTCACCGACAACCACAAGCTTCAGCTTGAAATATGGAATGAGAATCTTGCCCGACTTGGAGTCAACGTGATGTGCGGTAGAGTAAAATATCTAAAAACTCTGAGTAAATATGCTACTGAATATTACAAACAGTTAAATAACAACGACGAAAATCTTACTATAAGATATGAAAGTTCGATAGTTGACGAGGAATTTGACGAAAAAAACGTAGAGCTTATGCTTAACAGTTATCTTGAAAAGCTCAGAGAAGCTCTCTCAAAGGAGCTTATCCTCAAGCACACAATGGTAGGCGTTCACCGTGATGATATTTCCTTTTTAATAAACGGACAGGACGCAAAAACCTTTGCCTCTCAGGGACAAATAAGAAGTATAGCGCTGGCTCTCAGAATGGCACAGGCTCAGATGCTCAAGGAAAAGTGGGACGATGAGCCGATAGTTATTCTTGACGACGTGATGAGCGAGCTTGACGGTTACAGAAGAAGCTTTATCCTTAAACAGAATGTAACATCTCAACTTTTTATTACAGGCTGTAATGAAAAAGACTTTGATTTTGTGGAAGAAACTGCCCGTTGGAGGGTTGAAAAGGGAAGCTTCACAAAAATTCATTCATAAAACCCTCAACCTATGAACAAAACAGGAGAAGCTATGTATTTATATCTGGGAAACGATATTACAATAAAAGCCTCAGAGGTAATAGGTATTTTTGACCTCGAAAAAATCTCCGTGCAAAAATCTGTGAATGATTTTCTTTCACATTGCCAGAGGACAAATAAAATCTATTACGTTACCCTTGATATGCCAAAAAGTATAGTGGTTTGTGAAAACTGTGTTTATGTAACAGGCACAGGCGTTATCACGCTGAAAAAAAGAATGGGAGAAATTAACTGAAAAAGATAAATCCGCACAAGAGTGCGGTTTTTTTATTATAGGGGCAGTTACTGCGGGTGATTGTAGGTATTTTCTGAAAAGAAGAAGCACAGGTGAACCCTCCCTACGCCCCCGTCCTTTTTATAACCTCCACTTACACACGAGCACGGGGCGCAGCCC
>JAZNST010000108.1:0-12218 GCA_045591405.1 Ruminiclostridium sp.
GAGAGCGCACTCGGTAAATCTCCTTGGAAAAAAGCGCCGTGAAGCTTTTCTTGTGCAATGTTGAAATATGAACTTATCGCTTGCTCGTCTCGCCTCAAAAGCAAACGGTGCGAAAAAAATCGTATAGTGCGAAAATTGTTACAAAAAAAGCTGATAATTCTAAGATTTTTTTGTAAAAAAGTGTTGAAAAAAGCTTTGGTTTATGCTAAAATAACTAAGATAGGGGTGTCAGAACGCACCCGATGAATTATAGCTTCGGAAGGACGACTATGAAAAAATTAAGATTGATTTCATCACTGGCGTTGTGCGCTGTGATTTCAGTAAGCGCAAGCGGCTGTTACTTTTTTCCTGAGGAGGAGCAGATACTTGAGCCTCCTACGATAAATGTTGCGGAGGTCGTTTACTCAACCTATACCGCAAGAATCAAGGATATATCAAGCCAGATGATAACAAGCGGCTACATAAAATCAAAAACGACCGAGGACTGCTTCTTTACAAAGTACACAGGTCAGCTTAAAGCAATTTACGTAAAGCCGGGCGACTTTGTTGAAGAAGGTCAGCTTATCGCCGAGATGAATAACGGGGCAATAGCCTTCGAGCTTGAAACTCAGAAAAAGCGTGTTGAGCTTGCAGAGCTTAATTACAGAAACTCAGGGCTTGCAACAGATAAGCTCACCTATGAAATCGAAAAGAACACTCTCGCACAGTATCAGGACGAATACGACGGAGGAAGGCTCTACGCTCCTATTTCGGGACAGGTTTCCTATGTAAGTAACTTAGCCCCCGGAACTGAGGTTGACCCATATAATACCATTGTGAGTATCGTCAAGCCTGAGGACCTTTTCGTGTCTGCGACGCTTGATTCCGCCAATAGCAGCTACCCAATCGGCGCTGAGGTTACAATTACGGTCGATTCGGTTGAATATAACGGGGTTGTGACGATGAACCCTCAGCTTGCAAGAGAGCAGGGACTTACCAAGACCGATGTTCTTCAGGCTGACTTTGTCGGAGAAATTCCGAGCTTCGCTTATCTTGGAAGCATCGGAGACGTTAAAATCGTTATGGCAACTGCACAACAGGTAATCGTTATCCCCAAGCATCTTGTCAAAACAGACGGAGAGCGCACTTACGTGCAGATTTTGAAGGATGATGTCAAGGTTGAGGTTGAGGTTGAAACGGGAATTTCAAACGCAACTGAAATTGAAATCACATCGGGGCTTAAAGAAGGCGACCTTGTCGTTGTTAAATAAGGAGTAAAAGATTGTTTACTATACTTTTGAGAAAAATGCGCAATACCAAGTGGATGGTAATGTGCCTGTTTATCGGCTTCCTTATGGCTGCGGGAATGATGAGTACCATTCCTATCTATATGGACGCCTCGCTTCAGCGCCTTCTTGTCAAGGATATGGAGGAATTCCAGCTTGACACGGGTAAATATCCCGGACAGTATATTGTTGAAAAAGAGCTTCCTGTTGCATTAACAGACGAAGCAAGAAAAAATATCGTGACTATTCTCCCTGACTTTGTCGCTGACGAAATCGGGGTAGTAGGTATCCCCGTCGATACGAATAAAACCGTTGTCGGCGACAACTACCTTTATATGAAAAGGGGCGGAAACTCCTCTGAAAGTAGCGCTACCCGTGTTCACCTCAGCGCAATGACAGGTCTTGAAGACCACATCACGATTACTCAGGGCCGTATGTATTCGCAAAGCGGAATCGCCGAGGACGGAAGCTATGAGGCTGTTCTTACGGAAACTGCCCTCAGAACGCTAGGAGTCGTTGTGGGCGGAACCTATGAGATAGTAACGGTAGACGACACGCAGGGCGAGCCTGTAAGAATGACTGTCGTAGGCGTTTTTGAACAGTCGGACGAAAAGGATACCTACTGGAGCGAGGGCTTTTCGGGCTATGTAAACAGTATCTTCGTTCCAAGCGAATGCTTTGTTGAAAAGCTTATGAATAACGGAACCGTCCGTGTGAGCGAAATAAGCGTAATCTATAACCTCAACTATCATTCTGTCGATATGAACAGCATTGATAAAATCACAGCCGCTTTGCGTGAGGACTTCACCACTTACAGCGAGATGGACTATGATTTTTCGATGGACGTTTATGAAATTATAAGAAGCTACGTTGAAAGAGCTTCTTCTCTTACGGCTATTCTGTGGGCAATTCAGATTCCCACGATGGTAATGCTTGCGTTCTATCTCTTTATGGTTTCAAGACTCAACGTCGAGCGTGAGCGAAACGAGATTGCCGTTCTCAAGAGCCGAGGCGCAAGCCCTTGGCAGATTTTCAGACTCTATGCAATGGAAGCAGGCATACTCGGACTTGTTACCCTTATTTTTGCGCCGTTTATCGGGCTTTTACTGTGTCAGTTCCTCGGCGTTTCAAACGGCTTCCTTGAATTTGTAAACAGAACGGGAATTGCGGCGGAGATTTCTCTCACGGCTGTGATTTACGCTCTTCTTGCGGTCGTTGTTTTCTTCTTTACAACGATGATTCCTATAATCCCTGCGTCAAAGCTGACTATCGTTCAGTATAAGCAGAGTAAAACGAAGGTCGGAAAGCTTGCGCTGTGGGAAAAGCTTTGTATTGACGTGCTTTTGATTGCGGCGGCGGTTGTATTTTATATTCTTTACGGAAACCATATCAACCAGAGCATTATCGACGGAAGCTTCACTCCGACGGGAACGCCCGATCCGCTTATCTTTATTGCGGCGACTTGTCTCGTTTTAGGACTTGCGCTTCTCTTTATAAGAGTTTATCCCTATCTTCTCAAGCTCATTTACAGAATCGGACGCCCCTTCTGGTCGGCTTCTCAGTATATGGCTCTTACAACCGTTTCAACTCAGGGAAGCAATATGCAGCGCTTTCTTATGGTGTTCCTTGTTATTACCTTCTCGTTTGGTCTTTTTTCTGCTAATACCGCGCGAGCTATCAATAACAACAAGGAAGACAGAATCTATTATCAGAATGGCGCAGATATTACGCTGACAGAGTTCTGGGTAGAAACGAGCTATACCGTTGACGGCGTAACGACGACTGAATATAAGGAAAAAGACTTCTCACGCTTTGAGGAGCTTTCGGGGGTTGAAAGCGCTACTAAGGTCTTTGTGAAGGATAAAGCCAAGATAAAATCGGGTAAGGCGTCCGCTGAAGGTACGGTTATGGCAATTGAGCCTGACAAATTCGCAGCGACAGCGTGGTTCAGAAACGGACTTTTACCTATCCATTGGTTCAACTACTGTAACGCTCTTACGGATTTTCAGGCGGGCGTGCTTATTTCGACTGCCTTTGCAGAGGAAAACGGCGTTGAGCTTGGCGACGAAATTCAGCTCAAATGGGGCTCTAACGATAACGTCGAGGTTACCGTCCTTGCAATCATCGACTACTGGCCGGGAATAAATCCGAACCAATCTCCCGCTTTTGCGGTTATGAACTATAATTATGCATATAATAATACTGCTCTTGAGCCGTACGAGGTTTGGCTCAAGCTCAGCGAGGGCGCAACGAGCGAGGCTCTTTACGCCGATATATCTGAAAAGCGCATACCAATCGAATCAATCACCGACTCGTCTCAGCGACTTATTGCCGAAAAAACGGAGCCGTCGCTTCAGGGAATGAACGGCGGACTTACCCTTGGCTTTGTAATCATTATGATAATGTCGATTATCGGCTTCCTTATCTACTGGATTCTTTCAATCAAGGGAAGAACGCTTCAGTTCGGTATTCTTCGTGCAATGGGCGTTAAAATGCGTGAGATAATCGGAATCCTCGGCTATGAGCAGATTCTCGTTTCGGGCGTTTCGATTGCGGTTGCATTCGTAATCGGCGGCGTTGTAAGTGATCTGTTTGTACCGATGTTCCAGTCTATGTACGCAGTAGTAGATCAGATTCCTCCGTTTAGAGTTGCAGCAATGCAAAGCGACTATATCAAGATTTACACGCTTATCGTCATTATGCTCGGCGGCGGCTTTGCGATTCTTGGAACGATTATCAAGAAAATCAATATCAATAAGGCTCTTAAACTTGGCGAGGACTGATAATGCAAAAAATTCTCGGATATATGCGAAAAGCCTGCCAGGAGTTTGACCTGATAGAAAAGGGCGACAGAATCGCCGTTGGCGTTTCGGGCGGAAAGGACAGCCTCGTGCTTTTGGCGGGGCTTGCTAAAATGAGGCGGTTTGAGCTTTTTGACTATGATATAGTTGCAATCTCGCTTGACCCCCGTTTTAACGGTCAGAGTGGCAATTACGAGCCTGTAAAAAGACTTTGCGACGAGCTTGGGGTAGAATACAGGCTCATTGAAACCGATATAGGCGAAATCGTCTTTAACGTGAGAAACGAGTCAAATCCCTGTTCTCTTTGTGCAAAGATGAGAAGGGGTGCTCTTCACGACGAGGCAAAGCTTGCGGGCTGTAATAAAATTGCCCTTGGACATCATTTTGACGACGTTGTTGAGACCTTTGTGATGAATCTTTTCAGAGAAGGCAGAGTCGGCTGCTTTGCGCCTAAAACCTATCTTTCAAGAAAAGACATCACTATGATAAGACCGCTTGTTTTTGCTCCTGAAGCTCAGGTTAGCTCGTGCTGCACACGAAACGGCTTCGAGGTAGTGAAATCAAAGTGTCCGGCTGATAAAACGACGGTTCGCGAGGAAACGAAAAATTGGCTCTGTGAAATGGAGAAAAACGATAAGGGCTTTAAGCAACGCCTTTTCGGTGCGCTCAGAAGAAGCGGCGTAAACGGTTGGGGCTTTAAGGGCGCTGTTGCTGATACAACAGACGAATAGAAAGGACGGCAGATATGGCAAGGATTCAGTTACCATCTGAAATTTCTCAGCTTATCTGCCGTTTTCTTGAACGAAAATATCAGGCTTTTGCAGTAGGAGAAGCGGTAAGGCTTCTTTATCTCGGCTGTGCGCCACAGGATTACGATATTGCCGTAAACGCCGACGTTGAGCGCATAAGGGCGGCTCTTGAGGGCTATCGGATAGTTGACGACGATAACGACGGGCGTGACGGCGTGCTTGTTCTTGTCAAGGGACTGACGGTTATGGTTACGGGCTATGCGTCCGACGAAAACGGCGAGCTTGACAAATCGGCGGCGTTAAGGGACAGAGCCTTTACAACCGACGCACTTTTTGCCGACAAAAACGGCGAAATAACCGATATTTACGGGGCGCTTGACTGCCTTGAGACTACGCCCTATACGCTTGATTTTATCGGTACGCCAACGCCGATGAGTATTATGGAGGGGCTTGCTCTTGAAGCTGAGGGCGAGCACAGGCTTTCGGCAAAATCGGCTGAGCTTGCCGAAAAATCCGCTTCTATCGTCCCGACGCTTGAACAGAGCGTTCTCAGAGGGCTTTTTGAACGGGTGCTTATGGGAAAGCGCGCAGGAGACGTTTTGCTTCTTCATAAGGAAATTATCTTTGAGATTTTCCCTGAGCTTCGTGCAACAGACGAATACGACACCAAAAGTAAGCTCCATATTCATACGCTTTACCGTCATACCTGTAAGGCGGTCGAGCTTGCTGTGCCAAATTTGTCGGTACGCTATGCGCTCTTGTTTCACGGAAGCGGAAAGCCCGATTGCGAGGGGATAAATGGGGCTTATACCTTCTTTTTCGGTCACGCTGAAAGGGCGGCGATTTACGCAAAAAGAGCCTTTTCCCGTCTTGGCACGCAAGAAGATACTGCAAACGAGGCGATTTTTCTCATAAATAATCACGACCTCATCGACGCAACCTCAGATTTTGATCCGTCCGATTACGCTGAGCTTTTTACACCCTATGAGTTAAAGCTTCTGATGCAGTTTTCGGCGGCAAACATAAGATCGAAGGACCCACGAAACGAGTTTTTTGCAAGGGATTTACGCCGCCGTTCCGATTTATTGTGAAAATTTACTGTTTTGGGCTTGAATTCTGACTGAAATTATGTTATACTATACAAAGAAATTGATGAAAGCGAGTTGATGAGAGTGTTTTGCTTATGGCTTAACGGAAGAAAAGTAAATAACCCCTCTGATATTCGCAATAATTACGACAGCGAGGCTTTGAGAGGATATTACCTTGGCGGAAGTCTCTCAAGATGGCTCGAAGCGTCGGGCGATAGCCAAAAGGCACGCCTTGTCGAAAAAATTAACCCTGACGGCGATATAGACCGCCAGCTTGCCGAAATTTTCGGACTTATAAAAAGAGACAAGCCTGTTAAAAAGGCAAAAGCCCCCTTACTTCCCGTGAGGGCGAACGGCTCGTTTTCGCTCGGCTCGTTTTCGCTTGGTTCCTTTTCGCTCGGCTCGTTTTCGCTTGGTTCCTTTTCGCTCGGCTCGTTTTCGCTCGGCTCGTTTTCGCTCGGCTCGTTTTCGCTCGGCTCGTTTCGCCTTTCCAACAATAACAACAATAACAACGGCGGCTCGTTCCGTTTATTTGGCGGAAGCTACTCGGCTTTTGCGGGAAGCTTCAGCCTTGGCTCGTTTGGGGCAGGCTCCTTTACGATAGGCTCGTTTGGGGCTGTGCCGTGTTTTAGCGTAAAAAAGAGCACAGTCAAGCCCGAAATCAAGGCGAAAAAGCTTACGGCTGAAGAAAAAATCGTCATAAATCTTTCCTCAGAGCCGCTTAACCGCTTTGGCTACGGAATACATTTGATTTGAGGCAGAAAAATATGAACGCAATTCACATAAATTCAACAGCACCGTTTTTTGCAAAGCATAAGCACGGTGCTTATTTTATAGACAAAACCGAGCTTTACAACAGCGTACTGAGTGCGCTTCAGTGGCGTAAGGTCAACGGAAAAATAAGCTATATCACCGATAAAAAGGGCAAGGAGTATATCGACTCGCTCGGAATTTCAAACGTGTGGGACAGCGTTGAGGCGGTTCTTCCCGACGACCTTGAGGGAGTCAATCCCCGTATGTTCTGGGCGGCGGGAAAGCTTTTTGCGCTTCGTGAGGTGAGTGCGCCCGTTGCAATGATAGATACGGATTTTATCGTGTGGAATAAGCTTGAGCTTAAAGACAGCGTGGTAGCGGCACACGAGGAAAATCTCGCTCCCGACGTTTATCCGCCCAGAAGCTGGTTCAGACTCAAAAAGCCTATTGCACTCGAACAGCTTGACTGGACGGTTCTGCCGCTTAATACGGCTTTTCTTTACCTTCCCGACGAGGACTTCAAGCAGTATTACGTCAATCGCTCGATTGCGTTTATGAAAAGCGCTGAGGACTGTGACGATTATCTTTGCTATATGGTTTTTGCCGAGCAGCGCCTTCTTTCAATGTGCGCAAAGCAGCTCGGAGTAAACGTAAAAACTCTGATGAATAAGGACGAGCTGTTTTTCCCACAGGACGATTTTACTCATCTTTGGGGCGCAAAGCAGGTTCTTCGTTCTGACCTTGGGCAACGGGCTGACTTTAACCGCAGGGCAAGAGAAAGGATTGAGCGTGACTTCCCTGAATATATTGACATAATTGCCAAAATCGAGCGCTCTTTTTTGTGATTTCCCACAGGTTGTGTTGAAAAAACATTGTGCAGAATAGCCGAAAATCTCCCTTTTCACATCATTTTCAGATAAAAAAGGTTGTTTTACGATGTGAAAACTGATATAATAAACTCTGTAACCAATTTGTAATAATTTCGGGAGATTATATGAAGGAAAAAAAAGAAAAGTTTGACAACAAAGCCTTCAATCAGAATCTGATAAATCTGTTTATCCTTTTTGGCGCATATATCTGTAACGTCGTTTCTATATTAATTCTTGGCACAGGACGCCTTATCGTACGATTCTTTTCGTTTTTATGGAGAATTACAAATAATATAAGAAAACGAGTTGCAGAGCGCTTAAAGCGTATTCTGAAACGGCTTCTCTCACCCGTTTATCTTAGGGTGAAAACTCTTTCCAATGCAAACAGCAAAATCAAGGAAGAAAATAAGGTTAACGGAAAGCTCGGCGCTATTAAGCTTTCGTTCCGTTATATCGTAAAGGCGCTTTTTGGTAAGCACGGCGTTGCCATCACTATTTTTAACTACGCCGCACCTATCGTCTGCTGCTTCTTCCTTTTTAGCGTAGTGACTTACGCTTCTTCAATAAAATACGCTGTAAAGCTCACCGTAAACGGCGAGTTTGTCGGCTATATTGAAAACGAACAGGTCTTCGCCGAGGCTCAGGACGTAATCAACGAGCGTATAAGCTTCGTTGATAGCTCTGTTGAGATGGAATTTACGCCTACTTACTCAATAGAAATGGTAGGGTATAACGAAACGCTCACAAAATATCAGATTGCCGATATCGTTCTGAGAAATTCGGGAATTAAGCTTGAATACGGCTATGCGTTCTATATTAATGATACCTTCTACGGAGCGCTAACTGATAACACGAGGGTAAAGCAGCTTCTTGCAGACCTTCTCGCACAGTATCAGTCGAATAACCCCACAGAGGTCGTTCAGTTCCAGGACGAAATAAGCTGTGATACGACGGGACTTTTCCTTGAGGAAAGTATCGTTGACGAGGAATGGCTCCTTGACCTCTTACAAAGTCAGAAGACGGTTGCACAGTATTATGAGGTTGAATACGGCGACAGCCACACGCTTATCGGAGATATTCTCGATATGACTCAGGCTGAGCTTAATGCACTCAATCCGGGCTTTACCGAAACTGACCTCCACGTTGGCGACCTTATTCTTTATACGCCTGAGGTGCCTTTCCTTTCAGTAAGCGTAACCAAAACCGAAAACTATAACGTAAACGTTGAATATGAGACAGAATATTATAACGACGACCGCTATTACGTCGGAACTACAAGAGTTGTTTCTGAGGGCGTTTACGGTGTCAACAGCGTAACTGCCGACGTAACCTACATAAACGGCGTCGAGGTTTCAAGAAATATCAAGAAGGTTGTCGTTGTCTCTGAGCCTGTTGCCCAACAGGTTGCAGTCGGAACAAAGCCCACTCCCGCAGGAACTTGGTCTAATGAAACTGCACAGTACGGTCACTTCATCTGGCCTGTTGCAGGAGGAGAGATAAGCCAGTGGGGCTGGTGGGACGGCGGTTATACGGGACATTCGGGAATTGATATTGCCGCCCCGTACGGAACGGCTATCTACGCAGGCGCAAGCGGTGTTGTAACGCTTTCACAGTGGTATTACGACTATGGCTACTGCGTTATGATTTATCACGAGGAGCTTGGTCTTACGACGCTTTACGCTCATTGCAGCCAGATTTACGTAAACTACGGTCAATACGTAACGCAGGGCGAATGTATCGGCGCAGTAGGTATGACAGGTTGGGCTACGGGTAACCACTTGCACTTTGAGGTAAGAAACGGTGCGTCTATTCTTAACCCAAGAAAATTCATCGACACCACAGGACACAGAATAAACCTTGTATAAAGCATTTTACCGTGCAGTCAGCTGCACGGTTTGCTTGAGAGTAAAACTATACTAAAATCGTATATTTTGTTTCGGTAGGATAACAATATAGCGAGGTGATAAAATTGGCAAATGAGAAATTCAGAGTTGGAGGAATGACCTGCTCGGCTTGCTCCTCTCACGTTGAAAGGGCGGTAAAAAAGGTTGACGGCGTAAAAAGCGTAGAGGTGAGCCTTCTTACAAACTCAATGACGGTAAGCTACGAGGGGACGACTCCTTCTGCCATAATTTCGGCGGTTGTGGGTGCGGGCTATACGGCTGAGCTTTTTTCTCAAAAAGAACAGAAGAAGGCATTGCCGTCGGACGAGAGAAAAAAAGACCTTTCAGAAAGAAAAAAGAGAATCATAGCTTCGCTTGTTTTTCTTGTGCCGCTTTTTTATATTTCAATGGGGCATATGCTCGGAGCGCCGATTCCGCCGTTTCTTTCGGGGGCTGAAAATTCGCTTGCGTTTGCGTTCACTCAGCTTCTTCTCACAATCCCCATCTGCATAATCAACAGCAATTATTTTATCAATGGCTATAAAAATCTTATAAAGCTAAGTCCCAATATGGATTCGCTGATTGCGCTCGGAGCGTCGGCGGCGCTTATTTACGGTATTTATTCGATTTATTCTATCGGGTTTGCACTGGGTCGTGCGGATATTTCGGCGGCTCACGAGTTTTCGATGAATCTTTATTTTGAGGGCGCAGGAACTATTCTCACGCTGATTTCTGTCGGAAAATATCTCGAAGCCAGAGCAAAGGGAAAAACAACGGCGGCAATTGAAAAGCTTATCGACCTTGCCCCCAAGACAGTTCAGGTCGAAAAGGACGGGGTTGTAATAACAGTTCCGCTTTCAGAGCTTCGTGTTGACGATATCGTAATCGTAAAGGCGGGCGAGAGCGTCGGCGCAGACGGTGTTATTATCGAAGGGAGCGCAACGCTTGACCAATCCGCTGTCACGGGCGAGAGTATGGGCGTCGAAAAAACTTTCGGAAGCAGAGTTATCGCCGCTTCAATCTGTAAAAACGGTTATTTCAGAATGAGAGTTGAGAAGGTTGGTGACGACACCACGCTTTCTCAGATTATAAAGCTCGTGGAGGACGCTTCGGCTACGAAGGCGCCTATTGCTAAGCTTGCGGATAAAATAAGCGGTATTTTCGTTCCCGTCGTGATTGCGGCGGCGGTTATTACGGCGGCGGTATGGCTTATAATCGGAGCTGAGGTTGAAACCGCCCTTTTATGTGCAATAAGCGTTCTCGTTATTTCCTGTCCTTGCGCTTTAGGTCTTGCAACGCCTGTTGCCATTATGGTAGGAACGGGAAAGGGCGCAGAAAACGGCGTTCTCATAAAATCAGCCGAGGCGCTTGAAACAGCGCACAAGCTTGACGTTGTCGTGCTTGACAAGACGGGGACGATTACGATGGGAAAGCCCTCGGTAACTTCTGTCGTGGCGTTTGGGGCTGAAGAAAGGGAAATTGTTTCCATAGCCGCTAGCCTTGAAAAACAGTCCTCGCATCCTCTTGCACAGGCGATTATTGATTACGCAGAGGAAAAAGGCGTTGAAATATTACAGACTGTAAACTTTGATGCCGTTTTTGGTCGGGGAATCAGCGGCGTTATAAACGAGCGAAAGGTTTTTGCAGGCAACCTTACCTTTATGAACGACAACGGGATTTCAACAAATAAAGCTCAGGAGGCGGCTGACAGGCTAGCTCAGAGCGGTGCAACTGCGCTTTATATTGCAAGGGATAAAGAGGTTGTTGGCGTAATCGGCGTTTCAGACGAGCCAAAGCCCGACGCTTCAGAGGCAGTAGCCGAGCTTGAGGCGCTGGGAATTGACGTTGTAATGCTCAGCGGCGACAATGAAAAGACAGCTCGTGCCATTGCACAAAAGGTAGGGATAAAATCGGTGATTTCCGACGTGCTCCCTCAGCAGAAGGAGGAAGAAATCCGCCGCCTTCAGCAAAAGGGCAAGGTCGTAGCTATGGTTGGCGACGGTATAAACGACGCTCCTGCCCTTGCACGGGCGGACGTGGGAATCGCCATTGGAGCCGGAACAGATATTGCAATAGAGTCAGCAGACATCGTTCTTATGAGAGGGGCGCTTTGCGGCGTTTCCTCGGCGGTAAGGCTCAGTAAAGCCACAATCCGCAATATCAGACAGAATCTTTTCTGGGCGTTTTTCTATAATGCCCTTTGTATTCCGCTTGCGGCGGGGGCGTTTTCGGGGCTTCTCGGCTGGACGCTCAATCCGATGTTTGCGGCGGCGGCAATGAGCTTATCGAGCTTTTGCGTTGTAACAAACGCACTCAGGCTCAAGCTTGTCAGAATAAACTCAAAATCATCACAAATACAACCAATACAGGAGGAAAAGAAAATGACAAAAACAGTTTACATTGAAGGAATGATGTGCGGTCACTGCAAGGCGCACGTGGAAAAAGCCCTTGGAGCAATCGGCGGCTTTGATTACGAAGTGAGCCTTGAAAATAAATGCGCTGTGATCACCTCTGAAAACGAGGTCTCAGACGAAACGCTCACAAGCGCAATTACCGAAGCCGGCTACGAGGTTACCTCAATCAAGTAATCGTTCAGACGAAGGATTACGAAAAAAGAGCCTCCCTTGATTAAGGGGAGGCTTTTGATTTAAGCGAAAAGGGCGGGGGAGGATCTCGCCTTGCGCTCAGAGGCACATAAAGCACAGGGGGGCGCAGCCCCCCTGTTTTCGCCTGCGGCGAAAACAGGGCAAGCGGCGACTCCGCCGCCGCTTGAGCCCCACGAGGAAAGAGCTTTGCCTTTGGCAAAGCTC
>JAZNST010000109.1:0-8313 GCA_045591405.1 Ruminiclostridium sp.
TTCATCCAGAATTATTAATTAAAATTTCAAGGGTTTGTTAATTCTTTTTGCTGTTCAATTTTCAAAGAGCTTCATCGCTGTCATTTCGTGACAGCTTTAATAGTATATCACAGTTATCAAGGCTTGTCAAGTCTTTTTCGGAATTTTTTTGAAAAAATTTTCTCTTTTTTCTTCCCGCTGTGATTTTCTCACTCCCTTTTCGGAGAGTGCTTGATTATTATATCATCTCAAATCGGAGTTGTCAATAGGAACCAAAAGAAAAACAGTGCCAAATAATCGACACCGTTTTACATTTTTTTGGTTGTTTTTACTTGTCTTCCTCAGAAAGCTCAGTAATAATCTTCATAAAGCTGTCAATATCGGTAAATTCACGATATACCGATGCAAACCTGATATAAGCCACACGGTCTATATTTTTAAGCTTAAGAAGCACCATTTCGCCGATTTTGTCCGACGTAACTTCACGCTGGAACGAGTTTTTCAGCTCCTGCACAATATCCTCAACCATATTTTCTATTGTTTCAAGCTTTACAGGACGCTTGATTGTTGCACGAAGGAGTCGGTCAATAAGCTTCTGTCGGTCAAAAGGTTCGATAGAGTTGTCTTTTTTAACAACCATAAGCGGAATATTTTCAACAATTTCATAGGTTGTAAACCTGCACTTGCAAGAAAGACACTCACGCCTGCGTCGAATTTTGTTGTCTGTTGGTCTGGAGTCGATTACTTTGCTGTCATCAAATCCGCATTCAGGGCATTTCATATTATTTTTTCCTTTCAGATGTCACTACATATTGTGTATATGCACCATATTCTAATACAATTATACCATTATATTGTTATAAATGCAATAGCTTTATGAAAAATTAGAACAAAGATTTCATTAAATCAACGCTCTTTTTCAACTCCTCAGGCTCACCGAAATTCTGACGATAAAGCTCAAGTATAACAGCGCCATTATACTCATTTTTATTGAGCAACGAGAAAAACGAAGGAACGTCGAATTCTCCCTTTCCCACAGGCAAACAACTACTTTGGGCGTTATGGTCGCTTATGTGGCAATGAACCAGACTTTTACCATAGATTTGTGCAATTTCAAACGGACTTTGCCCTGCTCTTACCGCCTGTTTAACGTCAAGCACAAACTGCGCTCCAAGCTCGTCTCTCATACGCTTTATAAGCTCAATCTCACTGCTCACGCAATAAGCTATATTTTCCTGTGCAACAGTAATTCCGTGTTTTTTTCCAAGACTCTGAAGCTTCAGAAACTGCTCCATATAAAAATCATGGGTTATTCCGTAATTTTTTAAGGCTCCGTGAAACACAAAAATAGAAGCTCCGAGCCTATTCATCACGTCAAAATAGCGTTCGTATTCGTCAAAAAGCTCTTGCTCTCGTCTTTTATACCCTGTGAAAAGGCAAAGCGGTTCAAACGCTGACTGAAAGGGGTGAACAGAAATAATTTTCATTTGGTATTCAGCCGAGATCCTTTCTATTTCGACAAGAACGTCTCCGCTAAGCTCAGAAGCGGCGTTAAAAAACACTTCGGTATTTTTTATCCCCTGCTCTGCAATTGTCAGAAAAGCCTTTTCTGTTTCCATTGGGTATAAGCAAGCCGTGGAAGCTCCTATTTTCATAATTCCTCCTAAAAAACAAAAGCCCAACATAAAGTCAGGCTTTTGGCGAAAATTACTTAGTCTTTGTGCCTTTTTTAAGCTTGTGCTCCTGCCAAATTGCCCACATAGGACCTGCAAGGAAAATTGATGAGAAAGCACCTGCAATAAGGCCCATAAACATCGGGAATGCAAAGCTTATAATTGACTCTACACCAAAGAGGAAAGCAATTACACAAATTGAAAGAACAGCAATAGCTGTTGTCACCGTTGTTGCAATCGAACGTCTCAGAGTCTGGGTAATACTTGTATTGACAAGCTCGCGAATATCCATTTTCTTTCCATAAAGTGTCTTATTCTCACGAACCCTGTCGTAAATGATAATCGTATTATTGATGGAATAACCGAGAATTGTAAGAATAACCGCCATAAAGTTCGCGTCGATAGGAAGGCGGAAGAAAATAAATACGCAGAATACTATAATTACATCGTGCAAAAGAGCAACCAGCGAAAACACGCCTGCGCTTATACCGCCGATTTTCTTAAAGCGGAAGCCGATATAGATAAGAAGGAGTAAGAACGAGAAAAGAACTGCAACAAGGCACTTTACAAAGAATGTAGCACCCGTCGAGGGATTAACATCCTGGCTGTTGAGCTGTTCGATGTTATTTGCTGCAAATTTTTCTGCAAGAAGGTCAGTAACCTGTGACTGAACGTCAACTGTGAGTCCTTCGTTTGATGCAAATGAAATCTGGACGGTTTCAAGATTTGACGTTACGGCAGATGCCTTTGTGACGTTTACGGTACCAAAGCCACCCGCTTCAACAACAGACTTAACGTCATCCATTGAAAGCTCGCCGCTGTAACCGTAAGTGAGAATAGTACCGCCCTTGAACTCAATGTCAACCTCAAGTCCCGCAACAAGTCCCATAATGAGACCTGCAAGTGCAATAACAACAGGAATGATGAAGGTAATCTTCTTCATCTTGATAAAATCGTAAATCTTCTTACTTTTCATTCTTGACACCTCCATATAAAGCAGGCTTTCTGAAAACCTTGAATTTTGAAATTGAAGATGTCATCAGGCGTGCTGCGAAAATACTGAATACGAAGTTGAGCGCAACACCCACTGCAAGCGTATAGCCAAAGGAATAGATTGTGCCTTCCGTCGAAACGCCGAACCATGTGAAGATAGGAGAAAGAATGATTGCACAAAGGCTGTCGCTTGTACCGAATGCCCCCATAAGAATAAGGGCGATGATAATCATTGTGATGTTACCGTCGAATACAGCTGTAAATGCTCTCTTGTAACCTGTCTGAATTGCGCCGTCAAGAGTCTTTCCGGCTCTGAGCTCTTCCTTAATACGCTCAGAAGTAATTACGTTTGCGTCAACACCCATACCGATCGCAAGGATGATACCTGCGATACCGGGGATTGTGAGAGTGAAGCTCTCAGAATCTCCGAAGAAGCCTGTGATTGCCGCAAAAGTACCTGCAACCTGTCCGATAAGAGCAATTACAGCAATAAAACCGGGCAGACGGTAAACGGCTATCATAACGATTGCGATAAGCACAATAGCGATAAGCCCTGCGAGCGCCATAGCGTCACGAGCGCCCATACCGAGTGTAGGAGTAATAGTGCTGAAGCTTTCAGTCGTAAGCTTAAAGGGGAGCGCACCGCCGTTGATCTTGTTTGCAAGAGCAATAGCGCTGTCAGCGTCAAACGAACCGCTGATTGAAGCGCTTCCATCTGTAATCTGCTGACTTACAACAGGCGCTGAAATAAGCGTATTATCCATCCAGATAGAAATAGATGTGCCTGTTCCTTTAAGTCTTCCTGTTACTTCAGAGAACTTTTCCTTGCCGCTATCTTTAAGCTCAAGGGAAATTTCGTACGCCTTCTTTTCTGTGTTGTAGTAAGCAGCAGCGCTTTCAACGTCAGAACCGCTGAGAACAAGAGGAAGCTCCTCAACCTGTTCATCGTCGTATGCAACGTTCACACTCATTGAGCTTCCAACGCCTTCTCTGAAAGTAAGGAGCGCTGTTTCACCAAGCTCCATAACTGCAGCTTCAGCGTCAAACGATTCGTCGTCTGCCTGCCAGGGGAAGCGAACTATGATCTGATTGTTGCCATAGTCGATATAAAGCTCATAGTCAGTAATATTCTTACTTACCATACGTGTTTCGATAATAGACTTAGCTGCGTCCATTTCCTCAACCGTTGCATTATAATCAGCAGGAGGAGCAAACGTTACGTCAACGCCGCCTCTGATATCAATGCCCCAGCGGACATCGGACAAGCCCTTAACCCATGTATTCGTAATATCGCCGTACTGTGTGTGAACACCTACAAGAGAAAGATAGGTGAACGCGAAAATCAGTATTGCAACGATGAAAAATACAGGCTTTTTTACTTTTTTCAATTCGTGTTCCACTCCGTTCGTAATAAAATAGCTCTAATTATTATAATAAAAAACCGCAGAATAGTCAAGCTTTTTTCAACATTTTAGACAGAAAGCTCAGTTTTTTCTCCGAGAATGTCCTTATGCTTATTGAGCACAGGCATAATACATTCGCTCAGGAAAGCGTCAACCTGCTCAGGACAACGTCCGATATAGTTCTCAGGCTTGAGCACCTTCATAATCTCTTCCTTGGTTATTTTGAACGCTTCGTCAGCGGCAATTCTGTCTACAAGGTCGTTTTCTCCGCCCTGTTCCTTAACGATGGCAGAGGCGGCAAGGCTATGAGTACGAAGCTTTTCGTGAAGCTCCTGTCTGTTTCCGCCAAGCTCTACTGCTCTCATCATTATGTTTTCTGTTGCCATAAACGGAAGCTCACGCATAACACGCTGATTGATAACCTTTTCGTAAACTACAATTCCGTCTGTAATATTTATCATAATGTTGAGGATTGAGTCAACGGCAAGGAAAGCTTCTGCAACTGCAATTCTCTTGTTTGCGCTGTCATCAAGCGTTCTTTCAAACCACTGAGTTGCGCTTGTAAACGCAGGGTTAAGACCGTCAACCATAACGTATCTCGCAAGAGACGTTATACGCTCAGAGCGCATAGGATTACGCTTATACGGCATTGCAGACGAGCCTATCTGATTCTTTTCAAAAGGCTCCTCCATCTCCTTGAAATTAGCAAGAATACGAAGATCGTTACTGAACTTCGAGCAGCTTGCGGCAATTCCTGCAAGGACGTTTACAACCTGAGTGTCAACCTTTCTTGAATAGGTCTGACCGCTTACGGGAACGCAGGAGTCAAATCCCATCTCGTTTGCGATTTTCTTTTCAAGTGTAACTATCTTTTCGCTGTCGCCCTTAAAAAGTTCAACAAAGCTTGCCTGGGTCCCTGTTGTTCCTTTTTGTCCAAGGAGCTTCAGGTTAGCGATTCTATACTGTAAATCCTCATAGTCCATAAGAAGCTCGTTCATCCAGAGAGTTGCTCTCTTTCCGACGGTTGTGAGCTGTGCGGGCTGAAGGTGAGTATATGCAAGACACGGCGTTGCCTTATATTTTTCAGCAAACTTTGAAAGATTATTAAGAACGTTCACAAGCTTTCGTTCAACGATTTTCAAAGCGTCACGCATTACGATTACGTCCGTGTTGTCGCCAACGTAGCACGAGGTTGCGCCAAGATGGATAATACCCGCAGCCTTCGGGCAAACCTTTCCATAAGCGTAAACGTGCGACATTACGTCGTGGCGGACTTCCTTTTCACGAGCCTCGGCAACTGCAAAATCAATATTATCAACGTTTGCCTCAAGCTCAGCGACCATTTCGGGAGTTATCTGAGTAAGTCCAAGCTCCATTTCTGCTCTTGCAAGAGCAACCCAGAGTCTTCTGAAGGTAGAAAACTTTTTCTGTGCAGAAAAAACGTACTGCATCTCCTCGCTTGCATATCTTGTGCAAAACGGGCTTTCGTAAGAATTGTAGTTATTCGTCATAATGCCTCCTAAGCAATTTGTCAACACTTTATTGTAACATAATGCGACAGGTTTTGCAATAGCAAAAGCCGTTTTTTATAAAGCGTCGTTCAGAACAATAAAAAATCGGCCTGAATTTCAAGCCGATTATTTTATGCGATACTGTCAAACTTTTTTTCTTCTTCAAGAAGCTCGTCGCTTCCAACTGCAAAAAGCTTTCTGAAGCTCGTAAGGTCAGGTCTTGTAGCGGTAACGGTAGTCCCTCCCGAAACGTATGAGGTTCCGCATTCATCACAAACATCCCGTCTTATACGCACGCTCTGAGAAACAACAACCTTATTTTCACGCTTGGCCGCCATCTGTTCTCTGCGTACGTGCTCCATTTCGTGAGCCTTTACCTTAAACGAAGCGGTAACAGGATCCATCTTCGTAGGCATCTGGAAAGAAACGCCCTTATCGTCGGAGCCGTCCTGATAGCGTCTTCTCTGACAGGTTTCACACTGACACTGAGGCACAGGCCCTTCAAAGCCGTCTCTTTTTGAAGTCTTGTCTTCGTTCTTACATTCAGTCAGAAGCTTTTCTCCCTGCTCAACAACTCCGGGAAGCTCTTTAAGGTCTTCTATATTATTATTGTTCTTATCCTGAGAATGAGCGAGAACTTTTCCATCCGCCTCAGCCGAACCGGCAACAACCTGGGTTGATTCAAGCTCTTTTTCCCTTGCGTTCTTATCAAGCGGCTCAGAAGCGGACTGAAGCGCACTTGCCGTTGTGTATGAATTCTGAAGCTGTAAGCCTCTTACAGATTCATAAACCATCTGTTCTCCCCCCTTCATAAAATAAGACAACTATCCATTTTCTCACTTTAATTATATCACAGTCGTTTTTGAAAATCAACCGTTTCTTTTCACTTTTTCAACATCTTTTCGAAAAAAATTAACGAAAATTTTGACTGCTATTTGTCTATTTTGCAAAAGATTATCCGTTAACTCAGCTTTCTCTTGATTTTAAGTTAAAGCTCCGCTATAATTTAATCATCATCTGCAAAAGGAGATTTATATGAACAGACAAGAATTTGACGCAAGAGTTAAGGAGCAAACTCAAAAATACGAGGAGCTTATTTCGAGAAAAAACGAAAAAACTGATTTTTACAACGGAATTTATGATAAATATAAATACCCCGTGCTCACAGCCGCACACGCTCCGCTTATCTGGAAATATGATTTTGATTATAGCTCAAACCCGAATTTTATGGAGCGTCTTGGAATAAACGCTGTGCTTAACAGCGGCGCAATAGAGCTTGACGGAAAATTCTATCTCGTGGCAAGAGTCGAAGGCAACGACAGGAAATCCTTTTTTGCAGTTGCACAAAGCGATAACGGAATAGACAACTTCCGCTTCTGGGATTTCCCCGTTGAGCTTCCCGATACAAATCCCGAAGAAACAAACGTCTATGATATGCGCCTTACTAAGCACGAGGACGGCTGGATTTACGGAGTGTTCTGCTCTGAAAGTAAGGACACGGAAAGCTCAGATCTTTCCGCCGCAAACGCACAGGCAGGAATTGTTCGCACCAAGGATCTCAAAAAATGGGAGCGCCTTCCTAACCTCAAGTCAAAATCTCCTCAGCAGCGTAACGTCGTTCTTCACCCCGAATTCGTTGACGGGAAATACGCTTTTTACACACGCCCCCAGGATGACTTTATTCAGACGGGAAGCGGCGGCGGAGTTTGCTTCGGGCTTGCTGAGGATATTACAAACGCCGTTATCTGCACAGAAGAAAGGGTAATCAGCCCAAGAATCTACCACACTCTTACCGAAGTCAAGAACGGTGCGGGCGCTGTTCCGATAAAAACGCCGAAGGGCTGGATTCATATCGCTCACGGCGTAAGAAACACAGCCGCAGGTCTCCGCTACGTAATCTATGTGTTTGCAACCGACCTTAACGACCCCTCAAAGCTCATCGCTTCGCCGTCAGGGCTCTTTATCGCTCCTCACGGCGAAGAAAGAGTAGGCGACGTTTCAAACGTTTGCTTCACTAACGGCGCAATAGCAAGAGAAAACGGAGACGTATATATCTACTACGCTTCTTCTGACACAAGACTTCACGTTGCAACAACTACTATCGAAAAGCTTATGGACTATACGTTCAACACGCCGTCTGACGCTCTGCGTTCGGTTGATTGCGTAAAGCAAAGATGCGAGCTTATAAAGAAAAATCTCAAAACTCTTGGATAAGGAGGAAATACTAATGGTTCTGATGGCTCTCAAGCAAGAAAAAGGCTGGAACATATCAAGATGGCACCTTACTTACAGGGTAGGCTGGAACCACATACTCAAGGCTGTGGAATCTGTATATGACTTTTATGACGACCTTGAAATTCTGGCTGAAAAGACACCGCTTAAAATAACCTCTAAGGAGGATATTTCATCTATCAAAGAAACCGCTTCGCTCACCTTCAGAGGCGTATCTAAAATGATAAAAGTCCCAGTTATGATCACGATTTATAACCAGACGAACGTTGCAGATGTAAGCGTGGCGCCGTTTACCGAAGAATTTGCAACAACCGACTATGAAAAGTTCAACAAATCAATGTGCTCGTACCTTGACAGCATTGAGCTTGCAATGCACAGATAAAATAACAAAACAGGCGTTACCGAAAGGGGAGCCCCCTTTGGCATTTCGTAATTCAGTTTACGAAAAACCAAAGCATGTAGCTCGTACCGATAAAACTTCTTTATCGGTAGTACCCTAAGGCGAGCCGCCTTTGGCAGTTC
>JAZNST010000110.1:0-2856 GCA_045591405.1 Ruminiclostridium sp.
TTCGCCGCCGCTTGCGCTTTTTCCGCCGAAGGCGGAAAAAGCGGCTGCGCCCGTGTGCGAGAGGGGAAAATAAAAAAAGAACAGACTTAAAGAGCCTGTTCTAAATCACTATGTAATGACCATCCTCGTTCTGACGGGGGGCGACCTCAAGAAGATAATCGCAATCTCTTTTCGCTCCCTCGCAGGTAAGCCTTGAGCAAACCGAGTCAAAAGCAGTCTGCGGCGTGTTGTTTTCGGGGCTGAGATGACCGAGAATGAGCTGTCTTGTGCCGCTTTTGATAAGCTCAGCCGAAAAAGCGCCGCTTGCGATATTCGACAGATGGCCGTGAGAGCTTGAAATTCTTTGCTTGAGATAAATCGGGTAATTAGGGTTAGCGCTTAACATCGACGGCTCGTAATTTGCCTCAAGGAAAACCGTTCTGCAACCGAGAATATTCGCTCTCACCTCGTCCGTGATCTCGCCGAGATCCGTACAAAAGCCGATTTTCTGCTCGCTCGTTTCAATGGTGTATCCAACGCTCTCAACGCTGTCGTGAGGGGTTCTGAAGGCTTTTATCTGTGCGTCAAAGTCGATTTTTTCAAGCTCGCTTGTTGTGAATAAATTTGCAGTTGCACAAACGTAATTTTTTCTTACAAGCTCGTCAAGCGTTTTGGGTGAAGCGAAAACCGGGGTGTTGAGCCTTCCCGTAAAGGTTTTAAGCCCGTTGACGTGGTCTGTGTGTTCGTGTGTAACAACAACCGCCCTTATTGCCTCGACTCCCACGCCAATAGCCTCAAGCGCCTTTTTCATCGCCGTAAAGCTACAACCAAGGTCAACCAGAATACCGCCGTTTTTACCGCCGATAAAGGTGCAGTTGCCTCTGCTTGAGCTGCAAATCGGATAAATTCTCACCGTTTCCTCCATAAGAAAAGGGGCGATTTACGCCCCGTTCTGTCTATTAAAGTGCCTGACGCATTCCGTCGGGAAAAACTCGCTTTACAATATCTGCACCGAGGTTTCTGAGCTTGACCTCCATCTCCTCGTAACCACGCTCGATATGATAAATATCTTCAATCTCCGTCGTTCCCTGAGTGCTGAGACCTGCGATAATTAGTGCGGCGCCGGCGCGAAGGTCGTGAGCTTTAACAGGAGCACCCGTAAGGTGTTCAACGCCCTCGATAATAGCTGTTCTTCCGTCAACTGAAATATCCGCGCCCATTCTTCTCAGCTCGTCAACGTACTTAAATCTGTTATCGAACATACTTTCTGTAATGATGCTTGTCCCCTTTGCGAGCGTGAGAAGCGCCGCAATCTGAGGCTGCATATCCGTAGGGAAGCCCGGATGAGCGTTTGTCTTTATCGTAGCTCTTTCGTAAGAGTCCTGACCGATTACTCTGAGGAAGTCGTCGTGCTCTTCAACGATAACCCCGATTTTTTTGAGCTTATTTGTGATAGGCTCAAGGTGCTTGGGGATTATGTTGTTGATGATTACGTCACCTCTTGTGGCGGCGGCGGCAACCATAAACGTTCCCGCTTCAATCTGGTCGGGGATAATCGTGTAATGCGTACCCGAAAGCTTGGAAACGCCTCTTATCTTGATTACGTCCGTACCTGCGCCCATAATATCAGCGCCCATAGAGTTGAGGAAGTTTGCAACGTCAACGATATGAGGCTCTTTTGCGGCGTTTTCGAGGATAGTAAGACCTTCCGCCTTAACAGCCGTAAACATTGCATTTATGGTAGCGCCAACAGTTACCTTATCAAAATAAATCTGAGTACCAACCAGCTTATCAGCGTGAATATCTACGATTCCGTGTTCGATTGTGTAATTTGCACCAAGCGCCTTAAAGCACTTGAGATGCTGGTCTATCGGTCTGTCGCCGAGGTCACAGCCGCCCGGCATCGAAACCTTAGCGTGGCCGAACTTATTAAGAAGCGTACTGAGGAAGTAATAGCTACCCCTCATTGAGCGTGCCATTTCATAGGGAACTACCATATCTCTGATTCGTGTTGTATCAATCTTTATGGTAGACTTATTTATAATCTTGACGTCTGCGCCCATCTCCGTAAGGATACGAAGGTCGATAGAAACGTCGTTGATATTCGGTATATTTTCAAGGATACAAGGGCCATCGGCAAGGATGGTTCCCGGAATAATTGCAACGGCAGCGTTCTTCGCACCGCTTATATTTACAGTGCCGACAAGGCGCTTACCGCCATTAATCACAAATTTGTCCAATACGAGTTACCTCTTCAATTTATTTTAGCCCGAACGGGAATATAAAATCATAATTATACCAAAGTATAAGAATACCCATATATTATAGCACAAAATGAACAGGAATAAAAGGGTGAATTGAAAAATCTATTTTTTTAGTATTTTCTAAACTTTTCAAAATAGCTTCATCTTCTAATTTAGCCTTCTTATCAGTTAATTCATTTTCAATTTCTTCTCTTGTTTCATTAACCATTTTACCTATTAATGGTCTTTCTTCAGCTGAAACATTTCCCATATTTCTTAATATTAAAGTAAGTTCACCTTTTTTCCGTAGCTATGTTACTCTTACTTCTTCTAAAGAGTTTACTTCCCTAGCATTTTCAATTTCTTGCAAACATGCTAATTTAATTTTGTTTAATTCTTCTTTCATCTTTTACCTCCTAAAAAACAAAATAGCTATACTTAGTCCCACATAGGACGAAGTATAGCTCCGCGTTACCACCTAAATTTATATTAAACACATTCCTGTATTTATATACACTCAAAACTTTTAACGCAAGTTAAACGATATTTCCTACTTAATTCAAAAATACATCTCAAAAGTGAAATTTCAATAAAGGTATATTAGCAGGCTTTCAGCTGGTAACCCACATTCTCT
>JAZNST010000111.1:0-3372 GCA_045591405.1 Ruminiclostridium sp.
GCGCCGCCGAAGGCGGCGTGCCGCAAGCCGCAGGCTTGCGGTGGCTGCGCCTCGCCTATAAAAACGAGACAGTGGCGGTTCGGGCGAAAACCCGAAACCCACGTCGGCGTGCCGCCGAGCAAGGACAAAATCGCATAAAAAAGGAACAGACTGAATTTCAATCTGTTCCTTATTTTTATCGTTCCTCTCGGAAGTAGTTTCTGCCGCACCACGCAGGCTGAGCGTTATCCTTGGTCTGTCTGATTGAGCTGATGACAAGAATAAGCGCCGTAATGATGAACGGAAGCATATCGTAAAATGCGTTAGGAATTGCGATTATATCCTTTGGCACATAGTACTTGAGTACCTCACAGCCGCCGAACACGAGCGAGCCGAGAATCGCTTTTACAGGGCTCCACTTAGCAAAAATTACGAGTGCAACGGCAATCCAACCCATTCCGTTAACGGGGTCGTTAAGCCAACCGCCGCCGTTTGTTATCATCGAGCAGTAAGCACCGCCGATTCCGCAGATACCGCCGCCAACTATGATGTGAATGTACTTCTGAAGCGTTACGTTTATACCGAGAGCGTCTGCGGCGGCAGGGTTGTCGCCGATTGCACGCAGATTAAGTCCCGCCTTCGTTTTCTGAAGATAGATAAACAAAAGAACAGCGATTGCAATCGAAATATAAACGAACGGGTTGTAGCTGAAGAACAAATCACCCACAACGGGAATATCCGAAAGACCCGGAATGTGGATATTTCTCATCTGAGCTGTGATTCCTTCGGGGAGCTTGAGGCTCGTCGTGTCAAAGTAAACGAGCGCCCAGTCGCCAAAGAAGTTTGAAATACCTATTCCAAAAGTGGTAAGCGCAAGTCCCGTTACGTTCTGGTCAGCCATAAAGGTAACCGTGATAACGGCGTAAATAAGCGCTCCGAATGCACCGGCGAGAAAAGCGAAGAAAAGCCCCACGAGGAAGTTATCAGTCACGTAGCCGGCGATAAAGCCAGCGCACGCACCCATCGCCATCATACCCTCAACGCCGAGGTTGAGGTGACCTGCCTTTTCGTTGAGGATTTCGCCAAGCGTTCCGAAAAGAAGCGGCGTTCCCGCAAAAACTGCGGCGATAATGAAATTAACTACTGTATCCATTATTCAGTCGCCTCCTTCTTCTTACGGAATACGAACTTGTATCTCACGAAAAATTCACAAGCAAGGACAAGGAAAAGGATTATTCCCTGAAGCACGTCGCTTGAATAGGTTGAAATGTGATGTGTTGACTGAAGAACGCCGCTTCCCTTTTCGAGCAGCGACAACAGGAACGACACAATCACGATGTTGATAGGATTGAGTCTGCCAAGCCACGCAACTACGATTGCCGTGAAGCCAACGCCCCCCGCAACCGACGTCGCAAGAGTCATATCAGAGCCTGTCGCCTGCGTCATACCTGCAATTCCGCAAATTGCACCCGAAAGGCACATCGTAAGAATCATAACCTTTTTTGGATTTATACCTGCGTAACGGGCCGTGGCGTGACTTTCAGACACAACCGAAAGCTCGTAACCTCTTTTTGTGTAGCGAAGATAAACATAAGTAAACGCCGCAAGGATAAGCGCGATTATCCAGCCTGCCTGAATACCGAAAACCTTGTCAAGCTGAGCGTTCGTGTCAAACCTCGCAATTTTCGGGAAGCCGCCCGAATTAGGGTCCGCCCAAGGACCGTCACGAAGAAATACGATAAAGTTAAGCGCTATGTAGTTGAGCATCAGCGTAAAGAGAGTTTCGTTGGTGTTCCACTTTGCCTTAAAGATAGCGGGAATAAGCCCCCAAAGCGCTCCGCCCACTGCTCCGGCAACAAACATAACGATAATAAGCAACCAGTGAGGCCAATCGCTGTGGAAAAGCGCAAAATAGGACGCAAAAACCGCACCCATAATAATCTGTCCCTCAGCGCCGATATTCCAGAATTTCATCTTGAACGCAAGCGTTACGCCAAGCGATGAAATAAGCAGGGGGATCATAATTTTTATTGTAGCCTGAATCGCCATTTCGGATTTAAGCGCACCCGATACTATTGTTGCATAGCCGTCGATGGGGTTACAGCCGATAGCGAGAAGGAAAAGGCCGCCCACGATAAGCGCAATAAACACCGAGCCAAAACGAAGCAGCATTGCATTTCTGGTCGAAAGCTCGTTTCTTTTGGCAATTCTTACAGGAGGCTCTTTTGTAACAACCTTAGCCATTGTCCTTTTCAACCTCCTCTGCTTCTATAATATCTTCAATCTTTTCGCCTGTCATCATAAGTCCAAGCTGTTTTTTCGTTATTTTTCTAGCGTCAACGATACCCGTTATTTTACCGTGACAAAGAACCATTATCTTATCCGCAAGCGACATAAGAACGTCAAGGTCCTCGCCGATGAAAAGAATTGCGACGTTCTTCTGCTTTTGCTCGTTGAGAAGATTATAAACGGCGTAAGACGAGTTTATATCAAGACCTCTCACAGGATAAGCCGTAATCAGCAGATTTGGCGATGAGTAGGTTTCTCGTCCGAGAAGAACCTTCTGAACGTTACCTCCTGACAACATTCTTACGGGGGTATTTGTCGAGGGAGTTTTTATGTCAAATCTTTCTATGATTTCGTCCGCCGTCTTTTTAGCCGGCTTTTTGTCTACGAACGGGCCTTTTGCTTCCTTATAGTTCTTGAGCATCATATTTTCGGTAATACTCATCGAAGCCACAAGTCCCATACCGAGACGGTCTTCGGGGACAAAGCTCATACTTATTCCAAGGTCAATGATTTCCTTTGGCGTTTTTCCGACGATATTTTCCTTCTCATAAAGGATTGCGCCGTTCTTTATGCCGATAAGACCTGCTATTGACTCACAAAGCTCCTTCTGTCCGCTTCCCGCAACGCCTGCAACGCCGAGAATTTCTCCTCTGTTTATATCAAAGGTAACGTCGTCCAGAGCGATTGAGCCGTCGGACTTGTCCACTGAAAGATGGAACACGTTAAGAAGCGGCTCCGGATCGACGGGATCAGCTCTTTCAATCGAAAGGTCAACCTTTCTTCCAACCATCATTTCAGTAAGAAGCTGAGGGGTTGTGGTTGCCGTTTCGACGGTATCTATGGTTTTTCCTCTACGAAGGATTGTTACTCTGTCGCTGATTGCCATAACCTCGTTGAGCTTATGGGTGATAATTATGATTGCACAGCCCTCGTCCCTCATTCTACGAAGATTTTTGAACAGCGTTTCTGTTTCCTGGGGAGTAAGAACGGCGGTAGGCTCGTCGAGAATAAGAATCTTTGCGCCTCGGTAAAGCACCTTCATAATCTCAACCGTCTGCTTTTCGCTGACGGACATATCGTAAACCTTTTTATCGGGCACGATTT
>JAZNST010000112.1:0-4889 GCA_045591405.1 Ruminiclostridium sp.
GCTTGCAAGCGTCATATCGCAAAGTGTGATTTCTGCGATATATGAAGCGTCAGTAGGGGAGATGGAGCGTTTTGATTTATTGACCTTTCGGGTGATAAGCTGAGCTATTTTCATAAGCTCAAGCTGTGCAAATTCACAGACAAAGCCGTGCTCTTTTACAGCAGAGATAAATTTCTTTGTTGCAGAAAACTTCTGCGACATTTTGACGTCAGTGAGGTAAAAGACAATCACGGTCGTTTCGGGTATATCTGAAATCAGCGAGAGATAAGCTTCAAGCTCCTTATCGTCAAGCTTTTCGGGGAGAAAATCGTTAATCAGTATGACCTTTCTTTCAGCAAAGACAGGTAAACTTTCCGCATATTCGCTTAATGACGCAAATGGAGGATTTCCTGAGAGTTTTACGAGGTTGAAGTCGCTTGAGTCGCCGTCGAGCGCCGCGTCGGTTATCTTTTGCGTATATGCTTTTGTAAGAAATTTTTCGTCGCCGTAAAGTAAGTAAGCGTTATAGAATCTTCCGACTTTAAGATCAGCAACAAGAGCAGCTTCATTTCCCTGCATAAAATCCTCCTTTCTTAATGCACAGTAAGCAAATCACCTTCAACGTAATATGTAAATTTATTGTAGTAGAGATTTATTTCGTTTTTATCGTCTGCATCGACGTTTTTGTTGGAATATAGCACAAGATTTACGCCTTCAAAGCAGGGGGAAGTCCGCTTTAATCCGTATAAGAGCATTTGCCCGTTCAAAACAGGCTCAGAAATCTTAGAAATACAAAGACTTACATCCTGGACAACGAGCGTACAGCAATCGCTTTTCAAGTCAATTTTGAGAATATCACCGACAGTAATATCCATCTCATTTTCATCAGTTATCAGATATTCTGTCGGAATTGCCTTCAGTTCAGACATATTGTTGGACTTATTTTCCAGCAAGCAAAGCACAGAAAGCTTTTCGACATAGTTTATCTTCATATAACGCTTTATTTCAGCGCACAGCTCAGGAGAATCGTCCGTTGCAATTACAGCCGCATTATTCTTTTCTCGTACAATAACGGCTGCGTTTTCGCCGTCCGAAAAAACGTGTAGCTCAGTTCGCGAGTAATTGGTGATGTGTGCAAAGGTTATTGTGCACACGAGAGTACAAACACAAGCTGCAACAGACATAGCCGTTCGTGAGACGTTTTTGAGAACAAGGTGGATAAATGTAACCGCAGCGCAGGAAATCAGCAAAAGCGGCACAGTAAAATGATAGTCGAGCGAAACGTAGCTGAATTTCAGCTCGCCAAGAGCGTTTATAATTGCGAGCATCGCCTTGGCGCAAACCCCTGCGCCAAACATAAGCGCTTCCCCGTTGCCTCCGAGAAAGATAAAAAGAACCACGCAGAACATAGCAACCAAGAAGAAAGGGTAGAGGAGAATATTTGCAATGAGACCAACGCTTGAAACTCCACCGAAAAATATTGCAACCAAAGGAAGCGTGCATAAGGTCGGCGCAAGAAGCGAAGCAAAAAATGAGATTACCTTACCAAAACGGATTCTTCTGAGAGACTTTTTTACTATCGGGGCTACGACTCCTATTCCAAACGTTCCTGCAAGAGAAAGCAGTAATCCCGGATCAAGACAGGCATACGGATTAAAAAGCACTATCAGAAACGCCGCAACTCCCATTGAGTTTATCGTCGAGGGTTTTCTTCTCAGAAGCTCAGCTCCGTAATAAACAATAAGCATTATTCCCGCACGCATAACAGACTGAGATAGTCTGAAGAAAATCATAAACATCAAGATAAGCGACGTCAGCGTCAGGAATTTAATTCTCCTTGAATATTTGAACGGAGTAAGCGAGTACAACAGCATCAGAATATGAGAAATAATAGTAAGATGAAGTCCCGATACTGCAGAGAAGTGAGAAATTCCGCTATATCTGATATTGTTTTCAAGATCGTTTGACAAGGCGGATTTATCGCCAAGGAAAAAAGCTCTTAACAATGCGCTCTCGTCACCGGGAAGGTAAGTTGAGATTCTTTCTGCAATAAAGCTGTTGAAGTTTGTAAGCTCTCTTGTAAGGTTAAAGCCTTCGTCTCTTTCAATAGAAATCGGGGATTTAACCGTTGCGTCGAGGAAAATCCCCTTGGTTTTATAGTATGTTTTTTCTGCAAAATTCGTATTATCGGAAAGCTCGGAAAAATGAGCTGTAAACGACAGCCTGTCGCCGATTTGTACGCCGATGTCTGAGGAGAAGATTGAAAAACCTGTTTCAACTCCATCAAGCTGTGCCGTAACCTCATATATTGCAATATCGTTTCCGATTTCATTTACGTCTTGCACCGTCGCAGTAATATCAAGCGTTTTACCTTCGTTTGCGATGACCTTGTCGTAAACCAAGGCGGTATAAACCGTATAAACCGCAAGCGAAATTCCGAAAATCATAAAAACAGCGCAAAGAGAGGATTTTTTCAATATTGCAAAAACAACCGCCGTTACAATTGCAACACAACAAAAAACCAAGGAGGGAACTGCTCCTAAAAATGAAGAACAAATTAACCCTGCAAGATAGGTAAAGCCTATTGCCGCAAATTTGTTCTTCATAATCTATTCACACCTTTTTTCTTAGCAAAGTGTTGTATTTAACTTTTCTCCTCCGAGAAGATGATAATGCAGATGCTTCACTGTCTGACCGCCGTCGTCGCCGACGTTTGTAACGATTCTGTATCCGTTATCAAGGTGAAATTCCTCGGCGAGTTGTTTTGCAACAAGCATTATTTCAGAAACAACGCCTGCGTTTTCTTCTGTGAGACCATTGACGCCGCAAATGTGCTCCTTGGGAATTATGAGAATGTGAACGGGAGCCATGGGCTGAATGTCCTTGAATGCGAGTATTCTATCGTTTTCAAAAACTCTTGTGGAAGGGATTTCGTTTGCGATTATCTTACAGAAAATGCAATCGTTCATAGTTGATTCCTCCGTTGATTACTTGATGAATTTAGCCACTATCTCGTCAGCGCCTGCAAGAGCCTGAGCGATTTTTGAAGCGTCGGGAACGCCGGCCATAGCCTGATCGGGCTTTCCGCCGCCCTTGCCTCCTGCAATAGCCGCAACTTCCTTTACAATCTGACCTGCGTTTGCGCCCTTATCGACAGCAGACTTTGAGCACTTACAAAGGATGTTGCTCTTACCTTCGTTTGTTCCTGCGAGAACGGCAACGAAGCAGTCGAACTTATCAGCGAGGCTGTCGCCGATTTTTCTGAGAGCGTCAGCGCCTGTTGAAGCAAGCTCGGCGGTAATAATTTTAACGCCGCTGATTTCCTTACAGTTATCACAAAGGCTTCCAAGCTGAGCGTTTGCCGCAGCCTGTTGCATAGCTTCAATCTTTCTGTCCTTTTCACGAAGCTCTGACATAACAGCTTCGCAACGGTGAGCAAGCTCGTTAGTATTTGCAATCTTGAGCGTATCAGCGCACTTGGAAATAGTTTCCTTCATATTATTGAGCATTTCAAGAACGTTCATTCCCGTAACTGCTTCAATTCTTCTTACGCCGCTTGCAACAGACGTTTCCGATACGATTTTGAAAAGTCCTGCACAAGCGGAATTTTTAAGATGAGTACCGCCGCAGAATTCAGTTGAATATTCGCCTACTGTTACTACTCTTACAACGTCGCCGTATTTTTCGCCAAAGAGAGCCATTGCGCCCTTCTTTTTAGCTTCTTCAATAGGAAGCTCCTCGGTTACAACCTCTACTCCCTCAAGAATCACCTTATTCACATAAGCTTCAATCTTTGAGATTTCTTCGGCAGTTACTGCGCTGAAGTGGGAGAAGTCGAATCTGCATCTGTAAGGATCCACGTAAGAACCACTCTGGTGAACGTGGTCGCCAAGAACCTCACGAAGTGCCGCCTGAAGAATATGAGCGCAAGTGTGGTTGCGTTCGGTAGCTCTGCGCTTTTGAGCGTCAACCTGAGCCGTAACCTTTGCGCCTGCTTCAAACGCACCGCTGATAACCTCACCGCTGCAAATGAATGCGCCGCCTGTGAGCTTTTGGGTATCGGTTACGTTGATAATGCTTTCGCCGTTTGAAATTGTACCGCAGTCGCCAACCTGACCGCCCATTTCAGCGTAGAAGGGGGTTTCTTCGATTACAACTGAAATCTTGTCGCCCTTTACGCAGGAATCGGAAATTTCTCCGTCCTTTACGATAGCGAGAATCTTTGTATCCTGAGTAAGTGTTGTATAACCTGTAAATGTTGTTTTGAAATCGTCAAGAGCTGAGGTTTTTGCGTTATCCCAGCCGCCGCCGAGCTTCTTGTTTGCTCTTGCGGTATCCTTTTGCTCTTGCATAAGAGCCTTGAAGCCGTCCTCGTCAACGAGAAGTCCCTTTTCTTCAAGAATTTCCTTTGTAAGATCAAGAGGGAAGCCGTAAGTGTCGTGGAGCTTAAATACGTCAGCGCCGCAGAGAGTCTTTTCACCCTTTGCAATAAGAGCCTCAATCATTTCATTGAGGATTTCTGTGCCCTTATCAACAGTCTTTGCGAAGCTTTCTTCTTCTGTGAGTATTACCTTCTTGATATATTCACGTTTTTCGTTAAGCTCAGGGTAAGCGGTGAGATTTTCGTCAATTACAGTATCGCAAACTTCATAAAGGAACGGCTTTGTTACGCCCAGAAGTCTTCCGTGTCTTGCGGCACGTCTGAGAAGACGGCGAAGAACGTAGCCTCTACCTTCGTTTGAAGGGAGCACACCGTCGCCAACCATAAACGTGGTAGAACGGATATGGTCGGTAATTACACGGATAGAAATATCTTCCTTTGCGTCCTTCTTGTATTCCTTCTGAGCAATAGCGCAGATCTTTTTCATTATGTTCTGGATAGTGTCAACTTCAAAGAGGTTGTCAACGCC
>JAZNST010000113.1:0-1670 GCA_045591405.1 Ruminiclostridium sp.
CCGAATATCTTGAAAAAGAACATGGTGACTCTATCCTTTCAGATTGCTTAGAGATTAAAAGAATTCTTATATCCTCGCTGAATACAGCGAAGAAAAAACAAGAAAATCATAAATAGATTTTGAAAAATCTTTTTCGCTCAATTTAGACAAAGAAATCCAAGTCGAATGGCTTGGATTTTTTCATTTGCTCAAAATAAGGAGGCTCTATGATAAAGCTTTCGGATAAATTTACATATAAAAAGCTGTTGAGATTTACGCTTCCGTCTATCGCTATGATGATTTTTACCTCAATATACAGCGTTGTTGACGGTTTCTTTATTTCAAATTTCACAGGAGTGACCTCCTTTGCGGCGGTTAACCTCGTGATACCGATTATAATGGTTCTAAGCTCAATCGGCTTTATGTTCGGAACGGGAGGAAGCGCATACGTTGCCAGACAGATGGGCGAAAGGAATACCCAACAGGCAAAAAAGAGCTTTTCGCTTATCGTTTCGACCTCGGCTTGCGTGGGCGTTTTTCTGAGCGTTCTGGGAATCTTTCTGATTGAGCCGATCGCAAAGCTTCTCGGAGCACAAGGCGAGCTTCTGAGCGAGGCTGTCCTTTACGGAAGAATCTGCATGGCTTTGCTTCCTGCATTTATGCTTCAGGTTCAGTTTCAGAGCTTTATGGTTACGGCGGAAAGACCTCAGATGGGGCTTATTGTAACAGCGGCGGCAGGCGTCACAAATATGATTCTTGACGCACTTTTGGTCGCTGTGTTTAACCTTGGCGTTGCGGGTGCGGCTGTTGCAACAGGAGCAAGTCAGCTCGTGGGCGGACTTATCCCTCTTATTTATTTTCTTCGTCCCAACAAAAGCTCTCTCAGACTCGTAAAGCCCGCATTTAACTTCAGAATAATCGCTAAGGTCTGTGCAAACGGCAGTTCTGAATTTATGAGCAACGTTTCAATGTCGGTTGTGAGTATGCTTTATAACGTTCAGCTCCTCAAGTACGCACAGCAAAACGGTGTTGCCGCTTACGGTACGCTTATGTACGTCGGAATGATTTTTGCCGCCGTCTTTATGGGCTTTTCAATCGGCTCGGCTCCCGTTATAAGCTATCATTACGGCGCTCAGAACAAAGAGGAGCTGAAAAATCTCAGAAAAAAGGGCTTCAGGATAATTGCTGTTTTTGCAGTCGCTATGTTTGCGGTGTCAGAGCTTTTGGCGCCTGTGCTTTCTCAGATTTTCGTAGGCTATGATCAGGAGCTTCTCACGCTTACCCGTGAGGCGTTCGTGATTTACAGCTTTTCGTTCTTATTTATGGGCTTTGCTATTTTTTCGTCGGGCTTTTTCACCGCTCTCAACGACGGTCTCACCTCGGCGCTTATCTCGTTTCTCAGAACGATGGTGTGCCAAATCGCCTCAGTGATTATTCTGCCGCTGATTCTCGGCGTAACGGGGATATGGCTTTCGATTGTCGTCGCAGAGGTTATGGCTGTGACAATTTCTGCTGTTATGCTTATACTAAAGAGGAAAAAATACGGTTATTGATTATGTCCCGTCGGTACTGCCGGCGGGCTTTTTTATGGGCGCCGCCCGATGCGTATTTCAAAGGCGCCTTTTTTCTCACGGCACACGGGCGCAGCCCCCTTTTTTCGCCTTCGGCGGAAAAAAGAGGCAGAGGGGCGG
>JAZNST010000114.1:0-8237 GCA_045591405.1 Ruminiclostridium sp.
TATTGAATAACGAAAAGTGAATAATGAATATCGAATAATACAAATGCGCCGTGCAAATATATTATTAAATATTCATTATTCACTATTCAATATTAAATTAGCCCCTGCGATTAGCAGGGGCGCATTTGGTGGGAGCGGGTGGATTCGGACCACCGAAGCGAAACGCAACAGATTTACAGTCTGCCCCCTTTGGCCACTCGGGAACGCTCCCATATTCAATTGAAAATAAAAATGGAGCTGGTGGACGGATTCGAACCCCCGACCTGCTGATTACAAATCAGCTGCTCTACCGGCTGAGCTACACCAGCTTCATCTTCGTCATCTCTGACGACTTGTATATTATAGCACACAACATTTGACTTGTCAAGACTTTTTTCGAAAAAAATAAAATTTTATAAAGCCGCTGTTTAAGGGGCTTCAAAGCGGTTCGAGCATTTTTATGAAGAAAAATTTTCAGATTTTTAGTAACAAGAAGGCTATTGCACCAAGAGCAATCAGATGATATAATAACATTATCTCAGCTTTTGCAATTGGAGGAATAATATGATATCAGAGCTTAGTAAAAAAATAAGTCGGGAGCTTTCAGCGATTCCCAACCTCAAAACCAAGGACGTGGACAGCTACTCAAAAAAGCTCATAAGGGAAAAGGTTGACGTAAGCTCGCTTAAAGACGACGTGAACGAGGAAGGGCTTTTGTTCAGACCATATTTTCAGGTTTCGCTTTCCGGGCTCAAATCCTTTGAGGAGCAGTTCGCCTTCATAGAGCAAAACGAAAACCTCCTCAACGACTGGTCTCATACCGATATACTGCTTCAGTTCCTCAAAAAGCCGATTGACTTTGAGTTTGCTTTTGAAAAGGCAAAGACCTACGTCAATTCAGACAGAACGTATACAAGAAGATGGGGATACGTTCTTTTCCTTACGGGACTTCAAAAGGAAACGGCAAACACAAACCGTATTCTTTCGCTTATAAAAAACGACGACGAGCACGCAGTTCAGATAGCTCAGGCGTGGCTTATCTGCGACCTTGCGGTTTTTAATAAGGAAGCCGTGTTCTCCTTTATCGAAAACTGCGGACTTAAATATAATATTCTTGGAAAGGCAATCCAGAAGATTTGCGATTCGTTCAGATTCAGCGACGCTGATAAAGAGAGAGTCAAAGCTCTCAGAGAAAAGGTGAGGGGAAACTGATGGTGAAAAAAGCTTACTATGCGAGCATTTGTAGCAACGGAGCGCACGGCGGCGCACTATACACAGACGAAAACGGGGTTTTATTCAGATGTCAGAAGCTGACTGTCGATGAGAAATTCAAGCGTCTGAGCTTTGGCTACAACGAGATAAAAAAGCTCGAAAAGAAGCGCTCTTTGGCTGTTTTTCCTGCCGTGACGATAACCCTTGCCAACAACGAGAGCTATAAATTCATAGTTTTTAACAGAAAACGCTTCATCAATACAATAAAAAGGCACCGCTGAACGCAGTGCCTTCTTTTTTCTTTTTACTTAACGAACATTTCCTTACGGTTCTTGAAGTAGATGTTGTTTGCAACAGCCATAACGATACTGATAAGAAGCGAGGAAATCATCGATGCATCGAAAAGGTTGATGCCTGTCATTGCGCTTGCGAAAATCACGTACGCAAGAGAAATAACAACGTTCAGAACGTAAGCGATAACAACCATCTTCGGTCCGTTTTTCTTATAGCCTGCAAGCTGGAATCTTGTTACAACAAGGAATGCAGAGATTGCGATAAGGATTACGCCGTAAATCATATCAAGAACCTGCATTGCCGGGAACGTGAGGTAAACTGCAGCAGCAACAAACGAGTTTCCGTAAACGTCTCCTGTAAAGAACTGAACTGCGTTGAAGATGTTGATGATTGCACTTGCAAAAAGCGAGAAATAAATCAGGAACTTAAACCAGCCCATAGGCTTCTGAGGAGCATAAGACGCATTATTGATTGCTGTCTTCTGAGCCTCTACCTGAGGAGCCTGTTCAGCAGTAGGCATCTCAAGCTGAGCGCCGCAATTTACGCAATATGTAGCGTTTGGTGAATTATCCGTGTTACAATACTTACAAACCATAAAATTTCCTCCTGTTTTCCTTTTTGTTTATGCGGACATTATAACATTATTTTACTCTCTTGTCAAATACTCTCTTTGCCTTACCCGCAGTTCTTGCAAGAGTTTTAGGCTCGCAGAGGGAAATTTTAACGTCAAGGCCAAGAACTGTTCTGAGCTGATGACGAACGTGAGCGCGAAGCTCTTCAAGCTGAGCGTAGCTATCAAGAAGCTGACCGTCTACAAGCTCAACCTTTACTTCAAGAAGGTCAGAAGCGCCTTCTCTTGTAACGATAATTTCATAATAAGGCGCAACCTGAGGAATTGTCATCAGTACACTTTCAATCTGAGACGGGAACACGTTTACGCCTCTGATTTTAAGCATATCGTCAGAACGGCCCGTAGGCTTTGCCATTCTGCAATGCGTTCTTCCGCACTTGCAGACCTCGTAATCAAGATATGTAATGTCCTTTGTTCTGTAACGAAGAACAGGAAGCGCCTGCTTTGTGAGCGTTGTCACGACAAGCTCGCCCTTTTCTCCCGCAGGAAGAACCTCTCCTGTCTGAGAATTTATGATTTCGGGGAAGAAGTGGTCTTCATTGAAATGCATTCCGCAGCGCTCAAGACATTCGCCCGAAACGCCGGGGCCTATAAGCTCGCTCATTCCGTAGTTATCGGTTACGAAAAGGCCGAGCGCCTTTTCAACCTGCATACGCATTTCAACGGTGCTTCCCTCGCTTCCGAGGATACCGTGCTTGAGCTTTATATCAGAGCCGATTTTATAGCCCATTTCCTGAATCATTTCGCCGATATGAAGCGCATAAGAAGGCGTTGAAACAAGGCCTGTCGTTCCGAAGTCCTTCATAAGCATAATCTGCTTTTCGGTATTTCCCGAAGAAGTAGGAACAACCGTTGCCCCGATTTTTTCAAGGCCGTAGTGAAGACCGAGAGCGCCCGTAAAAAGTCCGTAGCCAAAGGCAATCTGGATTGTATCGTCAGAAGTTGCGCCTGCGGCTGTTACGATTCTTGCAACGCAGTCGCTCCACATATCAAGGTCCTGCTTTGTGTAACCAACGACTGTGGGCTTACCTGTGGTTCCCGAAGAAGCGTGAAGTCTCACGACCTCTTTTTTAGGCACAGCGAACATTCCGAAGGGATATGTGTTTCTGAAGTCCTCCTTTGTGGTAAAAGGGATATACTGAATATCAGAGAGCGTTTTTATCTTATTAGGATCAAACTTTACGCTATCGAACTTATCCTTATAGAGCTTTACGTTGTCATAGCAGTATTTTGCGATATTTCTGAGTCTTTCAAGCTGGAGCTTTTCAAGCTCCTTTCGGGGCATTGTTTCAATATCTTTGTCAAAGTACATTTTTCTACCTCTTTTTCTATATACAGCAGCGCCGTGCAAACAAAAAGCTAGCACGGCGTTATTGTTTTTCCGTACCCGTTACCCTGACGGCAACAAATACAGTTTAGCACATTGTGGAATAAAATGCAACACTTATTCGCCCATTTCGACCTTGTCAACGTCAATCTTCACGTTACCCTCGTCGCCCGAAAGAGCTACTGCGTGAGCAACCTCAACCTTTTCGTCATAGCAGCTGAAGATTCTGTCAACGTCAGCCTTCTTCATTTTTGGCGTGATAAGACTTACAATAAATACTATAAGTATGTCGGTAACCATCGCAAAAGCGCCGAGGTTTACAGGAGACGCAATCGTAAAGCCAAGGAAAGAGCCTGAGAGCATACCGTTCATATTGAGAATCATGTGAACGAGCGAAATCGCAACGCCCCACACAATACTTACGTAAACTGACGCCTTCGTAACGCCCTTCCAGAAAAGACCGAGAAGGAACGGTCCTAAGAACGCTCCTGCAAGAGCGCCCCAGGAATAACCCATAAGGTCAGTGATAAGCGCGTTCTTGTTAAGCGCAATAACAACTGAAACCACGAGGAAAACTGCAATAAACAGACGCATTATTACTATCGTCTTTTTCTCGCTGAGCTTCTTCTTGCTCACAGGGAGAATAAGGTCGAGCGTGAGAGTTGAGCTTGAAGTAAGTACAAGCGACGAAAGTGTTGACATCGAAGCCGAAAGAACAAGAACAACAACAATGCCTATAAGGATTTCGGGGAGCGTTTCAACCATTGCCGGAATAATGCTGTCAAAGCCGTCAACAGGCTGACCTGCTTCATTTGTTCCCACGAAGATTCGTCCGAAGCCGCCGAGGAAGTAACAGCCGCCCGCTACCACGATAGCAAATACCGTTGAAACAATCGTTCCTGTCTTGATTGATTTTTCGTCCTTGATGGTATAGAACTTCTGAACCATCTGAGGAAGCCCCCACGTACCGAGAGAGGTAAGTATAATTACGCCAAGAAGATTCATCGGGTCAGGTCCGAAGAACGAGGTAAAGCCGCCCTTCATTCCCGAAAGCTCTCCGCTTGTCGTTTCAATCTGAGAAAGCTCGTTAACAGCCGAATAGAAGCCGCCCTTGTTTGCAAGGATTGCAACTACTACCGCAACGATTCCCGCAAGCATTATAAGTCCCTGGAAAAAGTCGTTGTAAGCTGTTGCCTTATATCCGCCGAGAATTACGTAAACCGCCGTGATAACCGCCATACCGATTACGCACCACGAATAGTCGATATTGAACGCACTTTCAAAAAGTCTTGAAAGACCGTTATAAACCGAAGCTGTATACGGGATAAGGAAAACGAACACGACAATTGCCGCAAAAATCTTGAGGTTTTTACTCATATAGCGCTTTTCAAAAAATTCGGGCATAGTTGCACTCTCAAGATGCTTAGACATAACCCTTGTTCTTCTTCCCATAAGCGCCCAAGCGATAAGCGAGCCAATAAAGGCGTTTCCAAGGCCAATCCACGTCGAAGCAAGGCCGAAATTCCAACCGAACTTACCTGCGTAGCCTACGAAGATTACGGCTGAAAAATAGCTTGTGCCGTATGCAAAGGCAGTAATCCAAGGTCCTACCGTTCTTCCGCCAAGCACGAAATCGTTGACTGTTTTTGACTTTCTGTGAAAATATACGCCTATTCCCACTGCAAAGAGTATGTAAACTCCCAAAATGATATAAAGTAGCATAAGCTTCTCCTCTTTTACTTTAACGCTTTTTATCCTCTTTAGGTTAAAGTGCTAAATTCCAAAAGATATATTACTCTCTTTTTTCTCATTTGTCAAGTCTTTTATAAACAAAAAGTCCGTGAAGAAAACACGCTGTGAGCGACTTCGTTTGGTTACGGCAACGACGATTCGGCTATTTCTTTACTCACAAGGTCAAGGGAAACGGCTGATTCAAGAAAATTTTTGTGGTAACGATTTCAACTATTGCCTTTTTTCTTGAAATGATATATACTTATTATTATGATTGGGCAGTTATAGCTGCTCTTAAAAATTCAGGAGGATTTGATATGAAATTCGGTTATTTTGATGACGCCAATCGTGAGTATGTCATTACAGCGCCCAAAACCCCATATCCTTGGATCAACTACCTCGGAACTCAGGGATTTTTCTCGCTGATTTCCAATACAGCGGGCGGTTACAGCTTCTACAAGGACGCAAGACTTCGCAGAATCACACGTTACCGCTACAATAACGTTCCCGTTGATATGGGCGGACGTTATTTCTATATTAATGATGAAGGTACAGTGTGGAACCCCGGCTGGAGCCCTGTAAAAACTGAGCTTGACGCTTACGAATGCCGTCACGGTATGGGCTACACAAAAATCAAGGGTGCAAAGAACGGAATCGAAGCAAACGTTACGTTCTTCGTTCCCCAGGACTTCAACGGAGAAATCCAGAAGGTTACTCTCAAGAACACAAGCGGAAAGGCTAAGACAATAAAGCTCTTCAGCTTCCTTGAATGGTGCCTCTGGGATGCTAACGACGATACTACAAACTTCCAGCGTAACTTCAACACAGGCGAGGTTGAAATCGACGGAAGCACAATTTATCACAAGACTGAGTATAAGGAACGCCGTGACCACTTTGCGTTCTATTCGGTTAACGCTGAAATCAACGGCTTCGACACAGACAGAGAAAGCTTCCTTGGTCTTTATAACGGCTTTGGCGAGCCTCAGACAGTTCTTGCAGGTCAGCCCAAGAACAGCGTAGCTGACGGTTGGTCTCCCGTTGCTTCTCACTATATCGAGGTTTCTCTCGCTGACGGTGAAAGTAAGGATTTCGTTTTCATTCTTGGTTACGTTGAAAACGAAGTAAGCGAAAAATTCGCTCCCGATCTTACTGCCGACGATAAGATTATCACAACAGCTAACTCAAAGAAAAATATCATCAATAAGAAAAAAGCCAAGGAAATGCTTGAGCTTTGTAACACAACAGAAAAGGTAGACAAGCTCTTTGCTGAGCTTAACGCTTACTGGAACAGCCTTCTCGGTCAGTACAGCGTAAACTCTCCCGACGAAAAGCTCAACAGAATGGTAAATATCTGGAATCAGTATCAGTGCATGGTTACGTTCAATATGAGCCGTTCCGCTTCTTACTTTGAAAGCGGTATCGGTCGTGGAATGGGCTTCCGTGACAGTAACCAGGACCTTCTCGGTTTCGTTCATCAGATTCCTGCAAGAGCAAGAGAAAGACTTATCGACCTTGCAGCTACAATGCTTGAAGACGGCGGTGCTTACCATCAGTATCAGCCTCTCACAAAGATGGGTAACCACGAGCTTGGCTCTAACTTCAACGACGACCCGCTGTGGATGATTCTCGCAGTTGCCGCTTATATCAAGGAAACAGGCGACGTGTCAATCCTCAACGAAAAGGTTCCTTATGAAAATAAGGAAGAGCTCGCCGACACAATGCTCGACCACATGAAGAGAGCGTTCTACCACGTTTGCACAAAGGTAGGCCCTCACGGACTTCCTCTGAGCGGACGTGCAGACTGGAACGACTGCCTCAACCTCTCGTGCTTCTCCGATAAGCCCGGCGAATCCTTCCAGACTTATAACAACAAGAAGATGTTTACAGAGCCTCCTTTCTACAGTAAGGTTGCTGAATCTGTAATGATTGCCGGAATGTTCGGCTTTATCGGCCCTGAATACGTTGCAATGTGCAAGATGATGGGCGACGAGGCTGAAGCGGCTAAGGCTCAGGCTGAAATTGATAAGATGAACGAGCTTACACTCAAGTACGGCTACGACGGAGAATGGTTTATCCGTGCTTATGACCATAACGGAAATAAGGTCGGCTCCAACGAGTGTGAAGAAAGCAAGATCTTCATCGAGCCTCAGGGCTTCTGCGTACTCGCAGGAATCGGTAAGGAACAGGGCGCTGACATCAAGACTCTTGAAAGCGTTGACAAATACCTCAACAGCAAGCACGGTCTTGTTCTCAATAACCCCGCGTTCACAACATACCACATCGAATACGGCGAAATCTCCACATATCCCCCCGGATACAAGGAAAATGCAGGTATCTTCTGCCACAACAACGCTTGGATTATGTGCGCTGAGGCATTCGTAGGTCACGGCGATAAGGCGTTTGAATACTATTCAAAGATCGCTCCCGCTTATAACGAGGAAATCTCCGACCTCCACCGCACAGAGCCTTACGTTTACTCTCAGATGATTGCAGGTAAGGACGCTCCTCGCTTCGGCGAAGCAAAGAACAGCTGGCTTACAGGTACTGCCGCTTGGAACTTCGTTGCCGTTTCTCAGTACATTCTCGGTATCAAGCCCAAGTACGACGGTCTCGAAATCAATCCGTCAATTCCTCACGAATGGGACGGCTTCACCGCTTCAAGACTTTTCCGTGGCGCAACCTATAACATCACAGTCAAGAACCCTGCTCACGTTAGCAGCGGCGTAAAGTCTATGATCGTTGACGGAAAGGAAATCAGCGGTTGTGTTGCTCCTACTTTCACAGAAGGAACTCATACAGTTGAAATCACTCTCGGCTAATATTATAAAAGGCGCTGATTTAGCGAGAACGCTCAGATAGAAGCTTATATGTATTTATTGAGGGGAACCTTTCTGAAGAAAGTTTCCCCTCAAACTCCCCTTCAAAGACTTTTAATTCAAAAGCCCGCCTCACAGGGTTTTACCCTGTGGGACGGGCTTTTGTACTAAAAGTTTTCGGAAAGGAGTCTGAGGAAAAACCTTTTTCAAAAGGGTTTTCCTCAGTAGTACACGCATAACCTGTATG
>JAZNST010000115.1:0-5641 GCA_045591405.1 Ruminiclostridium sp.
GTTACAAAACAACTGTGTGAGGAATCGAGACCGTTCTTTTCCGGATACGAAAACAACGTTACAAGAAGCGCTTTTGTAAGGAATTACCGCAGATTTATAGAATTCTGCAGAGCTGAATACGACTGCAGAACAACTGCAGAATGTAAAGAGCATATTGACGATTACATACGTTTTCTTGTTGAAAAGGAACTGACCGCCAACACAATACACACATATCTGAGCCCGGTTGCACTGTTTTACGGGATTCCTTTGTCGGATATTGAAAAGCCCAAGCGTTGCTCAGCAAAGAACGTTCGCTCACGCAGCAACAACGGAAAGGTTCAGCGCTCGGATAACGACTTTGAAAACCCGAAATATGCCCATCTGGTTGAGTTTCAGAGGAAGGTCGGGCTCAGACGCAGGGAGCTTCAGAATCTGCGTGGAAATGATTTCAGAGAGGATGAAAGCGGTAATTTCTACGTGTACGTACGAAAAGGAAAGGGCGGTAAAACGCAATGGCAGTTGGTGCTGCCTGAGGACGTGGAGTTTGTGAAAAGGTATTTTGATTCAACGGAAAACAAGATTTTTGATCCCTGCGAGTTTAAGAACAAGTTGGATCTTCACAAACTGCGTGCCGAACAAGCCAAGCGGGTCTATTACTATTTCCTCGAAAAAGTCAACAGTGATGAAGGCTATCGTGAGGAACTCGAAAAGCTGGTTTGCAGGCATTGGAATGAACGCAACATTGACAAAAGAACCAGGAAATCCAAACCGATTAATAAAAAAGACTTCAACGGCACCTACAACCTGAGAGGAGAAAACAAAAAGCTTGCTCTTAAACACGGCTTACCTGTCCGCTATGACCGATTGTGCCTGCTTGCAACGTCAGTTTTTTCGCTCAGTCATTGGAGGTGCTCGGTCGCCGCAAATTCATATATGCTGAACAGTTAAGCGTTGTTCAGAAATCGTTTTCTCGGCAAAAAAACTTTTTGCACAGTCAATCTTACATACTTTACTTGAGCAAGAAAGTTACAGGTAAAGTGCATTAAAGAACAAGGAGGAAAAAATATGTTAAAGAACGGAAACGGCAATCTGAGTTTAATTTTTGAGAAAGGAGAGTACCATGGCGCTTAAAAACTTTTTCTTGATGAACACTTCGGGCAAAAAGCTCCGTTGCTACGTGATAACGCTTATGGAAAACGAACTGCGATTTTTAAAATATGAAGACGGAGTCAAAACTCCCGTTTGCAGCATCGTGGACGTTGGCAGCAAGCTGGTTTATTTTGTGGCTGAAGATGACAACTTCGGTTTTGCGAGCATCGAGTACCCACCCGTTTTTGTTCGTAGCCCCGACGGAAAGCCCTTGCCAATCAGTCAGAGTAATCAGCTTGAACTGAATACGAGCAGCGGAAATATGTTGATTGTACGCAGTAGCAAATATCTTGATGCACCCATTTCGGCTGCAACGATTTATTTCAAGAAGAAAGAAGCACAAGAGCTCAGCTTGCTGGCTACGGTTTACCTTGCTGAAAACACGCTCGATCTGGTGATTGATTTCATTTAAGTTATTAAATTAATTACATTAAATCTTATGCGTGGGGGTGTGGGTGATCTGACGTTGAACTGACTTGCTTAAATTTGGCACGGCGTTTGCGTTTTGCATAACGGTACGGCCTTTTGAATGAAAGGGGGTGATAGGAAAATCTTATAACAGATTTTTAAATTTGCAATCCTAATAAGAAAGCCCCCGATTCCGTTTTTGGAACCGAGGGCGAAAGTATCACAATGTCAATTAACGGTGGAGAATAGATAGCTTGTTCAGAAAAGCATTTACGAATCCGAATCTTACATACTTTACGTGAAAGGACACCACCATTTTACCAATTATGGTGTTAGTGTACCACACATTTATCAAAAAGTCAATAGAAACGGAGGATTTTTATGAGTATTCCTGAAAAAATTCTGAGCAGACTCGATTCACCGAAAACACTGAAAGACGGGCAGGTTCTTGCAAAATGTCCTGCCCATGACGACAGACACCCAAGTCTGTTTGTAAAAGCGGATAAAGAAACCGGCAACGTTCTTCTTCGCTGTATGGCGGGTTGCGCAACGCAGGACGTTGTTGAAGCCTTGGGGCTTGAAATGAAAGACCTTTTTGCCAGCATACCGGTTTCTGAGCCAAGGAGTACCGCGGGCAGCGTTGCTTACATTTACTACGACAGGTCAGGATGTATGGTTGCCAAGAAAGAGGCTTACAGAAACGCAGACGGCTCCAAAGGATTTGGGTGGTTCCGTTTTGAAAAGGAAAGATGGGCGAAAGGGCTCAACGGCACTTTCGTTCCGTTATACAATCTTCCATCCTTGTTATATGCCGCTGAACCTATATATATCGCAGAGGGCGAAAAGGATGCCACCACTCTGCAAAGAATGGGATATACCGCCACCACGCCGCCCCACGGAGCGGGGCAAAGATGGGATTCAAAACGTTACAATGAGTTCTTTGTAGACAGAGACGTGGTTGTTCTGGCGGATAACGACGACGTGGGAAAGAAACACGCTGAGGAAGTAGCGAAGTGTGTATCAACAGTTGCAAGCAGTGTGAAACTGATTTATCCCGAAAGGATTTATCACAGGATAAAAGAGCACGGTGACATTTCGGATATTGTGGCAGAATTCGGAGAAGAAGAGGCTGACGAAATGCTCAGGGAAGCCGTTGAGTTTGCCGATCTTTATATGAAACCGCACAAGGTCAGTTGCAAATTACCCGGATTCTGCTATGAGAACGGAGAAGGTGTGGGCATTAATGCGGCATTGCTTGCGATGCAAATAAAAGAAGACGGCGTGTTCAGGCTTGTGAAAGAAACTGCTACGGGCAATAACAATTTATGGTTGTATGACAACGGCAGGTTTTGCAGGTGTTCGGATGACGTGGCAAAGTCGGTTGTTGTCAAGTACATAACCGACGTTGATCCGGGCATTTTGAAAATGTCCACGGTTAAAGAAGCTATTGAGATTATCAAGGCCGATTCAGAAAGCATAATGAGCTCTGAATTCAATCAGGATGAAAACATAATAAACTTCCAAAACGGAATACTGGATCTCTCAACAATGGAGTTGCTTAAGCACTCCCGTGAGGTTTTATCAACTATTCAGATTCAGACCGATTGGAAAAAGGAAGCGGTGGCAACGCCCGTTTTTGATTCGTATATAAACACGCTCACAAACGGCGATGCTCAGGTGAAGAAACTTCTTCTTCAGGCAATCGGTCTTTCAATATCGAATATAAAAGGCAATCGCACCAAAAAGGCACTCTTCCTTTGCGGCGAGGGTAACACAGGCAAGAGCCAGATAAGGCTGCTTGCAGAAAAGATTATAGGCGAGGAATTTTGCAGCTCGCTTGATATCTCGGACCTTGAAACAAGGTTCGGACCGTCGGCTCTTATAGGCAAAAGGCTTTCAGGCAGTGCCGATCTCGGCTTTGGCACAGCTAATCAGCTTAAGGTTCTCAAGCAGCTCGTAGGGGGCGACACAATTCAGGTGGATCAGAAGTTCAAAGATCCCGTTACATTTAAGTTTGACGGTTTCCTGTGGTTCGGCACCAACAGAATGCCGCTCTTCGGAGGCGACAAGGGTAGCTGGGTGTACGAGCGTTTTATCGTAGTTCCCTGCAACAACGTTGTCCCTCCCGAAAAAAGAGATCCTTTTCTCCTGAACAAAATGCTTGAAGAAAAGGAAGGAATAGTTCAGCAAGCTGTCAGTGCTCTTCAGGAGCTGATATCAAACGGATATAAGTTTACCATTCCCGATATTTGCAATGCGCAGCTTGATGAGTTCAAGAAAACGAACAGTGCCGCAATTACCTTTTTTGATGAGTGCTGCGTGATGAGAAAAACAGAAGACGGCGTTCCCCGTGACAAATGCACCATAACCGCAATGAAACGCGTCTTCAACGATTGGTGCAAGGATAACATCGGCGGCATCCATATGAGTGTCAAGGATTTTGAAAGAGAAATAGCTCAACATCTCGGGGCGTCAGTTGATGCAATCAAAAAAAGGACAAGCGAAGCCAGGTACTATGTTTTTACGCTCAACAGTGAAGCAATGTCGGATTACAGTGGCACTCTGAACCGATGATGCCGTTCCTTAATGACAGAAATGACAGCTTTATCTATTATTAATCATTCAAAAGTTAAAGTGAAGACCCTGAATAAATTAAGAATAATAATATTTAAAATTCTTTGTCATTTTTGTCACGTATATGCAAGGCTGAGTTCCGCAGGCATCCCGCCCCCACATTTCTTTTTTCGCAGTGTCATCCGCATCGCAAAAAAGAGGGTGCGGGGCAACGGGAGTTTACATATAAAAAATTTACAGAAAGGAGAGGATGCAGTGATTAATGAACTCACCGAAGCCCAGAAGCTTCAAATCCGTGAATTTGTTACAAATAACTGCGCAAATTATTGCAGCGAGAATGGCTGTAATTTGTTTGAATGCGAATGTGTTATGTTCTTAAAACACTTTGCAGGATATGATATTTGCCCATACTTTCGCAGCGCATTATTGCCGCAGAGTCCCGAGCTTCAAAAAATCTTTTTGAAGTGATGAGGGACAGGGTTAAGGTTTGTTCAGAGGAAAATTTATAAGAAGAAACAGCATTTCCGTTTGAACGGAAAATTCACATACAGAACAGAATTAACTACCTACCGAAGAAAGGAGAAACCAAGTGATATCAAATATCAAAACAGTGACGGGTTCGGGAATAAGAAGGGCAAGGCTGTCCAAAAATCACTTTAAAGGAAGTGATTTAACGGTGACAGACCTTGAGATGCTCAGAAAAGCTGATATAACCGCCTGCAATGCCGATGAACTTGTTGATTTGAGAAAAGTTACGGTCGATACGCAAATGCCCTCAGACGAGCGTACGGGCGATTATATCAGGCAGGTTAAGAATCCTTATCTTTTCAGAATTGATTCAACCGTGGTAAAGGTTGAATTCGGCTTTGGCAAGGATTTTTCGGAGATTCTGACCGCCGTCATACTTGCAGGATAAATTTACAACTTGAATAATTGGCGGCAGCGCAGTATAATGCAGTTGTATGATAACTGTGCTGCCACGTAAATTTACGGAGGTGGCTTTAAATGCATAGCAATTTTGCAGCTTCAGAGCAGCCCCGTCAGGTTTCGGATACCTGGAAGGCTGCTCTTTATATTCGTCTGTCCAAGGAGGACGGCGACAAGTCGGAAAGCTATTCAATTACCTCGCAAAGGGAAATTCTCAAGGAATACCTCAAGCTTCATCAGGATATAGAATTGTATGATTTCTATATTGACGACGGTTGGTCGGGCACAACCTTTGACCGCCCCGCTTTCAACGATATGATGGATGCCGTGTATGCCGGAAAGGTGAACTGCGTTATCGTAAAGGATTTATCACGCTTCGGCAGAAACTATACGGATGCAGGTAACTATCTCGATAACGTTTTCGTCCGCCACAGAGTCCGGTTTATTGCCATTAATAACTCTGTTGATACCGCGTCAAGCAGTATGGACGCTGCAACTCAGTGCATTTCAGTCGGCGTTACAAACGTCATCAATGAAAGCATAGCGGCAACAACGTCCGTAAACGTCAGAGGCACGCTCAACGTAAACAGAGCGCAGGGCA
>JAZNST010000116.1:0-26084 GCA_045591405.1 Ruminiclostridium sp.
CGATGAAAACGGTCACGTGGGCGGAACCTCAACTCAGATGGAAGAAACTCAGGACACAGCCTACGCTCAGACAGGCGACGGCTCGGACGCACAAAGCTCAGACAACGCAGACGGGGATGATTCCCCCGCTGCGTCTGAAAGTGAACACACGACGCTTCTCGCTTCAGCAATCGGCTGGGGACTCGGAAGTGGGCGTGATTCCCTCAACCGTCCGACAGACGCTGTTGCCGCAAACGAAAAATACAAAAAGTTCGACGCCGTTTTCGTTGGAGAAGCTGATGAGAAAAAAATCTTTCTGACCTTTGACGAGGGCTACGAAAACGGTTATACATCACAAATCCTTGACACGCTGAAGGAAAAAGGGGTAACAGCTACCTTTTTTGTCACTTACGACTATTGCAAAAGCTCGCCTGAGCTTGTGCGCCGTATGATCGACGAGGGGCACACGGTAGGCAACCACTCTTACACTCACCCTTCCTTCCCCGAATGCTCCGAGCGTGAAATTACCGAGGAAATAATGTACCTTCACGAATATATGGAGGAAAATTTCTCTTACACAATGAAATATATCCGATTTCCAAAGGGAGAATTTGATGAAAAATCGCTGAAAATCGCTCAAAAGTGCGGTTATAAGACAATCTTCTGGTCGTTTGCACACGCAGATTGGGACGTAAACAGTCAGCCTACTGCAAAAGAAGCTTTTGACAAAATAACCTCACAGACTCATAACGGCGCAATCTATCTGCTCCACGCCGTTTCACAGGCAAACACCGAGTGTCTGAGCGACGTAATTAACTACTGGAGCAACAACGGATACACAGTTGCATCAATAACGGAGTTATAAAATGAAGGCTTATATTATCGAAAACCCACAGCAAATCAGCGACGACGAGCTTGAAGCAATGATAAACAGGCTTCCTCATTGGCGAAAGACCAAGGCGTTATCGCTAAAAAACCGTACAGACAGCGTAAACTGTGCGGTTACATATCTGCTTTTGTGTAAACTTCTCAAGGAAAATTACGCAATAAGCTCCCCGCCCGAATTCAGCTTCGGCGCTCACGGAAAGCCTTACCTTAAAAATCACCGAAGCGTTTTTTTCAGCATCAGTCATTGCAAAAACGCAGTAGCCTGCGTAATAGCAAACGAGCAGATTGGCGTTGATATTCTTGACAGTCGCAGTATATCCGAGGGGATTTCAAAAAAAATCTGTACCCAAGCGGAGCTTCTTGAGCTTGAAAAAACGCCTGACAGACAAAAATATCTAAGAAAACTCTGGTGTATAAAGGAGAGCTATTCGAAAATGACGGGCAAGGGCTACTCAGATGGCTTTACGCTGATTGAGCATAGAGAGCTTGGAAAGAAATCGGCATTTATCGACTGTGAAAGCTACTGCGTTTCGGTTTGCTCTGAAGCTGAGCTTGACGGTTTTTCGCTTGAAAAAATAAGCACGGACGAAATATAAAAAACAGCGCAGGCTCAAAAAAGTCTGCGCTTTTGATTTAACCGATTACAGCTTCAATTTCAATTTCGTCAGGCTCTTCGAAAAGGTCGTTGCATTTTTTAAGCAGCCCCTCGTCAACGTAATAAGAAAGAGCCTCTCCCGATTTTACAGCTAAATTTCTTTTTTCCGCGTTTTTTCTCAGTTCCTTTTCAGAAGCGTTCAGATAATGCCACTTCAGAGGGATATTCCGAGCAGAAAAATAATCGGTAGCTTCAGCTCTGAGCGCCCTGCTCCAAAAGCCCCAGTCAAGAATTACCGTCTGACCGCAGCACACAAGCTCAGACGCCTTTTTCATAAGATAAGCTCTTACACGCTTCAAAACAACGTCGTGAGCGTCGCCAAGACCGTCGGGAAAAAGCGTCAGCGAAAGCTCGTCGCAAGAAAGCACAACAGCGTTGAGCTTTTCTTTCAATATGTTGCTGTAAGTCGTTTTACCCGAACAGATTTTTCCGCAAATCATAATAACCTCAGCCATTTTACCTCCAAAAAAAGCAGGGCGTTTCACCCTGCTTTAATTATTTTACCCTTACGGTATCAAGAATATCGCTCACAACATCAGCCTGAACCAACAGGAAGTTTACAAAAAGCGGCGTATTGTGTACGATAAAATCCTCGTTTTTGTCGCTTGCGTTTTCAAGCGCCTTTGCCATATTATACATTCTCTTGCTTCCGATTTCATCTGCAAGCGCTTTCACACCCGAAATCTCGCTCTTGAAAAGATCTTTGTCTCTTCGCTCAAGCGAATCGGTAAGGCGTTTGATTATTGATTTCACCGAAGCGCAGAAATAGCTGAGCTGGAATATATATTTTTCCTCGCTTCCACAGCGTTCCATTGCCCTTTCATAGTCAAAGTCGCTTGTTGCGTTCACAGTAACCTCAAGCACAGATTTATTTGCAGGCAGGAACGGCTGAAGATAGGTGCTCAGCTGACGAAGGTCGATAGGCTTTGAAAGATAACCGTCAAGCCCGTTTTCAAGGAACATTCTTTCGCTTTCTACTACGTTTGCAGTAAGCGCAATAATTTTAACGTCTCTTCCGTAATCGCCCATTCTGCGAATTTTTCTCGTCGTTTCAACGCCATCCATATCGGGCATCATATAATCCATAAGAATTATCTCAGGAAGATTTTCTCCCTTTTCGATATAATCAATAGCCTCAAAGCCGCTTTCAACAAGCACAGCCTTTGCTTTAAGAGTAGTGAGGAGCTGACCTGAAACACGGCGGTTTACGATATTGTCGTCAACAACCATTATCGTCGTTCCCTTTATATCGGCTATGTATTCATTCTGTCTTACCGAGCTTGATTCTTCCTTGAACTTTAAGGCGTCCTTACACATAGTTTCGCCAAGACAGCTCTGAGGAAGGACGAACGAGAATACGCTTCCTACTCCGTATTCGCTTTCAAATTTCATCGTTCCGTCCATCATCTCAAGCAAGCAACGGCTAATGGAAAGTCCAAGCCCCGCGCCTTCGACATTACTGCTAAAGCGTCTCTGGTCAACCTGTGAAAAGTCAACAAAGATTCTCGAATAATCCTCGCGCTTTATTCCTGCGCCCGTGTCCTCAACAGCAACTATGAGCTTACCTGTATTGACAGAAACCTCGATCCACGAAACCGAAACCGAAATATAGCCTTTTTCCGTGAACTTAACGGCGTTATTGAGAATATTGAGCAATATCTGTCTGAAGCGCACAACGTCGCCAAAGAGTCTGTCGGGTACGTTATCGTCAACACTCAGACGATAGTCAAGATTCTTTTCCTGCAAGCGCAGGCTGATAATTCCGTAAACGTCACGTAAAGCGTCACTGAGAGAATATTCGTCGCAAAGAATTTCCATCTCTCCCGATTCTGCTTTTGTAAAATCAAGAACGTTATTTATAATTCCAAGGAGAATTTCAGACGAGCTTTGGATAGTCCTTACACATTCGTATTCAGTCTGAGTAAGGTCGGGAGAACGTGTAAGAAGGCTCGACATTCCGACAATAGCGTTCATCGGGGTTCTGATTTCATGCGACATATTTGCAAGGAAAAGCTCTTTTGCCGCTGAAGCCGCTTCTGCCTTTTCCTTGAGCTGAGCCATTTTCACAAAGTCGTTATGCTGCTTCGTCATATCTGAAATAACGAGCATCCAACCCGCCGTAGTTTTCTTTTCTTTAATCGGAGTAAGACTGAAGCTATAAAATCTGTCGTTTATTGAGGTGTCGCTTATTTCACCCGAAAGCGCACGATTAAGTATCTCGTCGCCGCATTCGACGATTCTGGAGCCGTACTTTACGCCTTTTACGAGAGGAAAGACAGAAAGAGCCTTGTCGTTTGCAGTTACAAGATTCTTATGCTTATCAAGGAGGATAAATCCCTCCTGCATACTGTCAACGTAAAGCTCCTTTCCTCTGATTTCTACGCTTGAGGTGCTTCTGACAACCACGCATATACTGAAAATAAAGTTTGCAACTATTGCACCCTCGTCCGTAGGATCAAAGCTTCCGAACACGTCGCAAACGTAAAGCACCTGGAGCACACAAGGCACGATAATCGTGAGAGAAAAAGCAAACATCTCAATATCGTTGCGAACGTTGTTGCGTTTAGTGTAGTAAATTGCAAGAATAAGACCGCAAATCAGAGATATGACAATCTGAGCTGAATATACAAAGTAAAAAGGACCTTTCTCAAAGCTCAGGCACATTCCCTCATCAAGCAAAGCAAGCCCTGTGGGTCTTATAAAGAGTCCGTGAGAGTCGTTAGTCAAAATAACGATACTGAATAAACAAGTTGAGACAGAAAGCTCAATCTTGAGCCATAACGGTGTTCTGAGCTTACAGAATGCAAAGAAATACTGAAGCACAAACGCAATGGCAAACATAAACATTATATATTCAAGCTTTTTTGCAGTAAGCGCCGCATAAAGTTCAGTCGTAGTAACCTCAAGGAACGACGCAAATTGCATAATAAGATACGAAAAAGAGGCAAGAAGGAGCATCCCCTGCACCTTCTCGCTCGTCATTTTTGTTACAAGAAAAATATTAATAACAGAGAAAAATATACCTATGATACATAGAATACCGTATAAGCCTTGCATATTTCTCTCCTTTCGGGTTATTTATTGATATTCCGTGCAATAAGCTCGGAAAGTGCTGAGAGTGTGTTTCTTCTCAACTCATTGATCGACGACGCACTCACGCTCAGCCCCTCGTCGCAGACGACACGGACGTTTCGTGCTGTAAACACGGTTCCTCCGAGCTTTTTGAGTCTTTCAGAGATTTCTTCGGAGGTTATCGGACGAGAAAGAGCCGTTTGCGGCACCTGCCCCTCGGATTCAGCCGTAAGCCCGTTTGCCGTTGCTTTAAGTCTAATTGGCTCGTCTTTTTGAAAAACGGCATCAAAATCAACCTCAAAGCGTTTATACGGCGATTTATAAATCTCGTGAAGCTTAGCGAAGGTTTTTGGGGAAGCAACAACGTCTTCCTTGGTTCTGACGCCCTGCATATCAGAAAGAGTCCCCGTAAAGTAAGCGTCGGTAAAGCCGCTTCGTGAAAAAACCGAACGCAAAAGCTCCATATCAGGCTTTTCACCGGATAATGACCTTCTGCACTCGTTAACGACCGCCGCAACATATTCGGGGCGTTTCATTCTGCCCTCGATTTTAGCCGAAGTGACGCCGATTTTTTCAAGCTCAGAAAGCCTTTCGATAACCGACAAGTCCTTCAGCGACAGAATATTTTCTCTTTTTTCGTGAGTAAAATTAAGTCGGCAGGGTTGGGCGCACAAGCCCCTGTTTCCGCTTCGTCCGCCAAGCATTGCGCTCATATAGCACTGACCGCTTACGCAAACGCAAAGCGCACCGTGAACGAAAACCTCGGTTTCAATATCAACCCTTTTGTTTATTTCTTCAATCTGTTTAAGCGAAAGCTCTCTTGCAAGAACAACACGGGAAAAGCCTTGCTTTCGGGCGTATTCGGCGCCCGCAACGCTTGTGACCGTCATCTGAGTCGAAGCGTGAAGCACAACTGTGGGGGAAATTTTCCTTGCAAGCTCGGCTACGGCATAGTCCTGAACAATCAAGGCGTCCGCACCGCTTGAAATCGCGGCTTCAACTGCCTTTTCAAGCTCAAAAAGCTCGTCGTCACGCACAAGCGTATTCATCGTAACATAGACCTTTACGCCCGAACGATGACACAAATCCACAGCGTCTTTAAGCCTTTCAGCCGTAAAATTTGCGGCGTTTTTTCTCGCCGAAAAACTATCAAGCCCAAGATAAACAGCGTCAGCTCCGCTGTTGAGTGCGGCTGTAAGCGATTCCTCAGAGCCGCACGGCGCAAGAATTTCTAGCATATCGTAAGCTGTTCTCCGCCCTTTTCAAGTCTGAGCTTTTCAAGCTCTTCTTTAAGAAGCTCGATTTCAGTCTGTAAATCCTCGATTTCGCTTTGCTTCTGCTTTGCGTATTCGTCGAAGGAGGATTCAAAATGAGTAAGAGTATTTCTGAGAGTGTCGTTTTCAAGCTGCTTTTCGTCAGCGAGCTGTTCAAGCTCTTTGTTTGCGCTTGTAACACCCTCACGAAGCATATTCAGCTCGCTTTCACGGTTCTGAGAAAGCTCTTCAAATTCACGCTCGTATTCCTTAATCTGAGAGTTAAGAGCCTTAGCTTCTTCGTTTTTAACGTCGGCAAGCTGGTTAAGCTCTGATTTTGCGCTGTTGATTTCGTCCTCAAGGATGCTGTTTTCTTTCTTTGCAGCCTCAAGCTCTTTTTTAAGCTCTTCAATCTCCGTACTGTCAGCGGCGTTTTCAAGCTCGGCTCTGAGGGCGTCAAGCTCTTTTTTAAGCTCAGCCTTTTCTTCGCCGTTTTTCTTTTCAAGCACGCTTTCAACGTCGCTTACCATTAATAATGCGGCGTAGGTTGTAACCTCAATCTCGCTTTTTCCAACAAGCTTTTTTGACACCCAAGTGATTGTCTTTTCAAGCTGAGCCGCAAGCTTTTCTATCTTTTCAACAGGCTCGTCTGTTTTGAGTCTGTATTCTCTCTGACAAATTTTAACTATTACCTTATCCAAAATAAGCACATCCTTTCATAAGCTATACTCTTTAATCTATTATAATATATTTCTAACAAAAGTAAAAGGGGTTTTCGCAAAAAAAGTCATAAAAAATTTTTATTGTCTTTTTTTAACAATGGTGTTATAATAGATTTAGTAATATTTACACAAAGGGAAGGACTTCTTTATGAAACTTGGAATGGTAGGCTTACCAAACGTAGGAAAAAGTACATTATTTAACGCTCTGACAAACGCAGGGGCTGAATCTGCAAACTACCCCTTTTGCACAATAGAGCCAAACGTCGGCATCGTATCGGTTCCCGACAGCAGACTCGATAAGCTCGCTCAGATGTATAACCCTGATAAATTTACGCCCGCAACGCTTGAATTCGTTGATATCGCAGGACTCGTAAAGGGCGCATCAAAGGGCGAGGGACTCGGAAACAAGTTCCTCTCAAATATCAGAGAATGTGACGCAATCGTTCACGTTGTGCGTTGCTTTGACGACCCCAACATCATCCACGTAGACGGAACTATCGGTGCGGCAAGAGATATTGAGACAATCAACCTTGAGCTTATTTTCTCTGACCTTGAAATTCTCCAGAGAAGAATTGATAAGGACAAAAAAATACTCAAGGGCGACAAGTCAATGCAAAAAGAGGTTGACTTCCTCGAAAGACTCGTAGCACACCTTGAAGACGGAAAATCCGCACGCTCTTTCGATTTTTCAGACGACGAGGCGGCTATTATTGCAACAACGCCACTGCTCTCGAATAAACCCGTAATTTACGCCGCTAACCTCTGTGAAGCGGATTTTAAGGGTAAAATAGAAACAAACGAGCATTATAAGGCTGTGTGCGAAATTGCACAGGCAGAAAAGAGCGAGGTGCTCCCTATCTGCGCTCAGCTTGAAGCTGAAATTTCGGGAATGGAAAAGGAAGAAATGGAGCTTTTCCTCTCGGATTTAGGACTTGAGCAAAGCGGTCTCAACAGAATTATAAATCACGGCTATCATCTTCTCGGTCTGATTTCTTACCTCACAGCAGGCCCTCAGGAAGTGCGTGCGTGGACTATTACAAAGGGCACGAAGGCTCCTCAGGCGGCAGGTAAAATCCATACTGACTTTGAAAAGGGCTTCATAAGAGCTGAAATTGTTTCCTTTGACGACCTCGTTTCCTGTGGCTCGATGGCGGCGGCAAAAGAAAAAGGACTTGTGCGCCTTGAGGGTAAGGAATACGTAATGCAGGACGGAGATGTAGTTCTTTTCAGATTTAATGTCTGAACTAACGCCGATTTCTTTGTGCAAAGCGACAACGATATTTTCTTAACAGCTTCTTAACGGTATTTGTCAATTTGTTGTTATACTGCACAATATTCGTTTTATTTCGGTTTCGTTTTTGTTTATATTCACAGCACATTTTTTGTTTCCCAACTTACAATTAACATGTTCTTAACAGATATTCTGTGCAGTCGTCCGAATTTGTAACGAAATACGCCAAGGTTATTGACAAATGTTACAAATTAAGTTATAATAATGACAGGTTAAGGAAATCCTTCCTTTTGGATTTGATTTTAACTTTAGTTGTCTCCTTTCTTTTGTTCTACACGTAGTATTATTTCATCTGAAGACCTCGATTGAGGTCTTATTTTTTTGTCATTCTTGAAATTTCAAAAAAAGTGTAGAATTTTTATCTCCAATATGCTATACTATATCTGTACGCTTGTAAGCAGCTTATGCTTATTAATATAGTATCTATGAAAAGGTAATGCTTATGAAAAAAATGTTCAACCGCACAAAAATCGGAGACAATATCTATTTCTCCACTATTGTGGACTCACGCTATAAACTCAACAGCGTTAAAATCAGCTTCCTGACAAATCTTGACGAAAAGACGGCTTCTCTCAACTCAGTGATCCCAAAGCTTCTGTCAAAATCGTCTCAGGATTACCCTACGCTCACACTCCTCAATAATAGACTTTCTTCGCTCTATGCGGCGAACGTGTCTGATTTTACGGGAAAATTCGGCGACGTTCAGTATACGGGTATTGCGGTTTCAGCGATTGATAACGCTTTTGCGCTCGAAGGCGAGGACATAATCGGAGAAGCGGTTGATATTCTTCTTGGTTGCCTCTTTAAGCCCGTGACCGAAGGCAACGGCTTTTCTGCACGCTCTTTTGAGCTTGAAAAAAAGTCGCTCGTTGACGATATCGAAGCCCAGATCAACGATAAGATGGTATATGCAAGCAATAAAGGGCTTGAAATCGGCGTAAAAGGCGAAAGCGCCGCTATTCTTGCAACAGGCTCAGTCGAAAGTGCAAGAGCGATAACCAATGAACAAGCGTTCAATCAGTACAAAAAAATGCTCAAGGCATATCCTATCGAAATAGTGTGTGCAGGCTGCAACAGCTTTGAGGGAATCAGAGAAAAGCTCGAAAAAGCGTTTGGGGCATTGGAAAGAAGCGCTGACGAAATTCCTCAGTCGGTAATCAGTAAGCTCAAGGACGAGGTTGAAAACGTAACTGAGCGAATGGCGGTTACTCAGAGCAAAATGTCAATGGTATTCAAAACCGACTTCACCGATTACGAAGCGCTTAGCGTTATGTGTGATATTTTTGGCGGAAACACAAGCTCAAAGCTCTTTATGAACGTTCGTGAAAAAATGTCGCTGTGCTATTACTGCTGGGCGAAGATGAACCGTGCAAAGGGACTTATGACTATAAACTGCGGCATTGAGGACGAAAACATCGAAAAGGCAAGAGCCGAAATCCTCAATCAGTTTGAGCTTATGAAAAAAGGTGAATTTACAGATGAAGATATTGCCAACTCAAAGCTCAGCCTCCAGAATAAATTTAACAGCGTTCCCGACAGTCTTTCGGGTATATCGGGCTGGTATTTTTCAGAAATCCTGAGAGGGACTCAGAGAAGCCCCGAAGACGCAGTAAGAGAAACAAATGCTGTAACGAGAGAGCGCATTGTTGCGGCGGCAAATTCAGTAAAGCTCGACAGCGTTTACGTCCTTACTTCTGAATAATCACGAAAGGAAACGGCAATGAAGCAAATAATCGAAAACAAAAGAATAAACGAAAAATATATAAAAATAAAGCATAAAAGCGGTTGCACTCTGTGCCTTTATCCTATGGAAGGCTTCTCGACTGCTTATGCGCTTTTCGCTACAAAATACGGCTCGGTTGACACAACCTTCAAGACAAACGACGACAGCGACTTTGTAACAGTTCCTGAAGGAATCGCCCACTATCTTGAACATAAGCTTTTTGAAAACGACGAATGCGACGCCTTTGAGCTTTACGCCAAGACGGGCGCAAGCGCAAACGCTTTTACAAGCTTTGACAAAACGGCTTATCTTTTCTCCTGCTCACAAAAGTTTGAAGAAAACCTCGAAATTCTCCTTAATTTCGTCCAGGAGCCTTATTTTACCGACGAAACCGTTGCAAAGGAGCAAGGCATAATCGGTCAGGAGATAAAGATGTACGACGACGATCCTTCGTGGAGAGTTATGTTTAACGGACTTCAGGCTATCTATCACAATAACCCCGTAAGAATCGACATTGCAGGCACGGTAGAAAGCATAGCGCAAATCAACAAGGATTTACTCTACCGCTGCTACAACACCTTCTATAACCTCAATAATATGATTTTGTGCATTGCGGGAAATTTTGACGTTGACAAAACGCTTGAAATCTGCGACAAGCTTCTCAAGCCCTCAGTTGATAAGGGGCTTGAGGCAATAATCCCCGACGAGCCTTACGAGGTTAAGGAAAAGGAAGTAACAATAAAGCTTTCCGTTGCTCAGCCGCTTTTCAACGTTCAATTCAAAATCCCCAAAATGACAGAAAAAGAGGCGGCAAAGGCTTATATCGAACACAACATTATGCTTGAGCTTGTCCTTGGAAAAACGTCGGAGTTTTATTCAAGGCTCTATGCCGACGAGCTTATCAACGATACCTTCAACGTAGGCGTTTTCAACGGCAGAGGCTTCTTCGTCGATATAATCGAAGGCGAATCAAAAGAACCGAAAAAGGTTATGGAGCTTGCAAAGCAGGCTCTTTACGACGCAAGGAAAAACAAACCCTCAAAGGACGGCTTCGAAACTATCAAGAAAAAGACCTACGGTGAGCTTGTGGGCTCGCTTTGCGGAAGCGTAGAGGGCGTTGCTATGAACGTGCTTTCAAGCGAAATGTCGGGATACAGCGCATTTGAAATGATTGAAAACGTAGCTAACGTAGAATATGACGACATAATAAAAGTTCTTGACGAGCTTGATATTGAAAACTCAAGTATTTCAATAGTTGAGCCTGTCTGAGCAGTAAAAGAAAGGAAATGACATAATGAAACTTCTGACAGAAACGATTGAGTTTCCAAATCTCTTTTCAGGAGATATTTTAGTCAACCCCGTTGCCTTCAAAATAGGCAATTTTGACGTTTACTGGTACGGAATCATCATTGCAATCGGCGTAATTCTCGGCTTTGCCTATGCGCTCAAAAGAGCAAAGAAGGTAGGACTTATTTCCGATAAGGTGTTTGACATTGCATTTTTGAGTACCATTATCGGCTTTATCGGGGCAAGAGCATACTTTTGTATTTTCTACAAATCTCCCACGGGAAAAAGCTATGACATCGTTACAATGTTCACTGAAATCCACGACGGCGGTCTTGCAATCTACGGAGGAATAATTGCAGCGGTAATCGCTTGCTTCTTTATCTGTAAATTCAAGAAAACGAGAATGCTTCCGCTTCTTGACCTTGCCGGCCCCGGCTTCTTTATCGGTCAGGCAATCGGCAGAATCGGCAATTTCGTAAACCAGGAATGCTACGGCGCACCTACGGCAGGAGATCTCCCTTGGGGAATGACAGGTTCGATAATCGCAAACGACCCCGAAGTAATTGCGGCACAGGAAAAAATCGGAGCAGACGGTTATGCGCTTGTTCACCCTTGCTTCCTTTACGAGTCGCTCTGGTGCCTTGTCGGCTTTCTCGCCGTTCATTTCATCATCAATAAAATCCGCACCTTCGACGGCGAGTGCTTCTTGTTCTACGTTTTCTGGTACGGAGCAGGAAGAGCGTGGATTGAAGGTCTGAGAACCGATAGCCTTTATATCGGCTCGATAAAGGTTTCTCAGCTTGTTGCTATTGCAACGGTTATTTTCTCACTCACACTTTATATCTACCTCAAAATCTCAATCAAAAAGAAAAAAGACTACGTTCTCTTTGTAAACAGCGATGAAAGCAAGGAGCAGATTGAAAGCTACAAGAAAAAGCTTATGGTAGATAAGGAAATGAAGGCAGGACTCAAGGCGATGAAAAACGCTCAGAAGGAAGAAGCGCCAAGTATTCTCGCTGATGACGAAGACAACGACGGAGGTAACGAAAATGGCTCAGATAATTGACGGAAAAGCAGTGTCGGCAAGCGTTAAGGAACGTGTGCGTGCTGAAATCGAAAGAGACGGACTTGAAATCGGACTTGCGGTTGTAATCGTAGGAAACAATCAGGCAAGCAGAGTTTATGTAAACAACAAGAAAAAAGCGTGCGAGGTGTGCGGAATCAAATCCTACGAATACGCACTCCCCGAAGAAACAACCGAAGAACAGCTTCTTGAGCTTGTTGACGCTCTCAACAGCGACAGCAAAATAAACGGTATTCTTGTTCAGCTCCCTCTTCCAAAGCAGATAAACGAAGAAAAAATCATTGAAAAGATTTCTCCGTTGAAGGACGTTGACGCTTTCCACGCTGTAAACGTAGGAAAGATTATGATAGGAAATTACTCCTTCCTGCCCTGCACTCCCGCAGGCGTTATGGAGCTTATCCACAGCACAGGAACCGACGTATGCGGTAAAAACTGCGTTGTAATAGGTCGTTCAAATATCGTAGGAAAGCCTATGGCGATGCTTTTGCTTCACGAAAACGCAACAGTCACAATCTGTCACTCAAAGACTCAGAATCTCGCCGAAATCTGCTCTAAAGCGGACATTCTCGTGAGTGCAGTAGGAAGAACGGATTTTGTAAGCGCTGATATGGTAAAGCCGGGAGCAGTTGTAATTGACGTTGGAATGAACAGAAATGCAGAGGGGAAGCTTTGCGGCGACGTAAAATATGAGGAAGTCGAAAAGGTTGCGGGATATATCACCCCCGTTCCCGGCGGCGTTGGCCCGATGACTATCGCAATGCTTATGGAAAATACTCTCAGAGCAAAGAAGCTCCAGGATTCCCTCAGATGAACAGAAACGCAAAAAAGCCGCTGATAAACGGTTTTATCCTTGCGGCAGTAGGCGCTTACGTCGCAATCTACATAAGTATTCAGAATATGTGGAACGTCGGCTCGGCGTTTGCGGTTGTGCTGATTGCCGCATTATCAGCGTTTCAGTTCGTTCTTTACTTCAAGGTTTTCAGACACAGCTCCGAAATGCAGATAAGAAACGCAATAAAAGCGGCAAAATCAGTAAAAAAATCGAAAAAACCTATTGACAAAGGGAAATCTTTGTGATATGATAATTAAGCCGCATGTGTAGGGCTTTTTTAAGTGTGCAATTTTGCACCGCCTTCTCTGAATAAGAGATGGACGTTCGTTAACCTGCGAATGTCCCAAAAAAACACAGCGAGATTCTAAAAAAGAGGTAAAAACTATGTACGCAGTAATTGAAACAGGCGGAAAGCAGTATCAGGTTAAGGAAGGCGACATCATCTTCGTTGAAAAGCTTGGTATTGAATCCGGAGAAGTTAACTTTGATAAGGTTATCATGGTTGGCAAGGACGACGGTGCCGTTGTAGGCGCTCCTTACGTAGAAGGCGCAAGCGTTAAGGCTTCTCTTCTCAAGAACGGAAAGGGCAAGAAGATTTCCGTATTTACTTACAAGCCCAAGAAGAGCACAAAGCGTCATATCGGTCACAGACAGCCATACAGCCAGGTTAAGATTGAAGCAATCAACGCTTAATTCAAGTGAACGGATTGTCAGATGATTACAGCTAAGTTTTTGAAGAAACAGGGACTATACGCAGGCTTTATAATAAGCGGTCACGCAGGCTCTGCTGAATACGGACAGGATATTGTCTGTGCAGGGGTAAGCTCAGCGGTTATGTTGGCAGTGAATACGATAACTGAGTTCTTCTGCTCTGACGCTAAGGTCAGAAACGAAGAAAATAAAATCGGGTTGCTGCTTATAAATCCCGCCGAAGACGTCAATGCAAGAACAGTCGTCTATTCGCTCAAAACTCATCTGGAGCTTCTGGCAGAGGAATATGGTTGTATCAACGTAAAGGTTTTACAGCGATAAGCCAACATCGAAAGGAAAGATAATCATGATACTTGTAAATTTACAGTTCTTCGCTCATAAAAAAGGTATGGGCTCCACAAAAAACGGCCGTGACTCCGAATCCAAGAGACTTGGTGTAAAGAGAGGCGACGGTCAGTTCGTTCTCGCAGGTAACATTATCGTTAAGCAGCGCGGAACAAAGATTCATCCGGGTACAAACGTTAAGCGTGGTAGCGATGATACTCTGTTTGCAACAGCAGACGGTAGAGTAAAGTTCGAGCGTCTTGACAAGGACCGCAAAAAGGTAAGCGTTTACGCTGACTAATCAAGAAATCACGAGGGCGGATTTTCCGCCCTCATTTTTCGGTATATGAGCAACCAATCGCAGAAACGGAGGTAGCAATGTTTGTCGATATAGTTAATATTACAATTAAAGCGGGCGACGGCGGTCACGGAGCAGTAAGCTTTTACCGTGAGAAATACGTTGCCGCAGGAGGACCCGATGGCGGAAACGGCGGCAAGGGCGGAGATATTATTTTTCAGGCAGACGATAACCTCTCTACGTTGATTGACTTCAGATACAAGAGAAAGTATAACGCTAAAAACGGAGAAAACGGCCGCGAGCGTCGCTGTTCGGGAAAATCGGCTGAAGATACCGTTATTTTCGTCCCAAGAGGAACAGTCATTAAGGACGCAAACACAGGCAGAATCCTCGCCGACATCTCAGGTGACGAGCCTGTTGTTGTTGCCAAGGGCGGAAAGGGCGGAAAAGGCAACATGAACTTTGCTACCCCAACCCGTCAGATTCCAAGATTTGCTAAGCCCGGCTATCCCGGCGAAAAATATGACGTGACGCTTGAGCTGAAACTTCTTGCCGACGTGGGACTCGTCGGATTCCCCAACGTCGGAAAATCAAGCCTTATAAGCGTTGTAAGCGCCGCAAAACCTGCGATTGCAAATTATCACTTTACAACGCTCTCCCCCGTTCTCGGCGTTGTAAAGCTCGATGAAAAATCGTTTGTTATGGCGGATATTCCCGGACTTATCGAAGGCGCAAGCGAGGGCGTTGGTCTTGGACACGCCTTTTTAAGACACGTTGAGCGTTGCCGACTTATCGTCCACGTAGTTGACGTTTCGGGGATCGAAGGTCGTGACCCTAAGGACGATTTTGAAAAAATAAATTTTGAGCTTGAAAATTTCTCGGCTGACCTTGCCCAGCGCCCTCAGATTATCGCGGCGAATAAAGCCGATATGGCAACAGAAGAACAGATTGCTGAGTTTAAGGCGTTTATTGAAGAAAAGGGACTCCCTTTCTTCCTTATCTCCGCCGCTACGACTCAAGGTACAAAAGAGCTTATCGAAGCAGTTGCGGCTAAGCTTGACACCTTGCCTCCCGTTATCAGATACGAAAAAGAGGAGCTTACTCAGCAGATGCTTGACGAAATCGAAAAGCAGAAGCATTCATTCAAGGTTCAGAAGGTTGACGACGGCTTCTTTACCGTTGAAGCTGAGTTTCTCCTTCCTATTCTTGAGACCTGTAATATGGACGACTACGAAAGCCTTCAGTACCTCCAGCGTGTTCTTCGCTCAAGCGGAATTATTGACGCTCTTGAACAAGAAGGCGTAGAAGAAGACGACGTGGTTGCAATCTACGACTTTGAATTTAACTATGTTCGCTGACGGAGGAAGAATGAAAATACTCGACGTAGCCTCTGCCAGAAATTACAGCCCGCTGACGCTTGCCTTTTACGGCGACGCCGTTTACAGCGAGCTTGTACGCAGAAAAATTATAGAAAACGGAAGCTGCCCGTCGAATAAGCTTCATAAGGCGGCAATAAAAAAGGTTTGTGCTGAATATCAGTCTCGTGCTTACGGAATAATATTACCGATGCTCACGGACGAGGAAGCGGATATTCTTCGCCGTGGTAAAAACGCAACAGGCACAACCGTCCCCAAATCAAGTAACCATCGTGATTATCACCGTGCAACAGCCGTCGAAGCGTTGTTCGGTTACCTCTACCTGATTGGCGCGCTGGCTCGTGCCGAGGAAATCTTTGAGGTAATTTACGATGACGAAGGCTGGAACGAAACCGAAGCTGAAGCTTCTGATTGATACGCTGAGCATAATCGTCGGCTCAGCGCTCTACTCTGTCGGATTACATTTTTTTACTGCCCCGAACGAAATCGCACCGGGAGGCGTCGGAGGTATTTCAACGCTTATAAATAGCCTTTCTGGGATGAGTATCGGTCTGCTTTATGCAATCATTAACGTACCGCTTCTTATTATCGGCTTGATTTTTCTCGGAAAATGTACTATGATAAAGACGGTGATTTCGGTTGCGGTGATTTCGTTTCTGACCGATTACGGTCTTGAGGCAGTAGCTCTTCCTGTCTATGAAAACGGCGACCGTCTCCTTGCGGCAATCGCAGGCGGCGTGCTTTTCGGGATTGGAACAGGGCTTATCTATCGCTCGGAGGGAACATCGGGCGGAACTGACATTATCACAAAGCTCATAAACAAAAGGCTTCCTCATTTTCGTATAGGAGTAATCACACTCGCTATTGACGCTGTGATTGTGAGTGTGTCGGCGGTAGTTTATCACAATATCGAATCCGCACTTTACGCAATTATTGCTATTTTCCTGTGCAGTAAAATTATGGACCTGATTCTTTACGGAAGTCTTGAAGGGAAAATGCTTCTCATCTTCTCGGAAAGCTATGAAAAGATCACGGATTTTATCATCAAAGAGCTTTCAAGAGGCGTGACGCTTCTTCACGGAAGCGGAGCTTATTCCGGAAAAGATAAAATAATAATCTGCTGTGCAGTACAAAAAAACGAATACGCCAAATTAAAGCGACGGATAAATGAAATCGACCGTAGCGCTTTTATAATAATAACCAATGCAGGAGAGGTTCTCGGATTCGGCTTTTCAGAGAACAACTGACTGCAATCAAAGAAAAGGAGTTTATTTATGTCGGGACATTCCAAATGGAGCACAATCAAGAGAAAAAAAGGTGAAAAGGACGGCGCAAGAGCCAAGGTTTTCACAAAGATAAGCAGAGAAATCATCGTCTGCATCAAGGAGCACGGCGCTGACCCCAACAGTAACTCAAAGCTTGCTTCCCTTATTTCTAAGGCAAAGGCAAACAATATCCCCAATGATAACATCGACAGACTCATTAAGAAGGCGTCAGGCGAAGGCGATAAGAATAACTATGAAAACTGCGTTTACGAGGGCTACGGTCCCAACGGCGTTGCAGTAATCGTTGATTGCCTTACTGATAACAGAAACCGTACCGCCGGCGAAATCAGACATTATTTCGACAAGTTCGGCGGAAACCTCGGAACAACAGGCTGCGTAAGCTTTATGTTCTCGCTCAAGGGAATTATTGTCCTTGATAACGAGGACGAGCAGATCGACGAAGAAAAGGCAATGGAAGATATTCTCGAAGCAGGCGCAGACGATTTCAGCTTCGAAGAAGGCTGTGTTGAAATAACAACCGCCCCCAACGATGTTGATACTATCGCTGAGGCTCTTGCAAAGAAGGGCTACAAAATCCTCTCCGCTGAGGCTGAGCAGATTCCTTCTACATACACTCAGCTTACCGACGAGGAACACCTCAAGAAGATGAACCTCCTGCTTGAAGCGCTCGACGACAACGACGACGTTCAGAACGTTTGGCACAACTGGGAAGAATAATCAAGCACCCCCTGCTCTTTTGAAGCCAGGGGGTATTTTTTCGATTTTCGTTGTGCATATTCACTAAGCCGCACGTATAAAAATGTACAGATATGTATAACTTATCCAATTTTGATTGACAGACTCTTAACGATAAGGTATAATTGAATAGTGAAATAGCGCATAGATTTATTTTCGGAGGAAAATCGTGAATATAATTAACGATAACTGCCCTTGCGGTATTGTAGAGTTTACATACTGCTTACAAAATATAGAGGTTTTGTCCATAAACAGACAGATGCTTTCAATATTCGGAATCCCCTCCTCTCTTTCTGACGAGCAGGCCGCCGAACGCTTCGACGAGGCTTTCAGACGCTTGAAGGATTACGATAAGCTCGCTTCTTCAATAGGAAGTAAAATTGCTCATTTTGAAAGCTTCCCGATGTCAACCTCGTTCAAGGACGGCGATAAGGAAATTATCCTTCAGGCTACCATGAGCGTTATTGCAAGAGAGGGTAAAAAATATACGCTCTCAGCCGCAATAATGGACATATCGTCAAGTGCAAAGAAAATCAGAAAAACGAACGAAAAGCTGAACGTAATTGCCAACATATCCGCTGACAAAATTTTTGAGTACGATATTGAAGACGACGTATTCAAAATTTCCTGCAACGACGGCTCTGAATTTGTTCTCAAAGAAGTTTATGAGGACTTTGAGAACGAGTTTAAGGAGAAAAAGCTCGTTCACGAGGAGGATTTCGGGGCATTTGAAAAACTTTGCGACTCAATGCGTCTTGGAAACGAGAAAATAACGGCTCAGATTCGTATGTATAATAAGGAGATTGACGATTACCACTGGTGCGTAATCGACGCTAAAACTCTCTTTGATTCTCAGGGCTTTGCCAAGCGCTGTGTCGGAAGAATCCAGGATATCAGCAAGACTAAGGAAGCGGAAATACGCCTTATAAATAAGGCTGAGCGCGACCCGCTGACTAAAATTTATAATAAGGCAACCACAAAACAGCTTATTTCCGACTATCTGCGTACTGACAACCGTGAAACTCTCGACGCTATGATTATCGTAGACGTAGATAACTTTAAGTCTGTAAACGATAACTTAGGTCACCTTTTTGGCGACAGTATCCTTGTTGACCTTTCTCAGGAGCTTCAGGACCTTTTCCGTTCCTGCGACGTTGTAGGAAGAATCGGTGGAGACGAGTTCCTTGTTTTCCTCAGAGGAATCAAGCACAGAAATCACATTGAGGATAAGGCGGCTGATATCTGCCGTGTGTTTGAGCTTCTTTATTCAAACGATAACGGCGATAAAATCACGGGAAGCCTTGGTATCTCCCTGTTCCCTCAGGACGGCGATACGTTTGAGGAATTATTCAAGAAGGCTGACATTGCTCTTTATTCGTCAAAAACCGAGGGTAAAAACTGCTACACGTTTTATAGTGAAGAAACACCTGAGCTTTCAGAGGAAGACCAGGAGCTTCACGTGAAACGTTACAGTAAGGACACCATCCTCACTGCTTCAAACAGCGTTTTTGACAACGAAATCACCGATTTTGCGTTTGATATTATGAATAAGACCAAGGACGTGAGCAGTGCAATCAATATGCTTCTTTCCAAGGTCGGAAAACACTTCTGTCTGAGCAGAGTTTCAGTTCTTGAGGCTCTTGACGATGAAAATATCTATAAATATACTTACCAGTGGTGCTCAAAATCAACTCAGAGTCAGCTTGGAAGCATCGTCACCTTCACAGACGAGCAAGAAGCCGCAATAAGAAACGGCTATGACGATAACGATATTTTGAGATATAACGATACTGTAAACGCTGAAGAAAACGGAATTTACAGTGCGCTTACGCCTATTATTTCGAACCTTCAGGTCAAGTCGCTCTTACAGTGTGCAATTTACGACAGCGGCGAATATAAGGGCTGCGTTACGTTCCACGATTGTGAAAAGGTTCGCTCGTGGACAATCGACGAGGTCAAGGCGCTCAAAACAATCTGTAAAATTATTTCGTCGTATCTGCTCAAGATGCGCGCGTTCCAGAAGGCAAATTATATCGTTGATAAACTCACAAACTTCGATAAGCTCACAAGTCTGCCTCACTATAATAAGTTCAAGCAGATGGTAAGCAATGAGGTTGAAAAGCTCGATGGCGCAGAAAGGCTTGCGCTCGTTTACTGCGATATAAATAACTTCAAGTACATAAACGAAAAATACGGTTCAGAAAAGGGCGACGATATTCTTATTTCGTTTGCAAAGGAAATCGAAAACCTTAACCTGACCGTAAAGTGCAGCAGCCGTGTATTCTCTGATAAATACATGATGCTCGTCAGCTACTCAAACGCTCAAGAGCTCAAGCTTATAATAAAGTCCTTCCTTGAAGAATTTGCCGTTCGTGAAAAGGCAAAGACAATGGGACTTTCAATTGCTATCGCCTGCGGTATTTATCTCATTGATAAAAAAGACGACTTTGACCTTACGAGTGCGCTTGATAACGTAAATATCGCAAGAAAAGGTGCAAAAGAAACTGCCGCCAAGACAACCGTCGTTATCTACGATGAGTCAATGAAGCAACAGATTAACCACGCAATCGAAATTGTCAACGACGCAAAGAAGGCGCTTGTAAACCACGAATTCGTTGTTTATTACCAGCCAAAAATCGGTCTTAAAAGCTCAAAGCTCGTCGGAGCCGAGGCGCTCGTAAGATGGAAGCGCCCTGACGGAAGCCTTGTTCCTCCTTCTGACTTTATTCCTCATCTTGAAAAAAGCGAGACAATCATAAACGTTGACTTTTACGTTTATGAGGAGGTTTGTAAGTTCATAAGAGAACACCTTGATAAAAATCTTCCGATTGTTCCAATCTCGGTAAACGTGTCAAGAGTTCACCTTAAAACAGACGAATTCCTTGACAGGATAAACGAGCTTATCGAAAAATACGGAATCCCCACAAGGCTTCTCGAATTCGAGCTTACAGAAAGCGTATTCCTTGAAAACCAGGACGCCGCAATAAAGACTATGGAAGAGATGAAAAAGCTTGGCTTTATGGTTTCAATCGACGACTTTGGCTCAGGCTTCTCGTCGCTTAACCTTCTCAAGAGCCTTCCTGTTGATATTCTTAAAATCGACAAGGAATTTTTCGCAAACGCCACGTTGCTCAAAAACGACGAAATAATCATTTCAAGTATCATATCAATGGCTAACAAAATGAATATTTCAGTAATCTGCGAGGGCGTTGAAACAAAGGAACAGATTAACTTCCTTAAAAACAGCGAGTGTGATATGGTTCAGGGTTATTATTACGCAAAGCCTATAAACGCCGAGGAATTTACGGAATACAGTAACGACCTTGACAAAATAAGATGATTTAAGAACAGTATGAGGCTGTAAATTCAGCTTCATACTGTTTTTTTATTATCCCTCTGAGACGTTAAGGCAATATGCTAAAAATTGTTACCCTCAAGGGAATAAATTCTGTATTTTGATTGAGAAAAAGTGATTGAAAGAAACAGGCAAGTGTGATATAATAATAACAATCAACAGGGTTATCATATATAATAAAATCCTATGAGGTGAATAACTATGAAAAAAACTCAGAATACGCACACCGTAATTGACAGCGTGGAAAAGCTTGAAGAAGCTATTGCACGAACGAAAAAAGCCCAACAGGTCTTCGCTGAATATTCTCAGGAGCAGGTTGATAAAATCTTCCTTGCTGCCGCTTGCGCCGCAAATAAAGAAAGAATTTCACTCGCAAAGCTTGCAGTAGAAGAAACAGGAATGGGCGTCGTTGAAGATAAGGTAATCAAAAACAACTACGCCTCTGAATACATCTATAACGCCTATAAGGACACAAAAACCTGTGGAATTATCGAAGAAGATAAAGCGTACGGCGTTATGAAGGTTGCTGAGCCTATCGGCGTAATTGCCGCAGTTATCCCTACCACAAACCCTACCTCAACTGCTATTTTCAAGTGCCTTATCGCACTCAAGACAAGAAACGCAATCATCATCTCCCCTCACCCAAGGGCAAAGAGCTGTACCATTGCGGCGGCAAAGCTCGTTCTTGAAGCGGCTGTCGAAGCAGGAGCACCCGAAGGAATTATCGACTGGATTGACGTTCCGTCTCTTGAAATGACAAATACGGTAATGAAAGAAGCCGATATTATCCTTGCAACAGGCGGTCCGGGTATGGTAAAGGCGGCTTATTCAAGCGGAAAACCGGCTCTTGGCGTAGGCGCAGGTAACACCCCTGCAATAATTGACGAATCCGCTGATATTCTTCTTGCGGTAAACTCAATTATCCATTCTAAAACCTTTGATAACGGTATGATTTGCGCTTCTGAGCAGTCGGTTATCATCCTCAAAAAGATTTACGATAAGGTCAAGGCTGAATTTGAAGCAAGAGGCTGTTATTTCCTCAAGCCTGACGAAATAGATAAAGTCAGAAAAACAATGATTATAAACGGCGCACTCAACGCAAAAATTGTCGGTCAGTCAGCTGTTACCATTGCTGAGCTGGCGGGCGTCAGTGTGCCAAAGGGAACAAAAATCCTCATAGGAGAGGTTGAGAACGCAGATCTTTCTGAAGAATTTGCTCACGAAAAGCTCTCCCCCGTTCTTGCAATGTATAAAGCGAAGGATTTCAACGACGCTCTTGATAAGGCGGAAAGACTCGTTGCAGAGGGCGGTTACGGTCACACCTCTGCAATCTATCTCAACGCAGTAACTGAAAAGGAAAAAATCGAAATTTTCGCTGAGCGAATGAAAACCTGCCGTATTCTTATCAACTCCCCGTCCTCTCACGGCGGTATCGGCGACCTTTATAACTTTAAGCTCGTTCCGTCGCTTACGCTGGGTTGTGGCTCTTGGGGCGGAAACTCCGTTTCTGAAAACGTCGGCGTAAAGCACTTGCTCAATATCAAAACTGTTGCTGAAAGAAGGGAAAATATGCTTTGGTTCAGAGCGCCTGAAAAAATCTATATCAAAAAGGGCTGTCTGCCTGTTGCGCTTGACGAGCTTAAAACCGTTATGGGTAAAAAGAGAGCGTTTATCGTAACAGATAACTTCCTTTATGAAAACGGCTACACCAAGGCTATTACCGATAAGCTTGACGAAATGGGAATCATTCACTCGACCTTCTTTGACGTCGAGCCGGATCCTACTCTGGCTTCAGCTAAAAAGGGCGCAGAACAGATGTCAGCCTTTAAGCCCGACGTTATTATTGCACTTGGCGGCGGCTCGGCAATGGACGCAGCTAAAATTATGTGGGTTCTTTATGAACACCCCGAAGCTGACTTTATGGATATGGCAATGCGCTTTATCGACATCAGAAAAAGAATCTACACCTTCCCGAAGATGGGCGAAAAAGCTTATTTTATTGCCGTTCCGACTTCAGCAGGAACAGGCTCTGAGGTAACTCCCTTTGCAGTTATCACAGACGAAAAAACAGGCGTAAAATATCCTCTCGCTGACTATGAGCTTCTCCCCGATATGGCAATTATAGACACAGATTTCCACATGACAGCCCCTAAGAGCCTCACCGCCGCTTCAGGTATCGACGCAGTAACTCACGCTCTTGAAGCGTATGCGGCTATGCTTGCTACGGATTATACGGATGGCCTTGCAAAGCAGGCACTCAAGGTAATATTTGAATATCTCCCAAGAGCTTATGAAAACGGTCAGACTGACGTTCTGGCAAGAGAAAAAATGGCGAACGCCGCAACTATGGCGGGTATGGCTTTTGCAAACGCCTTCCTCGGCGTATGTCACTCTATGGCGCATAAGCTCGGCGCCTTCCACCACCTCCCTCACGGCGTAGCAAACGCACTTATGATTGAACAGGTTCTTCGCTTTAACGCAAGCGAAGCCCCCGTTAAGATGGGTACCTTCTCGCAGTATGACCACCCTCATACGCTTGCAAGATACGCTGAAATCGCAGATTTTCTCGGTCTTGGCGGAAAAACGGACGAGGAAAAGCTCGAAAAGCTTATTAAGGCGGTAAACAAGCTCAAGGCTGAGGTTGGAATCAAGGACACAATCAAGGACTACGGAATTGACGAAAAGGACTTCCTCGACCGTCTTGACGAAATGACCGAACAAGCGTTCGACGACCAGTGCACAGGTGCAAACCCAAGATACCCGCTTATGAGCGAAATCAAGCAGATGTATCTTAACGCTTACTACGGAAATCACGAAGCTGTATAAGGAGGAACGCTTTATGAAACTCGATAATGTTATTGCAGTCAGAAAAGACAAGACCGTTTACCGTGACGGAGACAAGGCAATCAAGCTTTTCAACGAAAGCTATAAGAAGTCAGACGTGCTTAACGAAGCGCTCAACCTTGCACGAGTTGAGGAAACGGGGCTTAACGTCCCTAAAATCCACGAGGTCGGCGTTATCGACGGAAAATGGTGCATCGTGACCGACTATATTGAGGGAAAGACGCTTCAGCAGATGCTCGACGAAAGCCCCGAAAAAGCCGAGGAGCTTCTCAAGCTCTTCGTTGAAATTCAGATTAGTATTCACGCAAAAACCTGTCCGCTTCTTACAAAGCTCAAGGACAAAATGCAAAGAAAAATCTCTCAGAGCGGACTTGACGCAACCACAAGATATGAGCTTTCAATGCGTATTGATGGAATGAAAAAGCACACAAAGCTCTGTCACGGCGATTTTATCCCCACAAATATCATCATCAATAACGACACGCCCTACATTCTGGACTGGGCGCACGCTACTCAGGGAAACGCCTCGGCTGACGTTGCAAGGTCGTATCTCAAGTTTAATCTCAAGGGCGAGGAAGAATACGCTAAAATCTATCTCGACCTTTTCTGCAAGATCAACGACACGCCAAAGCAGTACGTTCAGAGATGGCTGCCCATTGTTGCCGCGTCTCAGCTCGTAAAGCGCAACGAGGAAGAAAGAGAGTTCCTTATGCGTTGGACGAACGTTGTTGACTATGAATAAAAATAAAGCCCTGTCGATTTTGACGGGGCTTTTTTGTGCAATAACTTCTCGCTGTTGCACGCTTATCTGAAAACTAAATGAAAAAAGCGATGAAAGCGTTGAACTGTTGCAACTCAGATGATATAATCGAATTATCACAGAAAAAGAGGCAACGAAAATGGGATTCAAAGAAAAGCTTATCAGTTTTTTTTACGGTCGATACGGCAACGACAAGCTCAATCGCTTCCTGTTGATTTTATATATTATTTCGATGCTCGTTTCGTGCATTTTCTTCAACGTATTTCTCTACCTCGTCACGCTTTTGCTGATGGGAATTATAGTTTTCAGAATGATGTCGAAAAACGTCGCAAAACGCTACGCCGAAAACCAACGCTATCTTAAAATCGCATCAACCGTAAAAGCGCCGTTCAAGCGCACCCTCAGACGAATAAAGGACGTAAAAACGCATAGATACAGAAAGTGTCCGCAGTGTAAAAAAACGCTCAGGCTTCCATACAAAAAAGGTCGTCACGGCGTAATCTGCCCTTGCTGTAAAAATAAATTTGAGGTCAAAATATAAAAAAACCCTGCGGGTTACCGCAGGGGTTTATTTTTTATTTTCTTTTTCTTGAGACAGTGAGGAGAGCCGCAGAAGCAATCACGCCTACCAAGCTCAGAGCCACGCCTGTTTCGGCGTTATCGCCCTTGGAGCTATCGGGGGTTTGTGTGCTGTCGCTTGATTCGCTGTGGTTTTCGTCGTCAATCACAACCACGTACTCAGAAGCGTGGCTGAACGCTAAGTCAGCCTTGCCGTCGGCGGAGATTTCAGCGGAGCTTACAAGCTCGGTTTCGCCGTTCGTGTACCAATAAAGGTTAGCGAAAAGTCCCTTGTTTTCGGCGCCAAGGTCGATCGTAAGAGCCGCATCGAAGCCAAATTTGCCCTCGTGTGCGAGAGTGAGCGTGCGGGATTCATTTTCGCCTGCCACGGCGTTTATCACCTCAACAGGAATCGTCGAACCCTCGATTACAGCGAAGCTCACAGCCTTAGAATCGTCGGTCACGCTTGTGCCGTTGATTGTCCAAATAAATCCGTTATCAAGCTCAATTACGAGGTCAACGTCCCGACCCTTAATCTGCTTAAAAACATCTTTGGGAACTTCTGTTTCACCGTTCATATCAACAACAATCTTGCCGCCTTCACGTGCGTCATCAAGCTCGTCAAGGATTGCGTCCCAGCCTGTTTTTCCGTCTCCGTTTTTAACCTGAGGGCCTGTTTTCACGAACTCAGCCGAAGCAATTTCGCTGTCGCCCATGCCGTCCTTCACAGCGATTGCCTTGATTGTCGCTGACTGAGAAAGGGTTATTTCACCGCTGTATTTTTCGCTTTCGGTCGTCGGGTCGCTTCCGTCGGTCGTAAAGAAGATTTCAGCGCCCTCAGTCTCGGTCGAAATCGTGATTTTCACTTCGTCCTTAAACTCGGAGCCTTCGGGCGAAATCACAGGCGCAGCCACGTAGCCCGTCGCAGGGGCGATTTCGTAGCCGCAAACCGAGCAAACCTCGGCAGAATCGGGCGTAGCCTCGCCGCTTGAGCTATGAGAGCCAAAGCCCGAAGTATTTCCGCAAGAGCACTCGTGCCAATGGCTCTCGG
>JAZNST010000117.1:0-26738 GCA_045591405.1 Ruminiclostridium sp.
TCCGACTTGGTACGAAAGACCGACTAAGGGAAATTTGAAAGTTTAAGGGGCTCCCAAACGGCCCGAATCAAGCCGACTTGATAAGCTTTGATATAATCTATGGTAAGTAAGCCAGTTCTCGGATGATCTCGGCCGAGGTTCCCGGAACTGGCAAGAGTAAGCAAGACGATAATTTATAGGAGGTAGAAAAATGATTGCACTCGGAAGAAAGACCCAAGAAGCAGAAAAGCAAATGAGGGATTTACTCGATCGAGTTAAGGCCGCAGGAATGACGGAGGGATATTATCTCTTTGTTACGACCCTGGATCAATATCTTAAGCAGCTCGAAATCTTGAAGAACCTTTATAAGATCATCCAGCAAGAAGGTTATCAGATAACAGGCCCAAAAGGCGAGCTTATGCTTAATCCAGCGGTTAGAGAGTATAAGGGATATATCGCTTCACTTACGACGACCGCCAAAACGTTAAGCTCTCTCGTTAAAGACTTCGGCTCCTCGGGCGACGAAGTCGACGAGCTGCAAGCTCTACTCGAAGAGATGAAAAAATGACCGCCGAGCTCATAAACGGAGAGTTTAACTCTAATCTTGAGACCGATATAAGAGCGATCCCCCAGCCCGAGAAGAAGAAAAAGAGACCGCTCTTGTATATTGACGACTATCGCTATCAGATCGAGAGCAAGAAGATAAAAGTCTCGAAATGGGTTAAGAAGTTCTACTTTGAATACTATCCGAAGCTCTTCGAGGATGAGATAGCAACCTTCGACGAGACCGCCGCCCGGCTTGCAGTTTCTTTCATTGAAAAGTTTTGCCGCCACCACGAGGGCGAGAAGGGCGGCCAGCTTATAGAGCTTGAGAGCTGGCAAAAAGCTTTTATAGCGGTTCTTTTCGGTACGAAAGACCGAAAAGGCTTTAGGCTCTTCCGTGAGATTCTTCTTATTATCGGACGAAAGAACGGAAAGACTCTACTCGCCGCCGCTATCTCAACTTATTGTGCATATCTGGACGGAGAGACGGGCGGAAGAATCTACTTTGTAGCTCCGAAACTCGCTCAAGCAAATCTTTGTTTTTCAGCCGTTTACGATATCATCAAGCAAGATAAGACTTTAAGTCTCGGAACCCAAAAGAGGCGAACAGATCTATTTATCGAGCGGAGCGGGACGACTATTGCCCCTTTGGCTTTCAGCTCCAAGAAGTCGGACGGCTTAAACTGTTCTTGTGTTATATGCGACGAGATAGCAAGCTGGGCGGGTGAGGCTGGCTTAAGACAATACGAAGTTTTGAAGTCGTCAGTCGGAGCCAGGACTCAACCGATCATCTTATCGATAAGTACGGCCGGATATGTAAACGACTCAATATATGACGAACTGTTTACGAGAGCGACCGCAGTCTTAAACGGTTCAAGCGAAGAGCTTCGACTCTTGCCGCTTCTCTATGTTATTGACGACCCCGCAGACTGGAATAATATCGAAGAGCTCGAGAAGTCAAATCCGAATCTTGATGTATCTATAACTCGGGAGTTCTTACTTGATGAAATGAAGATCGCCGAAACGTCACATAGTAAATATCTTGAGTTCTTAACTAAGTATTGCAATATCAAGAGCAATAGCTCGATTGCTTGGCTGCCGTATCATATAATCGATAAATGCTTCTCAGGTGAGACCCTTACACTCGAAGACGCTCGGGACACTTACGCTCTTATCGGTCTCGACTTATCCCGAACAACCGACTTAACGGCCGTTTGTTTGGGCTGGCAGAGAGAAGGCAAGCTTTATATTATCGCTCATTTTTGGCTACCTGGGGAAAAGCTCGAAGAGGCCTCAGCAAATGACGGACTTCCCTATAAAGCTTTTATACAAAGAGGCTTTTTGTCTCTCTCGGGTGATAATATAATCGATTATCGGGATGTATATAATTGGATAATCGAAGCCGTTCAAGAGTATAGGATCCTCCCGCAGGTTATCGGCTACGATAGATACTCGGCTCAATACTTGATTCAAGACCTCAAAGATTCGGGGCTTGTTGTTGATGATGTTTATCAGGGCTTTAACCTTACGGGAGTAATTCGGGAGGCCGAGGGCTTCATCCGAGACGGCTTTCTCGAAATGGGCGATAACGATCTCTTGAAGATCCACTTGTTAAATTGTGCTTTGAAATTTGATAATGATAACAAAAGGTGTAAAATGATAAAAACGGCCAGCCGTAACCATATAGACGGAGCGGCGGCCCTTTTGGACTTGTTAACAGTACGTCAAAAGCATTGGAACGAAATAGGAGAGTATTTAACGAATGGCTAACTTTAACCTTGTTTCGAAACTCTTCCCGGCCAAAACTCAAGAAAAAATAGCCAAAACCGAAGTCGAGAGCTTCTATAAAGAACTCGAGTTCTATAAACCCGCTTGGAGAACTTGGAACGGGGCTCTATATGAGAGTGAGCTCGTAAGAGCTGCGATCGATTCAATAGCCCGCCACGCTTCAAAGCTTAAGATCTCATTTGAGGGAAACGCTCAAGTTAAATTTAAGACCCAAGCAAGTAAGAACCCGAACAGCTGGAATACTTGGAGTCAGCTACTTTATAGAGTAGCTTCGATCCTTTATGTGCAAAACAACTGTTTACTTATCCCGATCTTTGATAAGTTCGGAGATAAAATCGGGATTTTTCCGATAATGCCGTCAGAATCTCAAATCGTAGTATCGAAAGAGACCGGGACGGAGTACATCCGTTTTACTTACAGAAAGAAAAAGCTCGCTATTGAGCTCTCAAACTGCGGAATCTTGACCCGCTTCCAGCTCTATGATGAACTCTTCGGCGAGTCGAATAAGGCTCTCGGCCCGACCCTTGGGCTTATCGACTTGGAGAATCAGGGAGTAGCCGAGGCAATCAAGAGCTCCGCTTCTTATCGCTTTATGGCTCGCTTGACGATCCTGGCAAAAGATGAAGATCTCAGAAAAGAAAAAGAGGAGTTCAATAAAACGAACTTTTCTTCGGAAGCTGACAGCGGCGGACTTCTCTTGTTTAACAAGAAGTTCGAGGATATTAAGCAAATACAGTCTAACCCGTATACGCTCAAGAGCGACGAACTCGACCACATCCGCACAAACGTATTTAACTACTTCGGAGTGAATGAGGATATTATCCAAAATAAAGCCTACGGCGATAAGTTCACGGCTTTTTATGAGGGATGTATCGAATGGTTATCGATTCAGCTCTCCGAGGTCGTTACAAATATGATCTTCACAGCGGATCAACAGGGCTACGGAAACAGGATCTTATTTACATCCTCAAGGCTTGCTTTTATGAGCAATACCGAAAAGCTCAATATATCCGAGAAGCTTCTCGATAGAGGTGTCTTATCTATCAACGAAGTAAGAGAGATATGGAACCTTACCCCGATCGAGGGCGGAGATGAACATATAGTTAGAGGCGAATATAAGAATACCGACGAGATAACCGAAGAACCGACAGAGGAAGAGCCCGCAGCGGAAGAGCCTCTAAATATTGAACAATAACGATTATTTGATAAAATGCAAATTAGGAGGATAAATAAAAATGCCTATCAGAGACGAAAGAGAATATCGTAACTTCAAAAATAACTTTGAGTTCAGAGCTGCCGAGGATGATACGGCGATCTCTTACGAGGTCGAGGGCTTGGCTTCTACTTTTGATGATCCTTATCTCCTCTTTGAGTATAACGATACTTTCGAGGGTAAGAAGGTCGAAGTCTGGGAGAAGGTCGACAGAGACGCTTTCAAAGAAGCTGATATCTCCGATACTGTTTTCCAGTACAATCACGGCGGCCACGTTTTCGCCCGTACTAAGAACGGAACTCTTAAGCTCGAAGCGAACGAGACCGGGCTCGAAGTAAGGGCCGATCTTGGCGGAACTCAGGGCGGTAGAGATATGGCCGAAGAGATTAGAGGCGGCTATATAGACAAGATGAGCATAGGCTTCACAGTAGCCGAGGACATTACCGTTACCGAAGAGGATCCCGAGATGATACTCGTAACGAGAACAATAACGAAAGTTAAAAAGCTCTACGACGTTTCCGCCGTAGACTTCCCCGCTAACCCGAATACAGATATTAACGCTCGATCAATGGAACAGGCGAGACAGGATTTTGTCGATAAAGCCCTCTCGGATTTGAGAATCCAGAAGAGGAGAGCGGAGATTATAGAAAGGATCAAGTCTAACTATGGAAATTGAAAAAATGACGAACGAAGAGCTTGATCTCAGATTGAAGGAACTCGAAACCCGCTCCACAATCGCTGACGAGACGGAGATCGAGGAAATTACAAAAGAGGTCGAAGCTATCGAGACCCGCAAAGCGGAAATCAAAGCCGAGTTCGAGAAAGCCGAAGAGGAGAGAAAAGCTATCGCCGAGGCTCCCCAAGCAGAAGAACCCCAAACAATCGTTGAAGAAAGGATTAACAAAACTATGGATCTTAAAGAAATCAGAAGCTCAAAAGAGTATATCGACGCTTTCGCTAATTACATCAAGACCGGCAAGGATGAAGAAGTTCGTGCTTTGCTGACAGATATCGGAGGCGGTACAATTCCCACCCCTACAATTGTACAGGAATATGTAGAAACAGCATGGAGCCGTTCAAATATCGCTTCAAAGGTTAAGAAACTCAACGTTAAGGGTATTTTAAAAGTTCCTTATGAGATTTCAAGCTCTGACGCAGTAGCACATACAGAAGGCGCAGCCGCTCCCGACGAAGAGACTCTCGTTATTGGTACATCCGTTTTGAACCCCTATATGCTGAAAAAATGGATCGGTGTAACAGATGAAATACTCAGTTTGCACTCTGAACAGTTCTTATATTATATATATGATGAGCTTACCGAGAGGATCATCAAGAAGCTTGACGAGGATATCGTCGCAGCCGTAGCCGCTTCTTCTTCTCCCTTTGTTGCTACCGTTGACGTCGCAGCGATTGACGCTACAACAATTTTACAGGGTCTCGCAGAGCTTGCAGACTCCGCAAACGAGCCCACCGTCGTGATGAACAAGAAAGTATTCTTTAACGCCTTTATGGGCCTTCTCGATACAACTCAGAGACCTATTTATGAAGTTCTTCTCGATAACGAGAGTAAGCCCCGTTACTTCCTTAACGGCTGCGAGGTCGTTTTCGATAACGTAAACTTTGACGACTCTCCCACCGCTGGCGATCCTATCGCTCTTGTTGGAGACTTCCAGGGCGTAACAGCTAACTACCCCGACGGCGAAGACGTCAAGATCGTAGTAGACCCTTACACATCCGCCAAGGCTGACAAAGTAGAGTTTATCGCTAAGCTTTACGTAGCTATCGGAGTAACAAGGCCCGCAAGCTTTGCCCTTATCGGCCTCGAGGCTGGCGGCTAATATAAGCCTTCTTAAGTAGTCAATATAAAGATCTCTCTTGTTGTTCTTCCCTCCGGGACTTCACTCGGAGGGGAGACAAAAGAGAACTAACGGAGATTTAAGTTTATGACCCTTAAAGATTATGTTTATTTTCAAATCGGGCTTGCTGGTAATACCGACACCACTATAAGTAATTCGGTCGATACTCTTATCGAAGCAGCTATTAACGACTTGGCTATGGCTGGAACTATCACATTTGATAGTTCAAACGTCGATTCAATCGTTAAAGAGGCTATTGCTACTTTCGTAAAGATGAACTTTGTCGACCTATCGACGACAGCGGAGCGGGAGCAGTTCGGGAAGATATACGATAATCTTAAGACCCGTCTTACTATATCCAGGACTTACAGAGCCCCCGAGGTAGAAATATGAGGATCAACAGCTTCGCCAACTTAATAAGCAGGTCGACAGCTCCGACTCTTGACGATCTCGGCCAGATGATCGAGACCGTTACAACTTCGAAGGTTCAAGTTTTGGAGAAGCATATCTCTTCGAGCGAGTTCTTTAAGGCTCACCAAGAAGATATACAGGCCTCCGTTTTGCTTGAGCTCTCCCGCTTCAAGTACAACGGCGAGAACGAAGTCGAATACAAGGGGAAGACTTACGAAGTTTATAGAACTTATCCGCTCGGGATTGCAAAAATAGAGCTTTATCTATCCGAGAGAAAAGGGATTGACTAATGGCAAGTAAAAACGGCTTTGAACAATTAAGTGATATGCTCTTCGAAATGGAAGGCGAAACGGGTAAAGCCATAAAAGCCGGAAGTGAGGAAGCAGCTATTGCAATTTGTAATATCATCCGAAATAATGCTATGTCACTTTGGCCCGGTTCCGAATATCCTAAAAATTGGACTTATACCGAAGATAAACACGGCTATATAGTTCATAACAAAAAGACTTATAGACTCGCTCACTTGCTGAACAACGGCCACCGTATTATTAAAAATGGGAGAGTCGTCGGAGAAGCAAAAGCGAAGCCGCATATTATAAGCCAAGCGGACGCAGAGAAAATATCACTTGAGATTATGTATTGGAGGTTAAATCAGCTATGACAGTTAAGCAGTTAATTCTTGACTTGAAAACGGCGACGGGCCTCCCTTGCTTTTATCAGGTTGTCCCCAATAATACAAAGCTCGATTTTATATGTGTTAGGAGAGAGTCGGCAAGCTACGACCCCGCCGACAATATAGGCTATCAGCTCATAAGCCATTATGTAGTTGAACTCTGTCAGGCTTTCCCCAGGACGGAAACCGCAGAAAACGCAATCCTTAAATACTTCGCAGATAATGAGATTGTCCCCGAGATCTCCGAAGACTACGACGAAGCTCAAAAGTTTTATACTATCGAATTTGATATCGATTTATTAAAAGATTAGGAGGAAAAACCGAATGAATGAGATCAAATATCATTACGGTATTAAAAACGTTCACTATGCAGTTGTAACGGAGACGGTCGGACTCGACGGCTCTATTACTTCAAGCTACGGAACCCCGAAACCGCTCACAGGTGCAAAAAGTATCTCGCTCGCTCCTCAGGGCGATACCCTTAACGAGTATGCAGATAATGGAATTTGGGCGGTTCTTGGAGCAAACAACGGATACCAGGGCGATTTAGTTCTCGAGAAGCTGACGGAAGATTTTCAGAAAGACATTCTCGGAAAGCTCGAGGATGATAACGGGCTTATGGTAGAGGGAGCTACTCCAAAAGAGATTTACTTCGCTCTTCTCTTCGAGTTTGAGACCGATAAGAAGCAAAGAAGATTTTGCTTCTATAAATGCTCCGCTTCAAGAGTAACGATCGACTCCAAGACTAAAGAAGCTGGAATCACTTTGAGCCCCGTCACTGTCACGGTTACAGCTTTGCCGAGACCCGACGAGACGGAAGTCGATACGGGAGTATATGACAATATCGTTTACTCTTTTGCCGATAACGACTCCGCAAGCTGGACTAACTTCTTTACAGCAGTACCGGAGCCCACATTCTAAAAAGCAAGACTTGCTTAAAGTTTTCTTCTTTCAAAGCTTGGGGAGCGGGTCCGTAAAATCTCCGTATAAATTAACTAAATATAGCCTTCACATCGTTGATCTATAACCCGCTCCCCTTCTTTATTCAATTAATGGAGATGTTCCACGTGGAACATAGGAGGTAAAATGAAAAATTCACTTTTGACAATCGGAGGAAAAGAGATCCCCGTAAACGGGGCTTACATCTTCTATCAGATCTTCGAGGATGTTTTCGGAACTGATTTCTTCGCTCTCTTAACGGAGATATCAGAGCTTAAGAACCGACAGACTCAAATAACAGAGAAAAAAGAGCAAACCGAAGAGGATAAAAAAGAAGTCTTACATCTCAATCTTGCTATCCTCTCCCTTATGAAAAAGACAAGTCAGAAAATGTTATTTGTCTTTAACCTATTAACGAAATCAGATTCGGAGGTATTCGAAGCCACTATTGAGAACTATTATTCATTCTTGAAAGAGTTCCCGCTGCGGGCTTTTAATACCGAAGAAGTAAACAATATATTTAATTATTACAATGACGTAAGCAAATCGGAGGTCGAATCAGCCGACCCCGACCAAACACCACGAGAAGAATGACGACGGCTCTCGTGGTGTTAAGAGCGAAAGAACTTGGCTTCTCTATCTGGGAGCTTAAGCTAATGAGAATCGGACTCGTTTTCGATATGTATACGGAAAAGAATAACGACTCTCATACTTACGAGATCCAGGGAGACAGCGATTCAATCCGTCGAATGTTTGGAGGCTAAGAAATGGCGAGCAAAGTAAGAGGAATATCGATCGAGATCAACGGCAATACGAGCGGGCTTCACAAGTCACTTGTAGACGTAGAGAAACAACTCTCTTCTACATCTTCGGCTCTTAAATCGGTCGATAAGGCTCTTAAGCTCGATCCTAATAATATAGAGCTTGCCGCCTCAAAAACAAGGCTCCTCGAGAAAGCAGTCGAAGAGTCAGAAAGCAAGCTCGAGATTCTCAAGGAAACCGCAAAAAAGGCATATAGCACCCTCGGCAAAGAGGGCGGAGCTACCGCCGAGCAAGTCGCAACTCTTGAAGTCGAGATCTCCAAGACCGAAGGACAGCTTAAGAAGTACAAAACTGAAATGGACGGAGCCGGAGCCGAGACGAAGAAGACAGGCAACGAGACCGAAAAAGCAGGAAAACAAGCCAAGAGCTCGGGCGATAACTTCGAGAAGTTCGGGGCTACCGTTAAGAAAGCCGCTGCAATCACTGCGGGAGCTATCGGAGCCGTAACAGCCGCAACAGGGGCCGCCGTTAAGGGGCTTGCTAATTGTACCGTTGAAGCGGGTAAATTTGCGGATGAAATAAGCGAAGTAGCTACAAAGTCGGGATTATCTACCGAAGAAGTTCAGAAATTCAAGTTTGCGGCTGAACTCTTAGACGTTCCCCTCGAGACCGTAACGGGATCACTCTCAAAGCTTACAAAAGCTATGAGTCAAGCAAAAGACGGAAAAGGGGCCGCCGATACTTTTAAACAGCTCGGAGTTTCATTAACTGACAACTACGGAAATCTTAGAGATAATGAGGCGGTCTTTTGGGATGTTCTCGAGGCTCTGGACGGGGTTCAGGTAGAAGCTAATAGAGACGCCGCCGCTATGGCTATCTTCGGCAAGTCAGCTCAAGACCTTAACCCGATCATAGAGGCGGGAAAGGGTAAATTCGAAGAGCTCGGAAAAGCCGCCGAAGATATGGGCTATGTTATGGGAGATGATACCCTCGGCAAGTTTGGAGAGTTTGACGATCAAATGAAGCTCTTAGAGAAGTCGGCAGAGTCGGCAAAGAACTCGCTCGGCCTCGTATTGCTTCCGATACTTGGCTCCCTTGCTACGGACGGAACGGAAGCCCTCGGAGAGTTCTCGAAGGGGATCCAGGAAGCGGGCGGAGATCCCGCCGCTATGGGCGAAGTCGTAACGGGTCTTATTAACTCGCTTCTTACGAGCTTACAGGAGAACGGCCCCGCAATTTTGCAAATGGGTGTAGATGTATTAAATACGCTCTTGAACGGTCTTATATCGGCTCTTCCTGATACCCTTGGGGCTGCTGGCGAGATAATTTCAAATCTGACTTTAGCCCTTATTGAGAATTTGCCGATGATAGTTCAATCGGCTATCGAGATAATCGGACAGCTGGCGACGACCTTACTCGCTCCCGAAAATGTCGAGATGTTAGCTTCGGCAGCGATTGAAATAATCCTTTCATTAGTCTCGGGATTATCGTCAGCAATCCCTCAATTAATCCCGGCAGCAGTTGAAGCAATTCAAATAATAACGGGTGCATTAATTGAACACAGCCCCGAGCTTCTTTCGGCTGGTATACAGCTCATATTAAGCTTGATTAGCGGTCTTATTCAGAGCTTGCCCCTCATCTTGCAGCAAGCCCCGACGATCCTTAAGGCCGTCTTAGGTGCTATCGCTTCCATACCGGGCGAGATCGCCAAGGCTGCGAGCGGCTGGGGTAAGGACTTGATCGATAATTTTATCGACGGAATAAAGAACAATATCGAGAAGCTCAAGAATACAGTTTCGAACGTAGCCCAGACCGTTAAGGACTTCTTAGGATTCTCGGAGCCCGTAAAAGGCCCGCTGTCAGGCCCTCACGGTTTCCATACTTACGGGCCCGACCTCGTAGAGTCTTACGCTTCGGGTATTGATAAATCGCAGAATCTATTAAAGAGCTCCGTTAATAATATGGCTGCGACAATTCAGAGCGGACTCCAAGGCCCGAACTACTCGGGACAGCTCGCAGGTATTAGCGGACAGCTCTCGGGCTTGGCTTCGAAGGAATCAGTCACGAACGTTTATATCGGAGGCCGTAAATTTGACGCTCGAGTCGTTCAAGCGGTCGATAATAATAACTTCATCTCGGGAGGTAGATAATGTTATCCAAAAACTTAACTATTGAATTTGAGGATGTAAGATTTGAGAACGTTAAAACCTTCTCAAAGTCTCCCGAGACGATCGAGAACGTAAGCCGATCGGAAGACGGTCACGACCTCGTAGAGTTTGTAAGAGCTGGAAAAAAGAATTTCAGCTTTTCGTTTACGCTGACAGAGAAGAAAGCGGCGATCCTCGAGGCTTTATGCGAATATCCAAGCGGAACCCTTAAGATAAACAATGTAAGCTACGAGGGCCGTTTGAGAGGCTTCTCGGCTGAATTGATTTATCTATCTCAATGGGCGACTACAAATATATATAATTGCTCTTGCGAGTTCATAGAGGCTTAATTATGTACAATGTCACTTTACAATATGAGGAAGCAGCCAAGAAGAGCACCGTTATTCACTTCTTAAGAGGCTCGATCGGATCCGTAGCTTTTACAGAGGCGGCGATCCTCGAGGGCTCTTTCGAAGTAAATAACCAGATCTGCGACTCTTCAAAAATCAAGTTCGGAGGGGTCTTTATTGGAGAGCTTCACGCTACTTTTATCCCCAAGATACTGAACGGGGCTATTCCTCGGGGCTCTTGGGTCGGTAAAGTTATAACTTTTGAGGTCGGTACCCAGCTCGAGGATTTATCTATCGAATGGGTTCCCGGGGGAGTCTTTACGATATCCGAAGTAAATCACACTTTGCAAGGGATCGAGGTCACAGCTTATGACGATATGACGAAGTTCGACCGCAGATATAACGGCCGAGTCTTTGGCGGTTCTCTATCCTTAGTCGTTGACGAGCTCGCCCGTTATCTCGGGCTTTCGGTTAATTATCAGGATTCGAGCTTTCCCGATCCTTATGGAACTGTTAAATGTTCTCTAGAAAACAGCTTCGAGACTTGGAGAGACTACTTTTCAAGCCTTCTCGAGTCAAGAGCTTGTTACTCTTATATAGACCGCAACGGGCTTTTAGTAGTTCGCTCCTGGAGCGACTTCGTAGGAGAAGAGCCGAGTATAGGCCGCAGCGAATACGAACTTACAATGGCGGAGAGATTCGATAATATATCCGTCTCGGACTGGTCGACTCTGATCTTCGGGGCTTCCTTCACTACTCAAGAAACCGGGGAGCTTAACATCCTCGGCAGTCAATCGGATGAATGGAGCTTTTATGAGTTCGGGGATAATCCATTTATGCAGGATTCCGAAGCGGTCGACAGATTTACGGATATCTATAACAATATCATCTCGAAGATATATATAACTCCCTATACGGTCGAAACTAATAGCGAGATAGCTTTAGACTTTGCCGATTATTTATATCTCCCCGACGGTCTCGGGGCTTTCATTAAGTCGCCTGTTATGGGTATGGGCTACGTCTTCCGTCATTCAACGACCTATCAGGCTTATGGAGAGAACCCCGCCAAGAGCTCAAGCTCGGGAGGATCGAGCGGAAGCGGCGGAGCTGGCGGCGGTTCCTATACAGGTAATAAAATCGCTTTTTATTATAAAGAGAGCCAAAGCTCTTTTGATATAGAGACGATAGACCGACAGATAGTTAATTCGATAGACTTCTTAGCAGATACGGACTCGGAGGCTAATACTTGGACGGAGATCAAGGGAACAATCTCGAAAGATAATCCTAACACTCCCGTAACGGTTAAAGTCTTTTATTACTATGACGACGAGCTTATTAACTACTCGCCCGAGTTCACTTTTGACGAGAACGGTTATCAGACTTTAAGCCTTAATTATTTCTTGGATTATATAGATCCGTCTCTCGGTCATACTTGGGATGTAGCTCTCGAAGTCTCGGGCGGATCCTTCCAGATCGCTAACCACGAAGTACATACTTTAATATGGGGTCAGGGCTTGAGCAAAGTCGATAAATGGGACGGAAAGATTAAGATCTCCGACGAGCTGGCTCTTTATATACTTAAGTATCAGCCTCTTGTTTTGAGGGCTATTACAGATACTCCCGACATTGATTTATTAACTTCGGAGGTTCCCGAAGCTATCGATCAAGTCGGAAAAGACTTATATAAGTCGAATAATATCGGAAATATGGCGGATTATGTTATTATCACAGTAGGAGAGCCGGATCCTAATAATATCTTCTTCACAGGTGAAGATTTTGCGGGCGATCCTATCTCTACGGGCCTTATTTAATCGGAGGTTAGAAAATGGCTTACTACACTTTGAAGAATTGGAAAAATAGAGATGTAGAGTTTCCAGGTCGTAGAACCTTAACAGATACAATCTCGGGGACTTCTCAGACCGTTGATGTAACCCGTTCGGAGGGAACAGTCACGGAAGCGGGAGACGCTTTCGACGCTTCCACTATGAACGACTTAGAGGGCCGTATAGGAGCGGGTTTCACTCTCGTAGAAGCCGACAAGCTCAAAAAGCCTACTAACAGCCCCGCAGAGGGTAACGTCGTCAAGTATTCGGGCGGCTCTATTGTTTGGGCTCCTGAGAGCGGCGGAGGCGGTACAACTTACGAAGATTATACGGATATCTTCGTCGATTCTACCGACTGGGAAGCTCTTCCCGATCCCTCGCCCATAGAGGGAGCCACTTATAAAAATGAGATAAGCTTTCCGGGACTTATTGAGGGCTCTTCTATTGTCTCGATAATCCCTTCGCCCGATATGATCGTAGGCGGCAAAATCTACCCATTGGTAGGAGTCGAAGACGATACACTTATCTTGTACGCAACGGATTTAATCGAAGATGATTATACAATTCCGCTTGTATCTGTAAGGACTATAAATGAGGTGACACCATGACGAGTTTAACAGGATATATACAAGGACTCGGCGGCGGAAAATCATATCCGCCCGACTGGAGTGAGATCGGATATACTGACACGCCGGCCGAGATTATAACAGCTTTTGAGTATGCAAAGAATCTGCAAGATAACTGGACAGGCGTCAGGAATTTTTATGGTGTAAAAGAACTGTATTTCTTGCCTGACGTGAATATGAAAAATTCAAGAGGCTATGGAGGTATGTTTCAGAACACGAACCTTATGCACGTACCGCCTATTGTTTTCGGAGAGGAGACACCGACAGGAGATGTAAATGCTAACGGTATGTTTAGACTTACCTATATTGAAGATGTATCGTTGACAGCGGTCAATTCTACTCAAAAATTTGATGTTGGAAATGCTTTTTTTGATTGCGTTCTTTTGAAAACGGCAACGCTCAATCTCAAGGCTAATAATCTTAATGCAATGTTTTACAACTGTAAGAAGCTTGAAAGCGTAAATGGTAATTTCGATACATCCGAGGTTACGAACTTTGCGGAATCATTCCGAAATTGTAATGCATTAACGACTGCCCCTAACTTGGACACATCAAGCGGTACAAACTTTTATAGGGCTTTTGTCGATTGTTGGGCGCTTGTTGACGCTCCCAATTGGAATCTTAGCAGTGCTCGAGAACTACCACAGATGTTTTGGGCTTGTACTGCCTTGCAGAATGTTCCGCTGTATTCTGTACCGAACGTAACAAACTTGGGTGGTATGTTTCAGGGCATAGGCTCGAATCTTACTGAAACAAGTAGAGATAATATCTTACAGATGTGTATTAGTGCTACGAGTTATACAGGAACAAAGACACTTGCTACACTTGGATTTAATTCATCTATGTACTCGGCGGCAAGCTGGCAAGCTCTGCCACACTATAACGACTTTATAACAGCTGGCTGGAGTATCGGCTATACTTAATTCGGAGGTTTTAATATGAACGCAAGACAAAAGATTAAAAAGAACAGATTCGGCGGAATGACTCCGAGGCTTCACGGTCACACAAAAATTGTATTTACTGATAAGTTCGGCCGGGAGTCGGTCAAGCTTGATAAAGATAATCTGGTAACTGACGCTATTCAAAAAATATTCGCAAGTAATTACTTCGGTAGTATGGACTACTCGAAGATTATGCCAGCTATAAGAAAAGTAGTCGGCGGGGTTATCCTCTTCGAGAAGTCTTTAGGCTCCGACCCGTCAGATATATGGATCCCGAAGAGTTACGATAATGCGATAACAGGCCACGCAGGGCAGACGGTTCCCGCCTCCCTTGCGGATGATTTAACCCGAGGACTTCCGAACTCGGCCGCCTCCGCAGCTCTTGAAAACGGCTTTAAAATGGTTTGGAACTTTCCCGAGACTCAAGCCAACGGCGATATTGCCGCCGTCGGGCTCTGTCATTCGGATTTTGGCGATTATGCTCTTAATAATTCCGACTTTAAGCCGCTTGAGATGATATCTAACGACTCAATTACTCCGATCGTTCTCGAACAGAACGAGAACAGACTTAAAGTTTTGAACGTTCACGACAACGTAAACGGCTATTCTTACAGCCTTTATAATGACTCGACCGACTGGGCTACACAAATATATAGTAACTCTTCGAAGTTTATCGTTAAGAGGCGAAAGAATCAGCTTCTAAATAATATCACCGTAGATATGAACCACTATTTAGGTAACGAAGAGAACGAGATAAGCTTCGAGCTCGAATATAATCAAGATGACGCTTACGGTGCAATCTCTAACTTTCCCGCTCCGTCGATTTTTATAGATCATACAAATAATTTGTTTTGGATTTGTTTCGGCTACGGAGTAGCCGCTACATCCGGGGCTTTATTTGCTAAGGCATTAGCTTATGATATGGCGGATTTTATCGACGGCGCTTTAGTAAGCCCCGTTAAGACTCAAGCGGGAGCAGCTATGAAGGGGGCCGTTATGGGTACAAATTACCCGACCCAAGGACTTATTATAGAGGGCCCCGAGGGATTCATCCCCGCCGTTTACTTTGAAAATAGCCATTACAACTTCGGGCTCGCTTCTTATGATAGTACAAGTAAAGAGTTCACACTCGAAAATATAACGGGGTATAGTTTAGGCTCTTCCGTCGGTGTCGGAGCAAGATTTCCAGAAGTTATGTCTTTGGGAAATTACTACCTTGTAAGGATCGCAGAAGGTGCAACGAAGCTCTTCGAGGTCGATACCATAAACGATAACATAAACGACTATAATATATTGCTAAACGAAGAATATATAAGCCCCTTTTTTATGGAAGATAATAACCCGATTATAGGGGCTACGGCTTGGACTCGAAGAATAGGAGCATTTAACCAACAGAAAAGCGGAGTCGCCATAAATAAACTTTACTTAGCCACTAAAAACGACCTCCCGGCCGTTATCACCAAAAGCCCCGCAAATAGTATGCGTGTTGAATATAGTCTTACTTATATTTAAAGGGTTCCAGGAAGGGGGCAAAAATGAATAGTGAGATATTAGTAGCTCTTATAAGCTTCGCAGGTACGGCGGTAGGCTCGATCGTCGCCAACTCGTTGACAAACTACAAGATTGAAGAACTCAAAAAGCAGGTTGAAAAACATAACTCAATGATCGACCGAGTATATAAGCTCGAAGCAGCCGATCAAGTAAGAACGGAAGAGATCAAAGTTATAAATCACAGGATCGAGGATCTCGAGAAGAGTTAATTAAAAATCTAACTCAAAAAATTGAATTAATAACTCAAAAAGTTAAGTTAAAAGTGAAAAACTTTAAATAGGAGGTGTAAAAATGACAGTTAATGAAATGTATCAGCGGTTAAGAGCTGCGGGCTTATCTCATGCCGGAGCCGTCGGGCTCCTGGGGAACATCAAAGCCGAGTCGGGCTTTGTTTCCTATAATCTTCAACAGACCTACGAAAAGAAGCTCGGGATGTCTGATAAAGAATATACGGCCGCCGTAGACTCGGGAAAGTATTCAAAAGAGAAGTTCACAAAAGACGCTGCGGGCTACGGTCTCGCACAATGGACTTATAAGACCCGAAAAGCGAATCTCTACGACTTCGCCAAGAAGAAAAAAGCCTCTATCGGCTCGGCTGATATGCAGATCGAGTTCTTGATCGAAGAGCTTAAGAACTCTTATAAGGCCGTTTACAATAAGCTTTGTAAGACGGACTCAATCGACGAGGCGGCTCGCTATGTAATGCTCAAGTTCGAAAAGCCCGCCAACGTCTCGGAATCAGCTCAAAAAGGCCGTGTTAAGCTCGCTCTTCAAGTCGAGCCCTTATGTGATCCCGACTTTGCTCCCGCTTTCCCTGAGAAGCCAGCAGAGCCCGAGAAGCCCAAGGAAGAAAAGCCGAAGGATAAACCCAAGGAAACAAAGAAGCTTTCGAAATATAAAGTTATCGCTCTCGCTGGGGTAAACATCCGAGAAAAACAGGATGTAAAAAGTAAGAAGGTCGGGGCTTTCAATAACGGTCAGATCGTCGAAGGTGAGGCGGTCGGCTCCTGGCTCAAGACCGCAAAAGGCTATTCGGTTCTTAAATACTTCAAAAAGCTATAATTCGGAGGTCTTAATATGAGCGACGAACTTAAAAAGAAGATAGCCGAGAACTTAAAGCCCGCTCTCGTAAGAGCTGTAAGGACTTTTATCGAGGTCGGTATAGCCTCGATCGGAGGGGCCGTAGTATTCGAAGAAGTTAATTGGCTCTTTGTTCTCTCGGCTTCGGGCTTGGCTGCATTAATTAGTTTTTTATGGGGTATTCTTGACCGCCTCCCAGAGGTCGAAGCCCGTAAAGATACCAAAGAAGCGGAAGGCTAACCGCTTCGAGTTCACCGGGAAGAGGCTCGCAGACTTGCGGGCCTTTTTCTTTTGTTTTATAATCTGAATTGTCTTTCATATCATTCGAAAGATAGATATCGGATTAAGATTAAGCCCAAGTTTCGAAGCCCGTCTCTTGGGCTTTTTCTTATGTTACAAATAGATTACAAATCACCCAAAAGTATATACTTTTATGCCAAAAAGTATATACTTTAGATAGTTAAGAAATACGGAGGATTTAAAAATGTACGAAACAGTAAAAACCGTTAAAGGCTACGAAATCAAGAGAATGAAGGGCTGCACCGGAACATATTGGGTAAATGTTAGAGAAGGCAAGGGCTTTAGAGAATTTCATACATTCAAGACAATAAAAGCCGCTACCGCATTTATTGAAACAGCACTTTGATTAAATTGATGAAGACAGGGCTCGGGAAGAGTAAGAAACCCGAAGCCCCGCCCTCATTCAATTAAAGGAGGGTGAAAAATGATAAATCACCGATTTGATTATATATCAAATTAGCCCCAGATTTAAGCCGTGAGGCTTTCGGGGTAAAAATAAAGGAAAACACCCACAGAGGGAGAGAGGAGGCTCTACACGTGAAATCTGACGCTATTGGGGTATATCTCAAACTTAACCCCGTTACTGACAGCGATATTATTAAGAAGCTGGAAGGAAAGAAAAAGCAGACTTACATCAAGCAGCTCATAAGAGACGATATCAGGAAGAGCGGAAAGTTCGACCCGCTAACGACCAACAAAAGACTTTTTGATTATATGCTTACGGAGGAAAAAAACAATGACAAACTTTAATTTAGAGAAAACTTGCAAAGGGCTTTTTAAGCTCTTGAACGATCCGAGGCTTACGGGCTCGGAGAAGGTCGTATTAGCGGCGGCCCTCGAGATAATCGAGGATAAGAAGAGGAGGGAGCAACTTGACTTTAAGGGATTTTAAAAAATTCGTTCAGCTCCTGCGGGAGAAGAAGCCGGAGCCGATCGAATATAAACGAGAGCTCCCGAAGACCCTCGGGACTGACATAAAGGGAGGGCGGAGCGGATGAAAGAATACTATATTTTCTTCGAAGACCGGGCGGCGGCTTACGCAGCATATAAGACTATCGTTTTATTCTTGCGTAAAAAGGTATCTGCGAAGATCCTCGAGAAGAACTTCGAGCTTAACGGCTCAAACTGCATACTTATAAAGCCCGAATCAATGAGATATGAGCGATATCACTTTGTTACTGCATACGATAAATATATTAAGTTTATCGATAATAAATCAATCTTAAGCTTTGTCGAAGCTTTCGACAAGATATTAATAACGGAGGATCTGAAAGAATGAAAAAACGAACAGAAAGCGAACGAAAAGCGTATATTGAAGGCTTCGAAAGGTGTGCCGATTGTCTCGAGATGTATCTAAATAAAGAGGGAAAAATGATGTTAGAAGGTTTGAGTCTTATGTTAAAAAGTATGAAAGAAGAGGAGGGCGAAGAATGAACATATTTATTTACTTCCGAGAGCTGGCGACGGTCATTCACTACGACCAACTTATCGAGCTTAGGAGCTGGGAACATCCCGACGAGCTTTTGCTTTCCGCTCCGATCAAGCTCCGAGAGATCAAGCTCGAAGAGTATCTTTCAATCGAATATTTTCCAGTTCGGAGGGTTATCCCCCAGGGCGATAAGCTCGTTATTTACTTGGAGGATTAAAAATGAAAAATGATTTAATATCAAAAGAAGTATTTCTCGGCATTATTGAGAGCTGGCAAACTCAAGATGAATATTATCACGGTCGAAAAGCCAAAACGATACCGATATCCGAAGTAAAAGCAATGCTTAAAGAATGTCCGCTCGCCGGAGACGATTCGGCTTATATCAAGATAGACAATAAGAGACTTAAGGCCGAATACATCAGGGGAGCGAACGAAGTATTAAGATCCTTCGAATTTTTAAATCATAGCATTAAGAAAAAATTTGATTTGGAGGATAACGAATGATTACTTTCGAGATCCCGGGGAAGTTCAAGGGGACGGCCCAACAAAAAGGCGTATACGCAAGAGGCAGCAAGATTATTTTCTACGAGAAGCCCGAAGTAAAAGCCTTAAGGAATCAGCTCTATTTTTATTGCAAGCCTAACAGACCGCCGCAACCGTTCGGAGGGGCCGTGAGATTAAAGGTTATCTTCTACTACAAGGCAAGCCGCAAGAAGGATATAGGGCGATTCAAGACGACGAGGCCCGATCTCGATAATTTAAACAAACTCTTGTGGGATGTATTAACCGATACGGGCTTCTTCAAAGATGATAGTCAGATAGTAATATTTGAAGCTCGGAAGGGCTACGGAAAAGAAGACAAGATCAAGATAGAAATATCAGAGATCAACGAAGAGGAGGCTTGAAAATGAGACTTATAGACGCTGACAAGTTATGCGAAGAGTTCAAGAGCAGACAAAGAGCCGCTTTAAATTGGAAACAGCAAGCAATAATGAATAATAATCTTGAATCGGAGATTAGAGCCGACGCAGTATTAGCTTTTTTATCCGAAGTAAAGCTAACTATCGACAATGCTCCGACAGTAGAGAAAAGATGAAAGAGGCTTCAAATGATTAAATGCTCAAATTGTCCCCGCTGTAAAGACGTATATCCGCCCGAGACCGTCGACCACCACGGGAATCACTTTTGTATTTGTGGTATGGGCGGGAATATTGTCTACACTTATCCCAGGAAAGAAAAGCGATACAACGGAAGAGGATATATAAAGATAAGTGAATCATCTTGCGGACTATATCAGACTTTCGACGAGGCTTTTAAGGCTATGAGCGAGCCCGAGCGGCTCCGCTGGAAAGCAAAGAACAAAGAACAGATATCTATTTTTGACATTATGGAGGAGAAGAAATGAAGATCAGCAAACGACCAAACGAGATTTATACAGATAGGGCGAGACTCCTCGAGGCGATCGAAGAAGCCAGAAACAGAGACCGAAGAGAGAACCCCGACCGCCCGGAGCCCTGGGGTCACAAACAAAACTACGGCTTTGTAAGTATCGAGAGAGCGACAGGGATCTATCATAACTCTTTATACAGAGCTCTTAACGGTAACGGCAATTTGACGATTAACACTCTTATAAGGCTGGCAAACTATACGGGGGTCTCTATCGACTATCTTCTCGGGCTTGACTCTCGGAAGTTCTTAACAGGGAGGGAGCCACAATGTTAATTTTTTGCAGGTGCTGCGAACATCTCGGGGTTAAAGATGAAAAACTATATTGTACCAAACTCGAGACGATCAAGCAGTCAGAGACGGCGGAGAACTATCATTCTTGCACCGAATATCAATATTTTTACAGACCTGAGAAGCCCGATCTATTGGCTCTTCTTTTGGTAGAAAGCGAGGCGATAATATGAAATGTTATCAATGTGAATATTGTTACAGTAATGAAACAATGAACGATTTATACATTTGTGTTAATGGTAATTCCGAACATCTGGGAGAGTTTACGGGTATATGTTCGGAGGATGATTGTGAAGACGGAGTGAGCTTTTATCGAAAATGGGAGGAGGTCGAAGAATGACTAACAAAGAAGCAATAGACATAATCGATTCGGTTATTGTAGATGTTAAAAAGTGGATCTCGATAGATCAATATATCGCTCACGGTAAGATAAAAGATACTCACGTTTTTGAGCGAATCGAAAAAAATACGAAATACATTCAGGCTTTGAGATATGCTCAATCGAAATTGAACTCGGAGGGATAAGAATGTTTGATTCAAAAGAAAAGTTTGAAAAATGCAAACTGGAAGAGAAGAAAATCGACAATATTACGCTCGATATTAGAGATTTAATGCTTAATAGAGCTGCCGGGATGTTATCAGACCCAACGGACGACGATATCGGGGAACTTCTTTATATAATCGCTTCTTTGCATAACGAGCTACATAAGGCCGTAACAGGCGAATACTACAATTATATGTTTCATTGGTTCAATTTAGGATGTGGCGGAAGTATATCCGACGATAAATATAAAGAGGAGGCGGCAGCAGATGAATAAGAAGCCCGAACCCGTAAGCATTACCCGAATATCATCCGACCAGCTTAAGGATTATATCGATAAGGTCAATAAGGTCGTTTATCTCTGCGACGGTACGGCCTGCAAGCGTAACTGTAAAGAGGTCGGCTTTGGGGCCTGTATAAGAACGAGCCGGCTCGATCACGCTATCAATAAGGATAGAGGCTATAACTCTTTCGAGCTCCGGCAGTATTACGATTATAAGGTACTCGAGGAGCTGGAAGATGATCCCGTCGACAGGTGGATCCCGTTTGATGATAATCCGAAATCTATCAAGTTCTACTGTTCACATTGTCAAAAGATAGTATATTCGGGTCAAAAGGGAAACCCGAGGAAGCCGCTCCCGGTCAAGAGCTGCGAATATCCTTATTGCCCTTTTTGTAAATCATCTATGAAGCCTTATATTCAGATAGCAGAGCCGAAACGGAGGTAAATAAAAATGGAAAATAAATGGATCCCGATAAGCGAGAAACAGCCCCAAGAAAGCGGCTATTATTTAACTACGACCGTACACAAACAAGTATTTGTAGATTATTGGTGCAACGATCATTTTGACAGAACAGAGGCCGTTATAGCTTGGCAGCCTCTCCCAGAACCTTATAATTCGGAGGTAGAATAAATGGAATTTTTCAATCAATTATCTAATATGATTAATAAAAACTTTGCCCGTATAGCTTTATTGACTTTGAGCTTAACGCTTATTATAGGCGTAACGGCCTTAATATTGGACGGATGTAATTACGAGCCGATAGATCTCACTTATAAATATAATTATGCAGTTATCGAGCTCCAGGACGGAACCGTTATAAAGGGTAAAGTCGAGAGCTGGCGAGATTATGAGGGTGAGCAGCTTCAAATTAAGATTGACGGGGTTATTTATCTTACAAGCTCATATAATTGTACTTTAATTTATGATCCTACTCTTTCGGAGGTCAAAAATGGATAATAGAGAAAACCGAGGCGAATGGCAAGTAATAAGAGATGAAGACTATTCGGGCGGCGGTTATTATCGCTGTAATAAATGCGGCCAGCGTTATTCTTTTGGAGCTTATCACGAATTAAACGAAAACCGTTATTGTCCTAATTGCGGGGCGGATCTGAGGTCGATCGAGAGGCGGGAAATGGATTATCAAGCAGAGTATAAAGCCCGAGCTCTTGAATTTATTGAAAAGCTTAAGGATGAAGATAAGATCAACATTCGCCAACGGGGACTATTAAGAAGGGCAATATTAGAAGAATCCGAAGAGCTTCGGAGGGTCACGCTTTGCAAAGACTGTAAATTTTTCGAGGTCGATCGCTTTTCTCACATCTTCGGGGCTCCGATCATAGTAGCGCATAACGTATGCGGACGGCTTGAAATAGCTTCGAAGCCTGACGGCTTTTGTTTCCTGGCAATCCCTAAGGATTCGGAGGACTTGACGAAAGACAATAACAAAGCTTAAAATGTAATTGCAGTTACAGATAAAGCACCAGGGGGCCGAGGTCGAGACGGCTCCGGCTCCCAATAACCCGACTTAGAAGCTCGACCCTTCAAAAAGTCGGGTTTTCTTTTTCTTATTTAACCGACAATAAAACAGGAAGGACGGCGACCCAATGGCAATTATAAGGAATCACACGAATCACGGTTATACAACCTTATCGAATTATCATCTGAGGGATAAACGAATATCTTTGAAAGCAAAAGGGCTTTTGTCCCTTATGTTATCGCTCCCGGACGACTGGAAATATTCAATCAAGGGATTAGCTTCGATCGTCAAGGAAGGAACGGAAACAATCGAAACAACAATAAAAGAACTTAAAGCTTTCGGATATATAGAAGTGACCAAAGTCAAGAACCCCGAGAACGGTCTTTTTGAATACGTATACGACGTATACGAGACTCCCGAAAAAATTAAATATCCAGAGGGGGAATTTCCACCCCTGGACGCTCCACCCCTGGACGCTCCACCCATGGAAACACCCCCGCTTATAATAAATAAAGATAAACAAAATACTGAAGAACAAAATACTGAATATATAAAAGAAAAAAGTAGAAAAAAAGAAAAGCCGACGAAGATAACCGCTCTTGAAGCTCTTGAAGGATTCAAAGAGGAGTTCAATCTTTCGGAGGAGCTGACGGAGACTCTTAAAGACTTCATAGAAATGAGGAAAGAAATCAAAGACCCGATAACGGTCAACGGATTGAAGCGGGCTATTAATACTTTGTTCAAGCTCTCAACGGATCCCGGGGAACAGCTCGAGATTATTAATCAGTCGATTATCGCAGGATATAAGGGCTTATTTCCGCTGAAACCTTATCAACGACAAGGATATCAGCAGCCGAACCGCTACGACAGACCCGCAGAACCCGAAGAAGAAGACGCTTTAACAAGAGTTAGAAAGAGGCTTGAAGCTGAGGAGGCGGCAAGGAAAGAAGAGGAGGCTCGACAAAATGAGTTATATTAAGCGATATCTTGAAGATAGAGACGAGGCTATGCTCTCATATCCCGATACTTCAAAGCTGGATGATCTTATTAATAAATGGCCGGGAGTCTTCCCGCCTGACTTCAAGAGACGATTAAGAAACGCAAGCCCGGGATTTAAGACCTTAATACTCGAAAAGATGATTTTACAATGGACAGAGGCTCCCGAAGAGCTAATTATCAAGATCAAAAAGAGACGGGGCTTGTTATCCGATCAAGCTCAAGCAGAGATAGAAAGAGCTGAGAGCTTCGAAGACGATAAAGACGAAAGCGGACTACTTACGGAGGATTAAAAAATGACAGATTTAGAAGCTTTGAATATCTTCGATATGATCCGAGCCGCTTATCCTGGTATCTATGCCAAAAAGGCCAGAGACGAAAAAGCAATTAACGACTTCATCAAGATTTATATGGATAACTTCGGCTCTGAATCGTTCCCGATCGTTAAGGCTGCCGTCTCCGATCTTATCCGATCGAGTAAGTTCCCGCCGAACATCTCGGAGGTCGTAGAGCAGATACAGAGGCGGAAGGATCTCGCAGAGTTCCAGGAAGCCGAGGAGCTGGACGACAATAAGCCGCTTAGCAAGGAAGATCAAGAGGCTTTCGAAAATGCTTTGATAGCTTTTGAGAAGGTAATATCGGAGGGCTGACGATATGGAAAAGGCTCGATTAATTGGTAAATACTGCGAATACTGCGGAGAAGAGTTAAATACTTGGGATGATCGAGTTCGTAAGGCTTTAGCTTTTGACTTTGATATCTGCGAAAACTGCATAGCGGAAGAGTATCAGATAAATATCGACTATCTGCGGAAAGTAATGAGCGACCGCTTCGGGGCTCATCCTTGTGAGGGCATATAAATGAACGGCAAACTTAAATTAACAAAAGAGCTATTGAGTAAGGGCTATTCGTTCGACAGACCTGAGGAGCTTCCCGATCATATAGAAGTCGGTAAGGGAATGGATAGAGGCGAGTTCGTTTTCAAGTATCAATACATACAGGAGTCTACTTTTATAACTCGCTGCGGGCTTAAGGTTAAAGGGTCAAAGACTTGGGATAATCTTAGCGTATTCGGGAAAGAGTACAGATACGAGAACAATTCGGGATGTATAACTTGCCCGTTTGCGGGATCCTGCAAACGGCAAAGCGAAGAGTTTAACCAGTACGGAGCCATAAGAAGCTATTGCGAAGTACATTTCACTTCGGAGGCTTGGAACTATGAACAATCTTTTGAAAGAAAGCTCGACAGGTTCGAAGCTCTTAAAAGAAAGCAAAGACACGACTTTTTAACTTCACATCCGAGAGCTTGCAGATATCAAATCAATTATGAGGGCGGAGAATGGAAGAACCGTTATAACTTTGATGTTTGCCGTACGACCTGCGGGAGTGGCTGCCATTATTGTCCGGTGTCTGGAAAAGCATTAACGAATAAAAAGGCGAATGTTTTCTTTGATATCAGAGTTACGAGAACAAACCCCGAGTTTAAAAACTCACTCTTTGAAGGTGACGAGCTCGTTTCAATAACGAAGGGAAACAGGTTCTTTGACTCTCCGATCTCGGCGGATCTTTGCGAGCGATTCGTTAAGAGCTTCCCGTTTAAGATCCAGCAGAAAGAAGAAAGCCGCCGCCACGCTGATAAATTCTTCGCAGAGCTAAAGGGCGAAGTCTATAAGGTTGATATCGAAAATATCAGAGTAGAGAAAAAAGAGAGTCGGGATCTCTTACAGGACTTACAGGATATAGCGGACGGGATCCAAGTCGTTCACGCTCTTGACAGCGAGAAGCAAGCCAAGGCCCGAAAGAAGGAAGAACGAGAAGAGCGAGCCAGGAAGAAAGAGAACCGGATCGAACGTAAGAAGAACGAAGCAAAGCAGATAAATTTATTTGAAGAGCTCGGAGGGTAATATATGACAAATAGAGAGATAGTCGAGAGGCTGAAAGCCGTCATTAATCAAGAGAGAGCTTTTTATCTGCATAACGAGAACTTAAGGATATCGGATGAAGAAGCAGCCGCAAAGCTGGCAACCTATACAGATATGACAGTTCATATAGGACTTCACTTGTTAGGCGGTCAAACGAAAGAGTATCACGAACTTAAGACTTACGCATACGGCGAAGATCAAATCACTTTTGAAGAGCTCGGAGGTTAAAGGATGAATCAAATATCTATCTTTGAATTAATCGAACCTGACTACTGCGAGACTTGTCTTTACTGCGAGGATTGCAGAGCTTACAATATCGACCGCTTCCAATCTTGTATAAACGGATCGAATTATATATCAAAAGAGGCTCCGCAGTTTCCAGAGTCAGACTTTGCCGAGATCGTCGGTTATATTAATAATAGGCTGGGGCTTAACTTCATCCGCTCCGACTGGCAACCCGAAGGGGATAAGGCTTATTATCATTGTAAAGTCAATAAAAAGTTAAAGCTCGATCTTTCAAAGAGCCGATTCGCCGAAGGTGTAAACGACGAAAGAGAATATATCGGGGTCGGCTATGATATCAGCAACGGCGGGGGAGGATCTCCGCTTGATACGGTAGACGAGGCTATCGCTTACTTTAGGGATAAGCTCGAGAAGTATAAATAAGACAATTATCCGAGGCAGCCGCTATTATTAACCTTACGAAACGCATATTAAATACTTGACAGCCTCGGACGGAATCCCGACCGACTCGGGAACAATATAAACAATTTCCGACAGGCTCGGAGGTCTCCCGATCTTCGGGGGAAGCTTGAGATATTCAGGAAGAACCGAAGACCGGGCTTAATAAAGAAGCGGAGCCGATATAGTTCGGAGGGTAAAGGGTAATTGTAAACCCTTAAAGCGTGAAAGGTTTACAATAAAAAATATCTTATATTTTTAGGGCGAATTAGCCCTATTGATATCTCGTACGACTTGCGGGCGGCGGCGAAGCCGCCAAGAGGAGGCAATATGAGTAAAAGACATAATCAGGGCGGACGCTTCGGAGAGGTCTTAAATACTTGGACTTGGCAGACGGTACGCAACTCTTATATAGAGTTACATCCGTATTGTGAACGCTGTCAGGCTCAAGGGCTCTTGATACCTGCCGAGATCGTTCATCACAAAGTCTATATTAATAATAATAATAAGAACGACCCGAACGAGCTCTTTAACGCTGATAACTTGGAGGCCTTGTGCAGGCCTTGCCACGCTGCCGAGCACTCGGAAGATTATTTTTCGGGAACTCGGAGCGGAAAAAAGCGAAAAAGGCGATTTGAAATCGACGAAGACGGCCGGACGGCCCCCCCTATTGAGGATTTTTCACCCCCCG
>JAZNST010000118.1:0-6540 GCA_045591405.1 Ruminiclostridium sp.
TCTTCACAGCCTCTCGCTTGCGCCAACCCTCGTGGCACCCACTCAGCCTCACGCTCGCCGCCAAAGCTCCGCTTTGCCGCCTCGCCCTCGGCTTCGGGGTACGCTGAGGCTTCGTCCCTCCCACAGCCGTCTTCTCCGCACAGGCGCACCCAAACCATCGCAGGCTTGTTAAAAATCAACAACAAACCCCTATCATAAATGGTAAATTGTGTAAATTATTAGAAAACCTTTGACATTTCGGTGAAAATATGAGACAATAAAGGAAAGATTATGAGACGGAGGAAGAATCAATGAAACTTCTCAAAAGATTGACATCCCTGGTTTTGTCATTTGCGGCGGCTGTCACTATGCTGGCGCTCCCCACACAAGCAACAGATGTATTCTGGAACGGAAGCACACCTCTCCAACCCGGAAAGACCTACATAATCAACTCTACGGTAAAGCTTCGCGAGGCGGTAACCTTGCCTCAGGACGCTACACTTAAAATTGCAAAGGGCGGACAGCTTCTGATATATAAATCAGGCTCTCTTACCGTTAACGGACTTTTACGCCTTGAAAAAACGTCTGTGATTACAAACTCAGGTACCCTTACAGTAGGTAAAACGGGTACGGTAAAGAATTACGGCGAAATCAAGAGCACGATAAGCGCCGCATTTAACGTAAAGGGCAGTATCCTTAACTACGCCGACGGAAGCATAAGAAGCTCGTCGAAAACATCTGTCTATAAGGATGCGGCTATTACCAACACAGGAAGCCTTTATATTCTCAACAGCTGTACTCTTACAAACAGCGGTAAAATCACCAACACCCTCAGCGGATATATGTCCGTTCAGGGCGAGCTGAGAATTACCCTTAGCGGAACCGTCAAGAGCGCAGGACACCTCTTTGTCGGAACCCTTGCCAGAGTTAAGGTAAGCGGAACGCTTCACCTTACGTCTAATTCCTCTTATAACTCCTACGGAAAGGTCGTTGCAACGGCAAACGGCACGTTCAAGAACGAAAGCTCAAGAAAAAAACGCTATGAAAACACAGCGGCGCTTCTTGAAAAATACCCTGAGGTTATCTCGAAGGGTATAGACGTTTCTTATGCACAGGGCAACATTGACTGGAAAAAGGTTGCCGCATCGGGAATAGAGTTCGCAATCATCAGAATAGGCAGAGGCGCTTGCAGAGCAGGCGAGGTCGCTCCCAAGATGGACGACTACTTTATCAGAAATATCGAAGGTGCAATAGCAAACGGAATTGACGTAGGCGTATATTTTTACAGCTACGCGGACACCGTTGAAGAAGCAAGACAGGAAGCGAACTTCGTTGTAAACGCAGTTAAGGGCTATAAGCTTACATATCCGATTATTTACGATATGGAAGAAAACGTTCAGTCCGTAGACCACGCAACAGAGCAGGCTGAGGTATTTATGAAGATAGTTTCCGACGCAGGCTATTACCCGATGCTCTACACCTACAAGAACTGGGCGGCAATCAACCTTGACCACAGAATTCTTGAGAAATATGCGCTCTGGCTTGCTGAAATTACGACCAAGCCAACGTACAGCGGTAACTATTATATATGGCAATATTCTTATACTGCCCGTGTTGACGGAATCAACGGAGACGTTGACCTTGATATGTCGTTCAGAGATTTCCCGAAAATTCTCAAGGAAAACGGTCTGAATCACCTGTAAAATTTCTTTGGTTGCGGGGGCTGAAAAGGCTTTGTTATCACAATGCAACCAATAGTTGACAAAAAATTTGAAAATGAAAACCGAAGTTGGTAGTCGCAACCGAGCCGATTTGTTATAATTTCAACAGAAGCAAGGGAGAGAAAATAAAAAACTTCACAGCTTCAGGCGGACGCTAATATTTTCATACTGACAGAAAAGAGGACATATTATTATGAACATTGAAATTGCAAACAGATTGGTTAATTTCAGAAAGCAAAACGGCTTATCACAAGAACAGCTTGCAGAAAAAATCGGAGTCAGCAGACAGGCGGTTTCCAAGTGGGAGAGAAGCGAGGCTTCTCCCGATACAGATAATCTTATACTTCTTGCCCGACTCTATAACGTGTCGCTCGACGAGCTTTTAAGAACAGATGACGAAATCCCCACGCCAAACGCACAGGACGAGAGCGAAAACGACGCTTCGGGCTTTGAGGGTGCTTCTGACGAGGCAACTACGAATCACACGGAGGGCGTTCACATTGGCGCAGGCGGAGTTCACGTCTGCGATGGTAAGGACGAGGTTCACATCGACGAAACGGGCGTTCACGTTATCGACGGAGATAACGAGGTACATATTACAAACGAGGGTGTTTTCGTTAACGGAGAGCGCAAGGACGGCTTCGGTCAAATGAAGGCAACCTTCCCCTATGCGCTTCTTATGATTATAGCTTTCGTTTGCCTGGGAATTTTCCTCAACGCTTGGTGGTGGTGCTGGCTTGTGTTCCTTACTATTCCCGTTTTTCACGGAACGGTTTCGGCAATCAGACACAGAAAGATTTCGAGCTTCCCCTATGAAATCTGCGTCGTAATCGCATATCTCATTATGGGTATGTTCTACGGCTGGTGGCATCCGGGTTGGGTAGTTTTCCTCACGATTCCGTTTTACCGTGCGATTATCGGCACGTTCAAGAAAAACCGACGTGTAAGAAAGCTCCACAACGACAGCAACGAATAAATAAAAGCACCGACAGCACTTTTCTGTCGGTGTTTTTTGCGGTTTTGGGCAACAGCCTCTCGGCGAAAACGCCCCACAACCTCTTTCAGCGAGAGCCTTACAGCGAAAATCAAAAGCACCGACAGCACTTTTCTGTCGGTGCGTTTTTATTTTGAGAGCTAAATCCCGATTTCAAGGATTGTCGGTCGATTTTTTACTGTGCCGATTGCAAAAACTCGCCGACCTTTGTCACGGATTATGATTTTGAGCGACGCTTTTTTGCGCCCGATTTTTACCGTCAGCGTGTGCTTCCCGTAAGGCAGAGAAAGGGAGAGGGGAGAGGAAAACTCGCCCTCGTGGTGAAGCTTTTTGTCAACGTAAAAATCAAAAGGCACAATCTCGCTTGAAATAATCAACGCAAACACGACGGGCGCAAGGTCAAGGGGCGACTTGGTATCCGATTTTTCGAGAGAAGCTATAAATTCGCCGTCCCAGAGGCTGACTCCGCTTTCAGCGGCAAGAGTCTGAGCTTGCCGTGTAAAGACGCTGTTTGTCATAACGGCGGCGCCTGTGCAGTGATAGTGTTCCTTTGAAGCGATAACCTCCTGAACGGCTCTTACGCCTACGGGCCTTGAATAGCGTTTGCATTGGACGGCTGTGCGCTCTGAGCCTTGGCTTATGATTATATCGGCTCCAAAATCGCCCGAAGCGTCGGTCATTTCTTCGATTGTATATCCGCTTTGAGAGAGAAGCTCTGCGCAATAGTCTTCAAACTCAGTTCCTGTCATTTCTTCTGATATTGCGTTATCGGGCTTTTTTCTCATTGCAAAAAAGACGAGCACAAGAACGGCGGCGGTAAGCCCTCCCGCAATAACAAGCTCCATTAATAGCCAAGCTCCCGTTTTTCCGATTCAATTCTGAGCTTAGCGTCAGTAAGCTCGTTCTTGAGTTTTTTAACCGATTTGCTCATTACGAAAAAGGCGATTAAGCAAACAAACGAAATAGCCAGCATGATAAAGCCTGTAAGATTAAGCGGAGGAAAAACGGCGAGCTTTATTGCAACAAAGATGATTCCTGCAAGCGAGGTAAGTCCAAGAATGAGTCTTCCTTTTTTTCTCGCCTTGAGCGCCGATTCTCCGTACGCAATCTCAAGGTCGCTCTTGAATTCATCGACAGAAAAGCGTATATCTGAGAAGAAGGAGCCCGAATACATGTCTTTGATAGAAAGCGCTTTTCTGTTTTCCGACATATATTGACGCCAACCCTCAAGGTCGTCGCCAAATTCCTGTCGTTTGAGTGCAAGAGTTACGCAACGAAGCTCTACTGCAACGTGATAGGCGTCAAACCTCATAAAGCTGAAAAACCAGATTGCACCCGCAGTCACGGGAGTGAGCGCACCTGTGATTGCCAGGGCTAAGCTCTGATAATCTTCTATAAATGAAAGGTGTATAATTATGTAAGTTATCAGCGCTACGGTGATTCCAAGAGAAATCATTGTCATCGCAAAAAGCCTGCTGCATTTTTTCTTTTCTTTTTTGAACCAGTCGTAAACCTCGTCGGCGGTGAGTCCCCAAGTCCATTTTTGAACCTTTTTTCTTGCCTTTTCTGCAACTCGTCTCAGTGTAGCGTTATAAACAGCAATATCGACTGCAATATCAGAGCCGACGTCAAGAACGTTAAGTAAGCCATTGAACAGTAAATCGTCAATCATAATTTTTCTCCTGTTATTCTCCTATGTATTCAAATCTTTTTATAATTTTTCCGTCACGCTCGACGGTTTCAAGCCACATTGAAGCAGGACGCGCCCACACTCTTTCGTCGCCGTAGAGAGCCTTATAAATAACCAGCTCCTCCTGAGTTTCAGAGTGGGTTGCGGTAAAGAGCACCTCGTACTCATTGCCCTTAAAGTGTCGGTATCTGCCTTTTCTGATTTCTTCCAAAAGCTCCCCTCCCTTAATTATTTGTTTCATTATAACATATAATTATGAAAAAAACAAGTCAATAAGCGCTTGCAATATTTTTAAGGCTGTGTTATACTATTAAAGTATGTTATTTAGAGAAAGGGACGGCTTATGATTACAGTATCAAACGTTAGCCTGCAATTTGGAGGCAGTACGCTTTTTAAGGAAGTTGACCTGCTTTTTACAGCGGGAAACTGCTATGGCGTAATCGGCGCAAACGGCGCCGGAAAATCAACTTTTCTGAAAATTCTCAACGGCGAGCTTGAGCCAACGACAGGTTCAGTTACAATTCCAAAGGACCTGCGTATGTCCGTACTCAAGCAGGATCACTTTGCTTATGACGAATTTACGGTTCAAGACACGGTTATTATGGGCAACAAGCGCCTTTATGAAATTATGAAGGAAAAAGAAGCGCTTTATGCCAAGGAAGATTTTACTGACGAGGACGGCGACAGGGCAAGCGAGCTTGAGGGCGAATTTGCCGAGCTTAACGGCTGGGAGGCTGAAAGCGACGCTTCTAAGCTTATTCAGGGACTCGGACTTTCTGAGGATATCCTTTACTCTCAGATGAGCAGTCTCGCAGGTCCTGAAAAGGTTAAGGTGCTTCTTGCACAGTGTCTTTTCGGTAACCCTGATATTATCCTTATGGACGAGCCGACAAACCACCTTGATATTGACGCTATTGCGTGGCTTGAGGACTTCCTCGCCGAATATTTCGGTACGGTAATCGTCGTATCCCACGACCGTCACTTCCTCAATAACGTCTGCACGCACACGGTTGATATTGACTATAACAAGATCAAGATGTACGTCGGAAACTACGAGTTCTGGTACGAGTCGTCACAGCTTATTCAGCGTATGATAAAGCAGCAGAACAAGAAGACAGAAGAAAAGATCAAAGAGCTTCAGTCCTTTATTCAGCGCTTCTCGGCGAATAAATCAAAGTCAAAGCAGGCAACCTCAAGAAGAAAGCTTCTCGATAAGCTCACGGTTGAAGAAATGCCCGCTTCGAGCCGTCGCTATCCGTTCATAAACTTTGATATGGAGCGTGAGGTTGGTAAGGATATTCTTCAGGTCAACGGAATTTCCAAAACAATCGACGGCGTGAAGGTGCTCAATAACGTCTCCTTCACAGTCGGAAAGAACGATAAGATCGCCTTTCTCGGCGAGAGCGAAATTGCAATCACAACGCTTTTCAGAATACTCACAGAGGAAATCGAACCCGACGAAGGCTCTATCAAGTGGGGAAGCACAACAAGTCTTTCTTACTTCCCGATTGACTCTGACCACTTCTTCGCAAACTGCACAATGTCGATTCTTGACTGGATAAGACAGTACAGCGAAGACACAACCGAAACCTACCTCAGAGGCTTCCTGGGACGAATGCTTTTCAGCGGCGACGACGTGTTCAAGCCTGTAAATGTCCTTTCGGGAGGTGAAAAGGTGCGTTGTATGTTCAGCCGAATGATGCTCTTCCAGTCAAACGTTCTTATCCTTGACAGACCTACGAACCATCTTGACCTCGAAAGCATCACTGCCGTAAACAACGGCCTTTCCGACTTCAAGGGCAACGTACTTTTCGCTTCTCACGACCACGAAATCGTTCAGACTGTTGCAAACAGAATCATCGAGCTTCACGAGGGCGGCTGCTACGACAGAATGGGAACCTACGAGGAATACATTGATTGGCGTAAGTCGCAGAATATGGGTACGTTCACGCTTTGATGATAAAAATCACAAACGAAATAGCAGAGCTGTTTTTACGGCTCTGTTTTTTGTTGAGCGTTGTTCGGCGACTGACTCACGGCACAGGTGAGGGTACTCGCTTTTTATAGGCGACAGCGTATTACAAGGCGCACGGGGCGCAGCCCCGCCTGTGCCTGCTGCGCAGGCACAGGCCCCGCCGCCGTCGGCGGCGGCGCGC
>JAZNST010000119.1:0-4503 GCA_045591405.1 Ruminiclostridium sp.
CAAGCGGACTTGACGCTGATATTACGAAAAAGGACGGCCGTTTTTTCAGAGTCTTTGACGACAACACGATAATTCTTGAAGTAAAATACGACAGCTTCATTCCCGAATATATAAGGGAGCTTCTGGGCGGACTTGGGCTTATGCGTGATTCTGCCTCAAAATACGTCTACTGTGTGGACAAGCTTATCGAAACAAAGGGCACAGCGGTACTGACTGCCCTTGAAGAAAATAACCCAAATAACTCAAATGGAAAGGAAACAACATCATGCACCTTATAACAAAAGCAGACGACTTTATGTCAGTTCTTGGCGAAAGCTTTGACATCTCGTCCCAGCTCGCCAACCTCTCGCTCCCCTACATACTGATTTCAATGCTCAGCGCAATCCTTTGCGGCGTTATTATCTACCTTGTCTACCGCTTCTTCTACCGAGGAATTGTTTACAGCGACAATTTCAACATTCTTCTCATACTCATAACCGTAATCACAAGCTTTATCATTATGACCATAAGCGCAAACATCGTGCTTTCACTCGGTATGGTCGGCGCGCTTTCGATTGTGCGTTTCCGTTCGGCAGTAAAGGATCCCCTTGATATTGGCTTTCTCTTCTGGGGTATAGCTTCGGGTCTTACCTGTGGTGCGGGGCTTTACTTCGTTGCCCTTATCGGTACGGTTGCAATTGCAGTTCTTTACATCATTCTCGTACTGTGCAAAAAGGACAAGAAAAACTATCTTCTTATCGTTCACTATGACCAGAGCGCAGAAGAGGCCGTAAACGCAGGACTCAGCGCAATGAAGTACAAGCTCAAGAGCAAGACCGCAACAGGCGACAGAGTTGAGCTTACCATTGAAATCAAGGTCAAGAACAACGACACAAGTGAAATCTCACGCTTTAAGGCAATCGGCGGTGTTTCAACCGTAACGCTCCTTGAATACAACGGCGAATATATGAACTAAAAAAGAGCCGACCTCGTTTCAGAGGTCGGTTTTTTGTGTGACGGCGGGCTTGACATTGCCCAAAAGGAGGAGTAAAATTAATCGTGACAGCAGAAAAAATCAAAAAATAACAACGCTGCTGACAGGAGGAAAATATGATAAGAAGCATGACAGGCTTTGGAAGATGCCGTGAGATTATTGACGGACGTGAATATCTCGTCGAAATCCGTTCGGTCAATAGCCGCTACTATGAATTTAACTCAAAGCTCCCAAGACAGTACGCTTACCTTGAAGAAAAGCTCAAGACGCTCCTCAAGGGCGAAATCAGCAGAGGTAAGGTTGAGGTTTTGCTTTCGGTTGTGAACGTCGAGGGTAAGGAAACGAGCATTACCGTAAATAATCTCGTGGTTGAAAGCTATCTCAAGGCGCTCAGAGACACGGGAGAAAGATTTGGCTTAAAGGACGATCTTACGCTTTCTCACGTTTTCGAGATGACAGACGCCTTTAACGCCGTTCGTCCCGAAGCTGACGAGGATAAAATCTGGGAGGCGGTGAAAACCGTTGCTCTCGGTGCAGTAGCAAAATTCGTCGAAATGCGTGAGACTGAGGGCGCAAAGATGAAGGCTGATATACTTGAAAAGCTGGCGAACGTTGAAGCGATGGTGGGCGAGGTTGAAAAAATCTCTCCCGAAACAACCAAGGCTTACACAAAACGTCTTTACGATAAGCTTACGGAGCTTCTTTCTTCAACTCAGATCGACGAACAGCGTATTCTTACCGAGGCTGCAATCTTCAGCGAAAAAACGGCGGTTGACGAAGAAACCGTGCGCCTGAGAAGCCACTTTGCGCAGTTCAGAGAAATGCTTGAAAAGGAATCGCTCGTGGGAAGAAAGCTTGACTTCCTTGTTCAGGAGCTTAACCGTGAAACCAACACAATCGGCTCAAAGGCGCAGGATTTGCGTATTACAAGACTTGTTGTCGATATGAAGAGCGAGATTGAAAAGATAAGAGAGCAGATTCAGAACATAGAATAAAATTTACCTCCGTTAAAGCGGCAAATGCTTTGGCGGAGGTTTTTCGTTGCTCAGATTTTCGTGAGCTGAGCGCCTTTATAGTAGTATTCGAGTATTTCCTCCGCCGTTTTTCCGCTTTTCGCCATACACTGTGCGCCGTACTGACTCAGCCCCACGCCGTGACCGTGACCTTTCGTTTCAACAACGAACACGTCACCGTTGTAGCTTATTGAAAAAGCGGTCGAGCGAAGCTTCAGAAGCCGCCACACGTCGCCGCCCGAAAGCGTCCTTCCGCCGACGTCAATCGACAGCGTATAGCCCCATTCGTCTACGTTTGCGTGAGTAAACCACATATTGTAGTCAACGGGCATAACGAGGCTCTTGTCATAACGCATAAGGTACGCTCTCATCTGCTCGGTTGAAATCTCGTTCACGGCCGCATAATTTACGTGCGTCTCGTCCCAAGGGCTTTCTACGGGCGAAAGGTACGGAAAATCTACTCCCCAGACGTATTCGGGGCGGTTTGTTCTGCCTGTCGAAATACTGTGGAAGGTGCTGTAAATTGGCTTTTCGTCATAGGTTATGATGTTTTTTGCGCCAAAAGCCGCCGCCTGCTCCACAATCGGCAAAAATCTCTCGTAATCCTCGCCGTAATACTCTCTTGCCTGAGCCTCGGTGAAATACGGCTGACAGGTAGAAGGGCTGTCCGTGAGGGCTTTTCCGTCTTCAATCAGCCTCAGAGCGTAGGTATAGGCGGCGCTTGCCTGTGCAAAAAGCGCTTCTTTTTCATAGTCAATCGGAATCTGAGCCGTAAGACAGCCCTTTATATATTCTTCGGGCGAAAGAATAAGCTTTTCTCCCGTTTCTTCGAGCGTAAGCTCAATCGTCTCTTTTCCTTTTATTTCCGACGGAGAATCAGTCAGAGCGTTTATTATCGGAACCAGCCCGAAAACCGTCGCAAGCGTGATTGCACCTGAGATCAGAAATTTCTTCATAAAAACAGTCCTTTCTTTTGAAAATGCGCTAAAATCGTTGACTTGAAGCATAAAATGTATTATAATAAGTAGGGTATTTTTTTAACTCAGCCTATTGAATTATATGCAAGGAGAGCTTGTTCAGAACTTTGAGAAAAAGGGACGCTCAGCTCCCTCTGAAAAACCTATATAAACCGAAAGGGAACGACTTTAATGAAAAAAAACATCTCGCTCTGGATAACCTGTGTTGCGGCGCTTGTTGCCGTTGTAATGAGGGTTGTTCAGCTTTCAGCCGCTATTGATTATGAAACGGGCTTTTTCTATGATAGCTCTGCCTTTGTTTCGACAATGCTCTACATTCTTCTTACTCTTACTGCCGTAGGGCTTGTGGTTGGTATAATTTTTGACAAGAAAAGAAAAGCCTGTGCCTTTGAAAAGAAGGCGGACGAGCTAAGCTCAAGGCAAACGCTGGTGCTTGGTGCGAGCGTGCTTGCGGGAGCGCTCTTTTCAGCGTATGAGGTAGTATCTCACCTTGGCGGAAAAATCGGGATTTCCTTCTTCGGCGAGCTTGCGGTTGCAATCGTATATATCGTGATTGCCTTTATTATTCTTTCAAGCAAGCAGATTAAGAAATCTTCAGGTTATCTTATGATAATCCTTGCAATAAGCAACACTCTCAAGGCAGCAGGTCTTTTTATGGACGAGACGGTTGTCACAAGGCTTTCAGACGAGCTTTTACTGCTTCTTGTTTATATTGCGGCAGTTTTCTTCTTCCTTTGCCTTGGACGCTTTCTTTCAAGAAACGAAGCTAAGTTCTCAAGGGCAAAGCTCGTGTTCTTCTCCTCAATGCTCGTTATTTTAACCTCTACGGTTACAATATCAAAATTTATTTCTTATATCGCCGCACCGTCGGTAGTAGCTGAGCAGATACCTCCCGTTCCCGTTTCAGAAATCGGAACGCTGATTGTTTCGGCTTGTTTTCTTTGGGTTCTTCTTTCAAAGAAGGAAGACGAGAAGGAGGACAAAAAGGAAGACGAGAAGGCTTCAACCGAGGAGAAAACGGACGAGGCTTCTGACGAAAGTGCGCCGGACTGATGGTAAAACGGAAATTATCGGGGCTTGTTGCGGTAGCACTTCTTCTTTCGGGGTGCAGTACGCTTGATTTTTCGATGGAGTCAATGCTCAGTGCGCCAAAGCTCAACGAGCTTCAGACGAAAATATATACCGCCTTACTCAACAGTAAGGGGCAAAGCGTAGAGCTTGTTTATCCAAGAAGCGGAGATTACAGAAGCGCATTCGTTATCGAAAACCTTGACAAGGAGGCAACTCCTGAGGCTATGGTTTTTTACCGTGCAACTGACATCGACGACGAAACGATGATAAGAATAAATTTTCTTGACCAGGAAAACGGCGAGTGGATTTCCGTCCACGATATTCCCGCCGCAGGAACTCAGGTTGAGGCTCTTTCGTTTGAAAAGCTCAGCGGCTCGGAATCAACCTCGGTTATCGTTTCTTATTCGCTTCTGAATAAAGGCGAAAAGGCAGTAAGCGTGATTGTCTATGAAGACAAAATCGCTTATGA
>JAZNST010000120.1:0-17275 GCA_045591405.1 Ruminiclostridium sp.
CCGAATATCTTGAAAAAGAACATGGTGACTCTATCCTTTCAGATTGCTTAGAGATTAAAAGAATTCTTATATCCTCGCTGAATACAGCGAAGAAAAAACAAGAAAATCATAAATAGATTTTGAAAAATCTTTTTCGCTCAAGGTAGGCGAATGCGCCATTGCAATCAGCAGGGGCGCGTTTAATTTAATATTGAATAGCGAATAATGAATATTGAATAATGTAATCGCACGACGCACCTGTATTATTCACTATTCATTATTCTTTTTTCGTTATTCAAAGACCTGAGTGGTGTAAGCGTCTTTTCTGTTGTGCTGATGAAAAGACGGGACTTGAAACGCAACGCTGAGCTTTCATTTTTTTGTTGAGTGACATTTTACGAAAATTCTTCTTACTGATGATTAATGTTGCACAAAAAATACATATTAATCACAGGGCTGCGGCTGTGCAAGGATTGACACAATCCTCATAATATGATATAATTAGCCCATTTATTAGGCTATTAAGGAGTTGATTTTTTTGAACGGAAAGCTGGCATGGTACATTATAAAAAGAGTGCTTCTTGCCCTTCTGACTATTTTTCTGATAATCACGATTACATTTTTTGTTATGCGTGCAATTCCGGGCGGCCCTTTTCTGAGTGAAAAAGCGGCTAGTCCTGCGGTAACGGCAATGCTTGAATCAAAGTACGGACTTGATAAGCCCGTTTTTGAACAATATCTTACTTACCTTGGCGACGTGCTCAGATTTGACTTTGGGCCTTCGATAAAAAACAGAGGCTACGAGGTTACCGATCTGATTGCAGAAGGACTCAAAACAAGCGCTCCCTTGGGGCTTTCCGCTGCGGCTCTTGCTATTGTTGTCGGCGTTGTGCTTGGGGCGGTTGCGGCTGTAAATCATAATAAGTGGCAGGACAAGCTTATTATGGTCTGCTCTACTGCAAGTGTGGCTATGCCCTCGTTCGTAGTAGCGTCGCTCTTACTCTTACTCTTTTGTATAAATCTTCAGATACTTCCTGCAAACGGAGACTCACCCGCAGGACTTATTCTGCCGATAATTTCGCTTGCGCTTTATCCCGCTTCTTACATCACGAGACTTACCCGTTCGAGTATGCTTGACGTTCTGGGACAGGACTACGTGCGAACTGCAAGAGCAAAGGGCGTATCTCCGCTTAAAGTAGTGTTCAAGCATTCGCTCAAGAACGCAATCACTCCCGTTGTAACCTACGCAGGCCCAATGCTTGCGTTTATTATGACAGGCTCGCTTGTTGTAGAAAAGATTTTCGCCGTTCCGGGACTTGGACGCTTTTTCTATTCAAGCATTATAAACAGAGACTATCCGATGATTATGGGAACGACTATTTTCCTTGGCGCAATGATGGTAATTATGACGCTTATCTCTGATATTCTTTATAAAGTATTCGACCCAAGAGTTGACTTATCATAAGGGAGGGGCAACAGATGAAAAAGAATAATTTTTTAACGCTTCGTCCCGACCTTAGCTTTCTTAGTGCAACGGACGAAGAAAAAAGCCTTCAGCAGCGTATGAGCGAAAGCACGACCTTTTTTAAGGACGGCGTGCGTCGCTTCAAGAAAAATAAGATTGCAGTTGTGTGCTTTTTTATAATAACCTTTATTGTGCTCGTGTCAATTTTTGTACCGCTTTTTTACCCTTATAGCTACGACGAGCAGCTCGGAGTAAAGCCCGGCCAGCTCGCAGACTCCTCCTATAATAACCTTGCGCCGTTTGAATACGGCGAAACCGAGCTTCAGCGTATGGAGGACGGAGAATTTATTTTCCCTCACATTTTCGGAACCGACTCTCACGGTCGTGACTATGCGATAAGAGTAATTTACGGAACGAGAATTTCTCTTTTCGTCGGATTGTTTGCAAGCATCATCGTCCTTGTTATTGGCGTAATTTACGGCTCGGTAGCAGGCTACTACGGCGGTAAGGTTGACCTTGTAATGATGAGAATAGTAGATATAATCTACTCGTTGCCCGACCTTCTGATAATAATACTGCTCTCAACCGTTCTAAAGCAAACCATCGCACCTGCGATTGAGGGAACCTTCCTTGCCGACTTAGGCACGGGAATGATAAGTATATTTATCGTATTCGCCCTTCTTTACTGGGTTGGTATGGCAAGACTTATCAGAGGTCAGGTTATGACCATAAAACAGCAGGATTACGTTCTTGCTTCAAAGTCAATGGGTGCAAGAGGCGCGCATATCATCAGAAAGCACATGATTCCCAACTGCATAAGCGTTATCATAATTTCAACCGCCCTTCAGATTCCCTCGGCAATATTCACCGAAAGCTTCCTTTCGTTCCTTGGACTGGGCGTTTCGATTCCTATGCCAAGCCTTGGTTCGCTTGCGTCTTCAGCTCTTTCGGGAATAAACTCATATTCTTACAGGCTTATTATTCCTGCGGTTGTAATTTGTCTTATCGTTCTTTCGCTCAACCTTGTGGGCGACGGACTTCGTGACGCTTTTGACCCCAAGCTGAGAAAGTAAGGAGGAGCTATGGAAATATTAAAAGTAACTGACCTTTGCACCTCGTTTTTTACTCATTCAGGCGAAGTGAAGGCAGTAAACGGGCTGTCGTTTTCTCTTGAAAAGGGAAAGACGCTCGGAATTGTCGGAGAATCAGGCTCAGGTAAGAGCGTGACCTCGTTCTCAATTATGCAGATTCTCGCTCCCGGCGGAAAAATCACGGGCGGAAGCATAAAATATAACGGGCAGGAGCTTGTCGGTGCTTCAAAGGAAAAAATGAACAGCATCAGAGGCGGAAAGATAAGCATCATCTTCCAAGACCCCATGACGAGCCTTAACCCTGTTTTTACAATCGGAAATCAGCTTGTTGAAGCTATAATGCTTCATACCGACAGAAATAAGGCTCAGGCAAAGGAAAGAGCCAAGGAAATGCTCAGTCTTGTCGGCGTAAATGAGCCTGAAAAACGCCTCAAGCAGTATCCGCACGAATTTTCGGGCGGTATGCGTCAGCGCGTTATGATAGCAATGGCGCTCGCTTGTGAGCCTGATATTCTTATTGCCGACGAGCCTACGACTGCTCTTGACGTTACGATTCAGGCGCAGATTCTCGATCTTATGAAGGAGCTTCAGAAAAAGCTCGGAATGTCAATTATCCTTATTACTCACGACCTTGGCGTTGTTGCCGAAATGTGCGACGAGGTAATCGTAATGTACGCAGGTCAGGTTTGTGAAAGAGGAACGGCAGACGAAATATTCAATAACCCAAGACACGAATATACAAAGGGACTTTTGCGTTCGATTCCAAAGGCAGAAAGAAACGGCGAACGGCTTATTCCAATCGGAGGCTCGCCCGTTGACCTGCTCAATATGCCCGATGGCTGTCCCTTCTCGCCAAGATGCGCCAACGCAATGAAGATTTGTCTTACTCATAAGGCAAAGGAGGTTCTTATCAACCAGGACCATTGTGCAAGCTGTTGGTACAATTTCAAGGACGCTATTGAAGAAGGCAGAATGACAATACAACAGATAGAGGAGATGTATAACAATGAGTGAAGAAAAGAAGCTTCTTGAAGTAAAGCATCTCGTAAAACATTTCAAGGTTCCCGACGGCTTTATGAAAAGCCTTACTCTTAAAGCAGTAGACGATGTAAGCTTTGATATAAACGAGGGCGAAACGCTTGGCCTTGTCGGCGAATCGGGCTGCGGTAAAACAACCGTTGGAAGAACGATTCTCAGACTTTATGAGCCAACCTCAGGAACAATCACCTTCGACGGCGAGGAGATAAAATCTCCTGCCTCCATAAACGCCTTCAGAAAAAAGGCTCAGATGGTTTTTCAGGATCCTTATTCCTCTCTTAATCCGAGAATGACGGTAAGCGATATTATCGCAGAGCCTCTTGATATTCATAAGCTCTATTCAAATAAAAAAGAGCGTGAAGAAAAAATCCATCATCTGATGGAACTTGTAGGACTTCCCAATGAGCACGCCACACGCTACGCCCACGAGTTTTCGGGCGGTCAGCGTCAGAGAATAGGCATAGCAAGAGCGCTTGCTGTTGAGCCTAAGTTTATCGTTTGTGACGAGCCTGTTTCGGCTCTTGACGTTTCGATTCAGGCGCAGATTGTAAATATGTTTGAGGACTTGCAGAAAAAGCTTGGGCTTACCTATCTGTTTGTTGCTCACGACCTTCTTGTTGTAAAGCACATTTCTACAAGAATTGCCGTAATGTATCTCGGACGATTGGTTGAGCTTGCACCCTCAGACGAGCTTTTTGACAATCCGCTTCATCCTTACACAACCTCGCTCTTGTCGGCAGTTCCGCTTCCCGATCCAAAGGCTGCAAGAGAAAACAAGCGTATAAAGCTTGAGGGCGACGTACCAAGTCCGCTTCATATGCCAAGCGGTTGTCCCTTCAGAACCAGATGCCGCTATGCGACGGCTGAATGCGAAAAGCAGATGCCTCCTCTCAGAGAAGCGTCCGAGGGACATTTTGTAGCGTGCTTCAACGTTGGAAAATAAATGCTTTCAGGAGATATAATATGAGAAAAAAACTGTGCGCTCTTTTTTCGGCGCTGACGCTTTTGTGCTCGTGTGTTGCAACAAGTGGCTGCTCAATTGCCGCAACAGACGGAGTTGTTGCAAACATAGGCACGTATCCGGCAACGCTTGACCCTGCCCTGAGCATTACGCTTGACGGCGGAAACTATATAAGACATATGCTCACGGGGCTTATCAGCTATGACGTTGACGAAAACGGAAAAATCGTTACCGTTCCTGCGTGTGCAAAGGAAATCCCTGAGCCTGTTGCCCTCGAAGACGGCAAGGTTTCATATACCTTTACGCTTCGTGACGACCTTTACTGGAGCGACGGCTCGCCGGTTACCGCTGACGACTTCGTTTATTCGTGGAACCGAGTTGCCGACCCCCTTACGGGCGCTGATTACAGCTACCTTTTCGATTGCATCGACGGCTACGAGGACGTTCAGAATATGTACCTCACAGAAGCTGACGAAGAAGGAAACGTAAGCTTTGTTACGGACGAAAACGGCAACTACGTTTATGCTGACGGAAGGAAGTCTCTAAACGTAAAAGCCTCTGAGGACGGAAAAATGCTTGAGGTTGTTCTTCTTGGAAACACACCTTACTTTATGCAGCTTTGCGCCTTCCCGACGTATATGCCCGTAAATCGCGAGGCTGTTGAGGAATACGGCGAAGCGTGGGCAACAAAGCGCCATAGCTATATTTCAAACGGCCCTTACGTAATCAAGGAATTTACGCTTTCAAAGCTTGTGCTTGAAAAGAACGAGTATTATTACGATAAGGAAAACGTAACGGGAGATATTCTCACCTTTACCTTCAACGAGGACGACTCGTCCTCTTACGCTAATTTCCAGAGTGGCGCTTATCATTTCATAAACAGAATGCCTGTTGACGAAATCGAAGCAATCAAGGAAAAGTACGGCGACAGACTTATTACTGAAAGCGAGCTTGGAATTTACTACGTTTGCTTTAACGCAAACGATCCGACTCTCGACGGCTTTACAGAAGATGAGAAAATGAAGCTTAGAAAAGCGATGAGTCTTCTTATTGACAGAAACTATGTTTGCGCTGAAATAGGCAAATCGGGACAGATTCCCGCTAACGGCTTCGTTCCTGCGGGACTTACCGAATACGACGGCGAGCAGTACATCTCACGAAACGGTGAAAACGGCGACGGAAGCGGTTACTTCAGCATTGACCCTCAGGATTATGCACAAAACTGCGAGCAGGCGCTTTCGCTTTTGAAGGAGGTTTCGGCTTCTTCAGGAAAGTTTACCGTTGAAAACGACAAGGCAGTGGGCTTCCCCACAATGACTTATATCACGAACTCAGGCTCAGCGCACGAGGTTCTTGCAGAGTACCTTCAGAGCGTCTGGGGCAACTATGGTATTCCCCTCAAGGTTGAAATTCAGGAATGGGCAACCTTCGTCTCCACAAGACAGAGTGGAAATTACTCAATCGCAAGAAACGGCTGGATTGCCGACTATAACGATCCTATATCCTTCCTTGACCTTTGCGTAAGCTCGTCGGGCAACAACGACGCAAAGCTTGGAAACGGCGAACACGCAAAAGCGGCAGTATTCAGCTTCGACGGGCAGGACGGACTGACGTGGGCTGAGGCTTACGATGAGTGCATAGCTCAGATTAAGGCTGAAACCGACCAGGTGCGCCGCTTTGAGCTTATGCATAAGGCAGAAGATATGCTTATGCAAACAGGAGTGCTTGTGCCGATTTACTGCTACGCTCATAACAACCTTGTAAGCGATAAGCTCGAAGGCTTTTACACAACGCCTCTTGGCGAGCTGTTCTTGCAAAAGGCTGTGCTCAAGGACTAAAAATATCACTGATATGCTGGCTTCATCTTTTTGGTGAGGTCAGCTTTTTTATTTATATAGTCAGCTCTTGCAAAAGAAAAAGGCTCGTACCAAAACGGTACAAGCCCTTATTTTTTTGAAAAAAGAGGCGCTCAGCCCAGGTCGTGCTCGTCGGCAAGAGTGATGCTGTCAGCGGATTTTCCCTCTGTTTCAAAAAGTATGATGGTATTCTTTCCTTTTCTGATAAACGGTGCGGGGATATAAAGTCTTTTCTGAGGCCCGATTTCCCAGAAGCGACCGAGGTTGAAGCCGTTGATAAAGGCACAGCCCTTTGCAAAGCCCTCAGCGTCAAGGAAGGTGTCGCAAGCCTCGTCTGCTTCAAATTCAAAGCGGAAAAATGCGGGTGTGTTTTCAGTATAGCCGCTGTCAAAATCGAGCTTTTCAATCTGCTTTTCGTCAAGGGGCAGAGGATAGATCTCATAGCCGAACTGACGATGGTCGTTAATCTTTACTGCGCCTGAGATACCCTTGCGCTGATTTTCGAGCCCTGTTCCGAAGTTTTCTCGCCCGATATTTTCGCAAAGCAAATCAATCACGCCGCCGCTTGTTCTGTCGCAAAGCTCAACCTTTTCCCATATATTATCGGCAAAGAAGGTGTGGATAAATTCGCCGTTGTGATAGCACTGGATTCTGTCGCTTGCATTTTCAAGACGAACCTCGTTTACGATTTCAATATCCTTTATGCGTGTGCGGTAAAGAATATAGCCATAGCTCTGGTCAAGCTCCTCCATAGTAACGGGGAAATTTGATTTCACAGGCTCGCTTATTTTATCAAGAGCGCTGAACAGGTCAGTTTTTCCCGTACAGCTTATTTTGCCGTAAGCCTTACGCTTTATCTGCGTTGTAAGAGCAACCTCGCGCACAGGAGCGTATTTTGAGATTATCTCCTTGAAAAGCTTATATTTCGGCGTAATCTGTCCGTCCTCTGTAAGCGGTGCGTCATAATCGTAGGAGGTAACGTCGGCGGTTTTTTTCTCGTTGTTTCTTCCTGCCATAAAGCCGAAGTTCGTTCCGCCCTCAAACATATAGAAATTGACGCTTCCTTGTCTGAGAAGCTCCTCAAGCTCTTCTCCTGCCTTTTCGGGCGCAGTCGTATGACGCTCCTCTTCGCCCCATGTGTCAAACCAGCCATTCCAGAATTCCATACACATAAGCGGCTTGTCACTGCCTATAAACTGCTTCATACGGCCAAGCTGCCACTCAGCCGCAGAGCCGAAATTTCCCGTAGGTAAGGCGCCGTCAACGAGTCCCGACTTAAAGACAGGCTCGTTCCAAGGGCCGTCCGACGTAACAAAGGGAACCGTTATGCCGTATTCTCTCATTGTGTCACGGAGAAATTCGAGATACGCCGTGTCGTTACCGTAGTAACCGTACTCGTTTTCAATCTGGAACAGGATTATTTTTCCGCCCCTGTCTATCTGATAGGGAGCGAGCTTTGGAATCAGCACGCTGTAATAATCCTTGACTGCCTTGAGATACGGCTCATAACAGCAGCGAAGCCTCATTCCCTTGTCCTTGAGAAGCCACGACGGAAGCCCTCCAAGCTCCCACTCAGAGCAGATATAAGGCGACGGACGAATGATAATATAAAGGTCAAGAGCCTGTGCAAGCTCAATAAAGCGGCAAACGTCGTGCATACCGTCCCAGAGGAATTTCCCTCTTTCAGGCTCGTGAAAGTTCCAAGGAATATAAGTTTCTACTGTGTTACAGCCCATATTCACAAGCTTTTCAAGTCTGTCTTGCCAGTATTCGGGGACGGTTCTGAAATAGTGAATTGAGCCCGAAATAATCTTGAATGGCTCATTGTTAAGATAGAAGTTGTCCTTAATTTCAAACATAAATAACCTCCGTATAGTGTGTTCGGTTGCAAATGCTTACTTTAATTATACCTTAAAATAGAAAAATTTCAACTGTTTTTCATAGGGAAATAAAAAATCAGCCCCAAAAAAACAGGGGGTGATACGTATATGGGCTATAAAAGCTTTACGATGCGTCGTTGGGCAACAGACTCTATTCCTTTGTATGCGCTTTTCGATAGTCTCTTGGAAGCGTTCCTGTTATATTCCTGAAAGCCACGGTGAATTTACTTTGGTTTTCATAGCCGACAGCAAATGCAATTTCAGCAACCGAAGCGTCGCTGTGGCAAAGAAGCTCCTTTGCCCGTTTGATACGGTATTCCTTCATATATCCGCCGATTGACTGCCCGAAAACTGTTTTGAAGGTCGTTTTCAGCGTTGTCTGGTTGATGTGGAACTTAGCAGACAGCTCCTCTATCGTATATCGCCTCGTCAGGTCGCTTATTAAAAGCTCGTGAACTTCGTTTACCGTTTGTATGAAGGAATCCTGAGCTTGCGTGTGCGTCTTGGTAAACGTGTCGTCCGCAGGACACGCAACTTCAACGATCTGCTCAATCATCTCGTGAAGCACCTGAGCTCGTGTGGTCTTAGTCGCCGTGTAATAGACCTCTTTACCCTCACGACGGCTTGTAATCAGTCCCGCAGTTTTCAAAAGCTTCAGATGATGCGACACAACGGGACTGCTTGCGTCGAGCAACGCCGACATGTTGATAACACATTCCTCACAATGACATAAGAGCCAGAATATCTGTATGCGTTTTGCGTCGCTCATCATTTTCATAAGATCCGAAATTATTTCAAAGGTCTCTGTTTTCGGCATTTCGAGCCGCAATTCTCCGGAGAGATGTCCGTGATCGTGCGGTAACGGGCTAAAATCCATAATACTACCTCCTGTTCCGTGTCTATTATACCACTTGGGCTTAAAAAAGACAATACGAGAACAAAAAATAATCCATTCGGACAAAAGATTATCCCTATAAGAAGTCATTTGTCTCAACACATTGACATTTGTTTAATCGTACAATATACTGTAAGTGATGATTAAACAATCGTTTAATTGAAACGCAAAGGAGTATCATATTATGAAGAAAACCTATAAAATCGAAGTTGACTGTGCAAACTGTGCGCTGAAAATGGAGGACGCCGCCAAAAAGACCGACGGCGTTAACGAAGCAACGGTAAACTTTATGACGCAGAAAATGATCGTAGAATTTGAAGACGGTGTCGATACTGCGGCAGTTATGAAAGCCGTTCTTAAAAACTGCAAAAAGGTCGAGAACGACTGCGAGATTTACTTATAAACTGCGTGAGCTTGGATACGGCGTTCTGTCCTTTGCTTGACATAGGGTTCAGACGCCGCTTTCTGAGAAAAGGGGATACTATGACGAAAAAACAAAAAAAGATGCTCATAAGGATCATCGTCTCGGCGGTGCTGATGATTGGCTTGGCATTTTTACCGATAGAAGGACTTTTGCGTTTTTTCCTGTACTTGATTCCGTACCTTGTTATAGGCTATGACATTTTGATTAAGGCAGGGAAAGGGATTCTGAACCGTCAGGTGTTTGACGAGAATTTCCTTATGGCAATCGCTACCATTGGGGCTATGATAATCGGTGTTGTTGACAGCGGCGATTATGTCGAAGCTATCGCTGTTATGCTGTTCTATCAGATAGGCGAATTATTCCAAAGCTACGCTGTGGGCAAAAGTCGCCGCAACATCAACGAGCTTATGGATATTCGACCTGACTATGCCAACGTCGAACGTGACGGCAAGCTGATACAGGTAGATCCCGACGAGGTTGAAATCGGGACGGTAATCGTTGTTCAGCCCGGTGAAAAAATGCCGATCGACGGCGTTGTTGTTGAAGGAGCGTCGTCTCTCGATACAAGCGCCTTGACAGGCGAAAGTCTGCCCCGTGACGTGAAGATGAACGATGAGGTTGTCAGCGGCTGTATCAATATGACGGGCGTTTTGAAGGTCCGCACAACAAAGGAATTCGGCGAATCCACTGCGTCTAAAATTCTTGATCTGGTAGAAAACGCAAGCTCCCGTAAGTCAAAATCTGAGGATTTTATCTCCCGATTTGCTAAGATATATACGCCTGTTGTTTGTATCTGTGCAGTAGCTCTTGCGATTTTTCCGCCCCTTGTCAGTATGCTGCTTCTGAATAGCCCCGTCAATTGGAGCGTGTGGCTTTATAGGGCCCTTACTTTCCTTGTAGCGAGCTGTCCCTGTGCGCTTGTTATCAGCGTTCCACTCAGCTTCTTTGCCGGTATCGGCGGGGCAAGCAAGGAGGGCATACTTGTCAAAGGCTCAAATTATCTGGAGGCGCTGTCACAGACAGGTTATGTGGTGTTTGATAAGACGGGCACGCTGACTCAGGGCGTTTTCGAGGTTACTGCCATTCATCACAACGAACTGCCCGAAGAAAAGCTGATAGAATACGCCGCCCTTGCTGAAATTGCCTCATCTCACCCTATTGCCCACAGCTTACAGCGAGCACACGGTTTAGAATTTGACAGGAGCAGAGTCAGCGAAATCGAAGAAATCAGCGGAAACGGCGTTATCGCAAAGGTTGACGGGCGCTTAGTTGCCATAGGAAACGACAAGCTTATGAAACAAATCGGAGTCTCTTATTCCGACTGTCATCGCGTCGGAACGATTATTCATATTGCCATCGACAACGAATACGCAGGACACATAGTTATCTCCGACGTGATCAAGCCTTCTTCTGCAAAGGCTATGGCAGAGCTTAAAAGGGCAGGAGTTCAAAAAACCGTTATGCTGACAGGCGACGCAAAAGCAGTTGCCGAGCAGGTTGCCCGTTCGCTTGAGATTGATACTGTTTACAGCGAGTTATTGCCGGGCGATAAGGTCGATAAGGTAGAGCAGCTGCTTTCTTCCAAGCCAAAAAAGGTAAAGCTTGCATTCGTCGGCGACGGTATAAACGACGCTCCCGTGCTGTCTCGTGCGGATATTGGCGTCGCTATGGGCGCTATGGGCTCGGACGCAGCCATTGAAGCTGCCGATATTGTTTTAATGGACGATGATCCGCTAAAAATCTCAAAAGCAATCAAGATTTCCCGTAAATGTCTTAGAATCGTGCATCAGAACATCGTTTTTGCAATTGCTGTTAAAGTTCTCTCCCTTATTCTCGTCGCCTTGGGCGTAGCTAATATGTGGATTGCAATTTTTGCCGACGTCGGCGTAATGATTCTTGCCGTGCTCAATGCGATTCGTGCTTTGTTTGTAAAAAAACTCTGATATAAACAGCAAAGGCTCCGCTTTGATTCCCAAGCGGAGCTTTTGTTGGAATTCTGTGCGAGCGTGGTTTTTCTGAGCTTTGCACGTTCAAATCAACGAATGAGGGTTTGCCTGCAAAAAAAGAAAAACCTTATGCCACGCCGAGCGTTTTTCGGCAAAAAGAAAAGGAACGCAAGCATCGTATCAATACTTGCGTTTCGATATGTAAGTTGCGGTCAAAATAGATTTTTTGAACATCACTATAAAATTCACAAAGTTGCAGAATTTATAGAATAGTCATATACTTATCCTAACACAAAAAATAAACCTTTACTACAATCACAGCACAATAGTAGAGAATAAGTCAATAAGATTATGAATATAATAAAGTTTATGGCACAAATTTGACAATATATTAGTGAATATTGGCTAGACGTTGTAAAGCAGGTTATTATATAATAATAGTAGTTACCTACCGGTATGGAAATTATTTCACTCAATTGAAGTTAAGCTTCTCAGCTGTGAAATGACTATAAAAAGTTATTTTTTGGAAAATACTTACTAGATTTGAACTCTTTTTTTAAGAGTAACTATAACAATCATCTATATTAGCAATTTGACTTTCTATTTTTTCAATCGTTGCACAGATTGTATCTACGGCATACTTATTTCCAATTTTTTTGGAGGGTTGGTAAAGCAGCATTTAATAAACTTAATGTTCCTTTCTTTTTAGGATATTGCTGATATTTTTGATTCGTTAAATACCCCAATCCCCACAATGCACTTGCTTGCGATTCTATAGGAATTCCTTCTGAATTTTTTATCACAAAATGGTACGCATTTTCTGCTTTATAAAAGCGGGGTAAAATCAGACGGAACAGCGAAATACTCATCAATATATGGAAAAACCTACGCTGAAGTTAAAGCAGAATTATCAGAAAAACGTGTTAAACCCGCAGTTTCTGCTGCACCGAGAAACTTGACGTTAAATAACCTTTTTTCAATTTTGTTTGCAGATATCAGGCTGAAAGTCAAGGAGTCCACATATATGAATTATATGATGAAATATGAGAAACATATTAGTTTAACGCTCGGAAAAACGCTTTATGAAAGGCTGACAGTTGAAAATCTTAACTCTTTTATTCAACGCAAGCTGTCAGGCGGTTTATCCGCAAAATATACCGCTGATATTGCAGGTTTAATCAAGTCAGTATGTCGCTTTGCCAAAAAGCGTTTTGGCTATGAGGATAAATCAGAGTTTATGGCTATCCCAAAAGGAAAAGCAAAAGAAAAAGAGCTACTCGACAAGATTGAGCAGACTTGGCTTAACAGTTATTTAATAGCTAATCCGACACTTTCAAATGTCGGTATTTTATTATCATCGGCAACGGGCATTCGCATAGGAGAACTCTGTGCATTAAAATGGGAGAATATCGATCTTGAGGAAAAGATTTTGACCGTCAGGGAAACTGCACAGCTTATTAAGAATATCGGAGGTGCTACCGCAATAAAGCTAGTGATAACCTCGCCTAAAAGCAGCTCATCTGTTCGGAAAATCCCACTACCCGAATTCATTGTTCCGCTTTTTAAAAAACTTAAATCAAATGATGGCTGTTATCTTCTTTCGGGGACAAAAAATATTATTGAGCCAAGAGTTATGCAATACCGTTTCAAAAGAATTTTAACTGAACTGAATTTGTCCGAGGTATCATTTCATTCTCTCAGGCACGGATTTGCCACTAATTGCATTGCAATTGGGGTTGATGTTAAAACTCTGTCAGAGATTTTAGGGCACAGCAACGTTGAAATTACACTTAATCGCTATGTTTATTCGTCAATGGAACGTAAAGTGGAATGTATAAGATCACTGTCTGCAATATTTGTGGTTGCATAAAAAGTTTTTATATCGTCAATTTTTTCGTCATATAAACAAAAAATCCCGCTTGATAATGCGGAATTTAATCTGAATATCGCAAAATGAAATTTTTGCGAAAAGGAATTACAGTGCTAATTATACCCATTTATATGAGTTTATTCCACTGTTACTTGGTTGTTTTAGAGGAATAACCATTCACCATACCGTCAATCAGAGCTTTAGCGTCAGGTGTGAGATTTCGGTACATATCCAATAACTTCTGCTCAGGTAAACGAAGATTGGCACTTAAACCGATTTCTCTGCTATCTGAAAGGCATAGTATGTAGTCAATGGAAACTTCATAGAAATCGGCAAAGCCCCTTAAAATATCGCAAGGGATATTTTCGCCGTCTTCATGGGCTGATATTCGTGACAAAGAAAGATTGAGCCGAAAAGCCACCGCAGTTTGAGTGAGATTACGACTCTTACGCAATTCATAAAGCCTGTTAGCCCTCTCTTTCAAAATTATCACCCCCGTATTTTATTATAACAGGGTTTAACAGGCGTTTTTCCCGAATTTAAGAAATATTATTTCGATTTTTGGAAATTTGTATTAGAAAAAATGCGGTAGCTTAGAAACTGCCGCCAACAGGCTATCTTAATTTTTGTAGTTTACCCTTATCCATCTCATAAACAGTATCACAAAGCACATCAATATCCTCTGCGGAATGCGATGCAATAATGATTGTTTTGCCTTGCGATTTGAGGCCTAGAAGATATTTTCGCATATCTGATACACCATCTTTATCAAGTCCGTTCATAGGCTCGTCAAGGATGAGCAAATCAGGATTTTCCATTATTGCTTGTGCAAGTCCTAATCTTTGTCGCATACCAAGCGAGTACTTTCCAACGTGTTTTCTATCATTGGGATTCAATCCAACACTTGAAATTGCTCTTTTTATTTCTTCATCGCTTATTATTCCGCGAATTGATGCTAGATATTTAAGATTTGAGAATCCGCTCTCAAACGGCAAAAATCCAGGCGTTTCTATAATTACACCAGTATTTTTAGCGAAATCAGTATCTTTACCAATAGCATCTCCAAAAACACGAATTATTCCGCTATCAGGATTCATAAATCCAATAATCATCTTCATTAGAACAGTCTTTCCACTACCGTTTCTGCCTATTAAGCCATGTATTTGTGCAGACGGAAGTTCAAGTGAAACCTTATCAATAACGATTTTGTTTTTAAACTGCTTTGTTACATCTTTTATTTCAACCGCTGTCATAATATAATATTATCCTCCTGTCGAACATCATATGAGATCCTGTTTTTTATTGAAATGGCAGTAATTATTGTGATGAAAATAATAGCAATTTCCAAAAATAGATGTACAATAATTTCTTTGTTAAATCCTCCATGGTAATTCAGAATTGAATTACGGAACACACAGAATAAACTGAATGAGGGCGACCGCATCATCAGAAAATGCTGTATAGCTTGAAAGGTAAAAATTACCGCAACTGCTATTCCTTTATCAAACAAAAGACTTAAGAGAAATAGAATACCAATTAACATCAATCCATACATAAAATTCAGAAACAAACTAAAGAGTGCAGCGATGGCGGGTGATATGTTACCTTTAACTTCATCGCTTATTGCAAATGAAAATAAGCTCCAGACATTTTCTGTGTAGGAAATTGCAAAAGAAATAATTATGGTTAGCACAAATTGAAAAATATAGAAAATTGCTGTGCAAATAACGCTATATGTAAACTTCTCTAAAATATAATGTCGTTTATTCGAACGATATATTGCATTCATTTCGAACGATGAGAGATAAGGCATATCCGAAAGTGAAAAAATCAATCCTGCAACACTTATAGTCATTGTCCAACTGTTAGTACAACCAAGAGCGTACGTCTCAAAAATGTTTACTCCAGTTCCGAAATCGTACACCAATTTTAACAAATTTACAAATTGTATTAAAAAGCCAACCAATCCGATTGTCAAGCCCGTCCATAATTTTGGTGCACATATCCAATTCACAAGGTCTTTTTCAATTCTATAAAGCATTTTTCAATCTCCTATATGCACATATCAAAAATGTTGTAGCCGAAACAATTATCAGCACTAATTGGTAAATAAAGCAAAATATAATAGAAGGAATTTGTGAATAATTGGGGTAAAGCATATTCATCGGACTAAAAACCAGTGATTCATCCGTTAACGAGAGCGCAGTTGATAGCGCAAAATAAATCATAAAGGGTGCCACAAATGAAACATATTTGTTTGGAAAAAACGCCGATGCCGCAAGTCCAACCAACGACCACACAGTTCCAAATAAAAATGACAGCAGCAGCAGAATTAACATCACGTTTAAACCATTATTTGCAAATTCAATGTTTTCAAAAATAGAGTTTTCAAGCATTATATATGTATCTGATAAATGCGGCTTGCCGAAAATCCATAAATAGATGTATAGAACGAGATTCGGAATAAAAATTGCAAGGCCACCTGTAATTCCACAAATAGAAATCTTTGAAAGCAGATATTTTATTCTGCTTGTTCTAGGCAGTATAAGTTTACAATAACCTGTTCCAAAGTCATTATAGAACGTTGTAGCGCAAGGCATTGTAGCTATTATTGGCGCAAACAAGTCAAATGTTCCAAAGGTGTGAACACCGCCTATATAGTACAAATAGGATTGAGGAAGAACAAAAATACCCTTTATAGCATCATAAATAGGATACACCATGACAACTAGTGCCACTAAAATAGTTATTGCGAAAACAGGCGAGAACAAGTGTCGTTTTAATTCAAGTAAATTCTTTTTCATAATTCAAGAGTTATATACCTTTCCTGAAACAGCATCTATCGCAAACAAACCAGATTCTTCAATTGCGCTATCTTCTCCGATATAAAATATCCATGCCAACTTTATTTCTTCGTATTCTGAAAACCAATAACCAAGCTTCATTTCACGAATTGGAAGATATAAAAGACCCTCGCCATGGTTGGAAAAGTATTTATCAAATTGAGGATTTTCATTTCCACAACGAATCACTGCAGCTTGTTTTTCAGCAAAATCAATTGCTGTTTGGGGAGAAATAATCTGCATGGTGTCAATGTGCTCTGTACGGCTAAAACTACTTTCATCAAATAAATAACCTGTTATTTTCACCAAGCCGCTATTGTTAACAAAAAACGTGAGGTTGCAAAATCCTTTTCCATCACTTATACGCGAAGATGTGGGTAGAGAATCCAACTCGTAATAATAGCGTATTAAATAAAATGTGGATTGTGTTGCACCGTAATAAAGTGTATAGTCGTATTTATAACCTGTTATGCCACAGTTATTAAGAAATTTATCACAAAGTTCAATTGCTTCGTGCTCAGTCATATCTATTATCATTTCATCGGCGTACTGTAACATATTAGTCGATGTAAAATCCATTGCAGCAGCATCACCTTTTACAAGATATAATTCTCCGCTTTCTTTTTTATATTCCACGAGAGAATAATCATATATGTCCGAAGAATTATGATAAATCAGCTCCTCAGAATCCACAAACTGAACAAAATTCTTTGCATTATTTCCAAAAAAATTATCTATAACATCTTGGACATTATATTGTCCACCTACAGAAAGGTTGTAATTGTAGGCTGTCAAAAAAGGTGTAGCGGGAACATCTAAATCAAATTTTAAAGTTCTTGTTTCAGATGGTTCGATAACACATTTCGCCTTTATCGTGCGTGTAATATGATTTTCATTATCATTAATTATCGGTTTATTCGTTTCAACTTTAGTAGTGATATCCTCTGAAAGCTGTTCCGATAGTATTTGAGATTGTAGTGAAGAATACTCTTCCTTACTATCAATTGAAATTTTTTTGCACCCGCTT
>JAZNST010000121.1:0-2105 GCA_045591405.1 Ruminiclostridium sp.
GCTCCGCTCACCCCTCGTCTTCGCCTCCCGCTCCACTCCGTTTCGCTTTGGCTCAGCCTCGGCGCTCGCTCCGCCTCATCTCCTACAAAAAAGCCGACCGTTCCATAAGGAGCAGTCGGCTTCTTTTTTACATTTCGCTTACAAGCTTTTCAAATCTTGCCATTGCTTCGGCTGTTTTTTCGTGGGTGTTGAAGGAGGTGAGTCTGAACCAACCGTCTCCGTTCTTTCCAAAGCCCTCGCCGGGTGTTCCTACGACCTCGATCTTATTGAGCATAAGGTCGAAGAATTCCCACGAGCCCATATTCTTGGGACACTTGAACCAGATGTAAGGGCTGTTCTTTCCGCCTGTATAGGTAACTCCGAGCTTGTCGAAGGTTTCCATCATAATTCTAGCGTTTTCACGGTAGTAGCTTATCGTCTCTTGTGCCTGTTCGATTCCCTTGGGGGTAAAGACAGCCTCTGCTGCTCTTTGAACAGGGTAGGAAACGCCGTTGAACTTACTTCCCTGGCGTCTTGTCCAGATCGCCTTAACGCTCACCTCTGAGCCGTCGGGAGCGTAGAACATAAGCTCTGACGGAACTACTGTGTAGCCGCAACGGGTTCCTGTGAAGCCTGCTGTCTTTGAAAGGGAGCAGATTTCGATTGCGCACTTTTCAGCGCCCTCAACCGCAAAGATACTTCTTGGAACGTCGGGGTCTGTGATGAACGCCTCGTATGCGCTGTCATAGATGATTACTGCCTTGTTTGCAACAGCGTAATCAACCCACTCCTTGAGCTGAGCCTTTGTGTAAGCGGCTCCTGTGGGGTTGTTGGGCGAGCACAGGTAAATAAGGTCTGCGTGAACGTCCTTGGGGGGCATTGCCGCAAAGCCGTTTTCCTCGTTGCTATCGGCGTAGATAATCTTCTTTCCGCCCATAGTGTTGCTGTCAACGTAAACGGGGTAAGCAGGATCAGTTACAAGCACGACGTTGCTCTCGTCGAAAATATCGTTGATATTGCCCGAATCGGACTTCGCCCCGTCGCTGATAAATACGCAAGAAGCGTCAACCGTTACGCCGAAGCTTTTATAATAGCCCGCAACCGCTTCTCTGAGAAATTCATAGCCCTGACCGCTGTCTTCATAGCCTCTGAAGGTTTCAGCCACGCCCATTTCTGCGGCAGCCTTACAAAAAGCCTCGGTCACAACGGGAGACAGCGGCTTTGTAACGTCGCCGATTCCCATTTTGATAATCTTGTTGTCGGGATGTTCAGTCGTATATTTTCCTACACGCTGGGAGATTTCCTTAAAGAGATAATTGGTCTTCAAGTTAAGGAAGCTTGAATTCATTTTTGCCATAGTATTTTCCTTTTCTGTTTTAGGGCAATGCCCGAATTAACTTAAATAGGTTTTAAGAACGTCTTCGGCGACCTCCAGCTGAGTTTTTCTGAGATCCATCGCCTGCTTTTGAATGTGGCGGTGAGCCTGTTCTTCTGTCAGCGCAAGATACTGCATCAGAAGATTTTTCGCGCGGCTTATCGTTTTAACCTCGGTGAGCTGACGGGAAAGATTTTCCTTTTCCTTTTCAAGCTCACGGTATTTATCCCTTGCAACCGTTGAAAATCTCATCGCCTGAATAAGCGCTGATTTAGGGAAGGGGCGGCCGATAACAAAAGCCCCTGCGAACTTGAGCTTATTCTGAACCTCGTCTGCTATATCGCTCTTTGCAAGGACAATCAGCCCTGCGTTGGTTCTGTCCTTCAGCTCAGCCACAAGATCAAGTCCAAATTCATCGCTCAGCGGAGTTGAAACTATAACGATATCAAACGTACTTACGTCAAGCGCTCTCACGCTTGCTCCGTCACAGCAGACGGAAATTTCACATTCCTCGCCGCATAAAAGTCGGGAAATATTTTCGCAGCTCTGTTCAGTCTTTGCCGCAACCAGAACTCTGAGCATATTACCCCTCCTCCTTGCTTAGCCAAAAACAATTCTTGATAATAAATTATATCACTTTTACGCTGAAATTGCAACCGAAAAAAGAATATTCCGAACGCCCCTCGATTTTAAGAGCCTCATATCTGCGCTTTTGTTTTGCCCCGTCCCTTCACGGACGCACCCTATCACA